>CAYTLJ010000001.1:0-4227 GCA_964438555.1 uncultured Algimonas sp.
TTGTTGGAGGGGTAGACGTGATATTCGGGAGACCCTTGGCACGGAGGCCGAGGGTGACGAAGATTTTAGATTTAAGGGAACCGATCATTTGGAAAATATGGGAAATGGAACACCTCCCACTTTCGTCGTCCTAGGTCTTGTACCTAGGACCTCCTGGATGTTTCATACGCCTACAAAACTATGATTTTTACATCCAGACGTAATACCCAGGAGACCCTCGGCACGGAGGCCGAGGGTGACGGAACGGAGAATTTGTATACACCTTATCACCGCGCACTTAAGTCGAAACACGGTTTCGACGGAGATTCGGGACCTAACGCATGCGTGCCCAAGTCAAATCTGACACATAGGACAGATCCCGCCTAAGGCCTTTTTTCAATCTACAATCGCTGGAATAATCGTTACGCTTTCACCGCATCCGCAGGCATCTGTCTGGTTCGGATTACTAAAGGTGAATTTGCTGTGTAATAAAGTCGTTTCATAATCGATGACGGAGCCAAGGATAAAGAGAACAGCCTTGGCATCGACAACGATTTGAACATCTTTATCCGCGACAATCTCGTCAAATTTCTCAGGCGCGGTAACGTAATCCATGAGATATTCCATGCCGGCACAGCCGCCATTTTTGACGCCGACGCGAAGATAGCCCTCGCCGCGCTCTTCTAATATTTCGCGCACGCGATCAGCTGCTGCATCTGTCAGCGTAACGAGTTTAGGTCTGGGGCGTCGTGTTCGGGTTGTGACAGTCATAACATATTCAATTCTAGGCGCGCTTCATCAGACATCCGGTCCGGTGTCCAAGGCGGGTCAAAAGTCATATCGACTTCAACGCGGCGAACACCTTCTACCGCCTCACAGGCCTCTTGGACCCATATCGGCATTTCACCCGCAACCGGACAGCCCGGCGCAGTGAGCGTCATAAGGACTTTTAAGGTACGATCATCTTCGAGTTCGACTTTATAAATCAGGCCTAGCTCATAGATATCCGTTGGAATTTCTGGATCATAGACGGATTTTAACTGGGTGATCACTTCCGTTGTAATCCGGCTGAGCTCAAGATCTGATGGCGGGTCAACGGGCGCGCCAGACACGTCTAACATATCACGCTTGGGCGCAACATCACCGGCTTCATTCTCAGGCGTCAGGCCTGGAATTTGGGCATTGGCCATGGCCTCTGCTTGTCTTTGTCGATCTGTCATCGAATTATCCATAATCTCTATATAGTCCTTATTCCTTAAGAAAGGAAGGTCGCAGCTTTTCGCACGGCTTTGACAAAGCGTTCTGCTTCTTCGACCGTATTATAAATCCCGAAACTGGCCCGCGCCGTTGAATGAATCCCAAACCTTTCCATTAAAGGTTGGGTACAATGCTGACCTGCCCTTACGGCTACGCCGTATTTATCCAATATTTGCGCGACATCATGAGCATGCGCGCCTTCTAGCATAAAGGATAGGACGGGACCTTTATCCGCAGTGGTGCCTAAAATGCGGACAGAATTGAGATTCGCCAGCCCGTCACGCGCTGCGTGATAAACCGCCATTTCATGTTGCTGAATGTCTTTGAAATCAAATTGCCCCAACCATTCAAGCGCCACACCTAATCCGATAGCTTCAAGGATTGGCGGTGTGCCAGCTTCAAATTTATAAGGGATATCTGCATAGGTCACGCGGTCTTCGAAGACATCTTCGATCATCTCACCGCCACCATTAAAGGGCTGCATGCGGTCCAGTATCTCTGAAGTGCCGTAAAGTGCGCCTATCGCCGTTGGCCCGTAGATTTTATGTCCTGTCATACATAGTAGATCGACGCCGAGCTCTTGGACATTCATCTCCAGATGAACTGCCGCCTGTGTGCCGTCAGCAACCATAACAGCCCCTGCGGCCTTGGCCCATTTCGCAATATCTTTGATCGGATTAACGGTCCCTAGGACATTGGACATATGGACAATGGAGACGATCTTTGTTTTTTCGCCCAACATGGATTTAAACGCCTCAAGATCGAGCGAACCGTCCTCAAGAACAGGTATATAGCGAATGACCGCGCCTTTGCGTTCTCGCAGGAAATGCCAAGGGACAATATTGGAGTGATGTTCCATCTGGGAAATGATGATCTCATCCCCCGGCTCGATCATATGTGACAATCCATAGGCGCAAAGATTAAGCGCCTCTGTTGCCCCGCGCGTAAAGATGATGTTCTTTTCAGACGGCGCACCCAAATGTTTAGCAACAATGGCGCGAGCCGCCTCATAGGCTTCTGTCGTCTCATTGGCGAGCGTATGCAGCCCGCGATGGACATTGGCATAGGCGCGCTCAGATTGCGCTTTAAGCGCCTCCATGACCACAGTTGGTTTTTGGGCTGAGGCCGCATTATCCAGATAGGCCAATTGATGACCATTAATCTCACGTGAGAGGATCGGGAATTCAGACCGAATGGATTGGATATTAAGCGTCATGCGTTTAACCAACCCCGCATTTTCTCAATCAGGCTTTCGCGCATGACATCATCTTCGAGCGTATCAAATACGCTCGCCAAAAAGGCTTCGGTTAATAGCGCTTTGGCTTGCGCTTTCGGGATGCCGCGTTGGCGCATATAAAAGAGCGCGCTTTCATCAAGCGCCCCTATGGTATTACCATGGGCACAGGCCACATCATCCGCGTAAATTTCGAGTTCGGGTTTTGAGCGGATTTCCGATGTATCAGAAAGCATAATTGCATCATGGCGCATTTCAGCGTCTGTGTGTTGAGCCGGACGCCTGACGTGGAATTTGCCTTGGAAGACACCTTTGGCCTTATCATCTGTCACGCCTTTGACGGATTGGCGGATCTCGGACCCTGGGCAGGTCAGATCGACATAGCTTGTCATATCGCAATGGCGAGACCCGTTTAAAAGATAAGCGCCGTTCATGGTCGCTTTGACGTCTGCGCCCATACCCGCAAACCGGGTCTCAAGCCGAGAGAGCTTTCCACCAAATGCCAGCGCATGTTGACTAAACTCAGCATCAGCCCACGCCGTAATATGGGTCGTTGCGATCCTAACACAATCTTCTGGATCGGTTTGCACGACAACACGGTCTAGTAAGGCAGCTGCCTCTAATTTTATATTGAGATGGGTATTTACAAACGCACCGTCTTGGCCGTCATAATGCTCAACCAGTTGAACCTTGGCGCCTTTACCTAACTTTAGGCTGATTTGCGCATGGCCATGGGTAAGACCTTCAATCTGGATCGGTTGATCGGATGAAAACCCAGCTGGCACCGCAATGTCGAAAAGCTGACCGGCATAGTCTGTTGAGAGCTTTTGTAAGCGACTATCATTTGCCACGGAATGCGTTTCAGACCGGGTTACAGTTGCGCCTTCCGGAACAAAAATCTGAACAGGTGCAGCCTTGTCTTGTCCGCGCGCAATACCTGCAATAGAGCGGCTAACATCCGTCCATTTCCAGGCCTCATCGCGGCGGGTTGGGAGTGTTTTGGCCTCAAGCGGCATATTGGTCATAGCCTTCTTTTTCGAGACGTTTCGCAAAATCTGCGTCACCGCTCGCGGCAATCCCGCCTTTGGCGAGAACATGCACGCGGTCCGGCACGATATAATCTAGGAGGCGTTGGTAATGGGTGATAATTAACATACCGCGATCTGGTGATCTAAGCTTATTGACGCCGTCTGCGACAATTCTGAGCGCGTCCACATCCAGACCTGAATCCGTTTCATCCATGACAATGAAATTCGGCTCGAGCATCATCATTTGGAAGATTTCCATGCGCTTTTTCTCACCGCCTGAAAATCCAACATTAAGCGGACGCTTCAGCATTTCCGGCGCCATTTTAAGCTCTTTGGCAAGGGCCCTAGATTTCTTGAGGAATTCAGGCGCTTTCATTTCTTCTTCACCGCGAGCTCTGCGCTGCGCATTCAAAGCGGTCTTGAGGAAAGTCATGGTTGGCACGCCGGGAATTTCGAGCGGATATTGGAAGGATAGAAACACACCTGCGGCCGCGCGCTCTTCCGGATCCATTTCTAACAGATCATCACCGTCTAAGCTCACAGATCCATCTGTTACGTCATATCCGTCACGGCCCGTCAGGACGTAAGACAAGGTCGATTTACCAGCCCCGTTAGGTCCCATAATCGCATGCACTTCTCCCTTGGGAATATCCAGCGACAGCCCTGTGAGGATTGGCTTCTGCCCCTCATCAACAGCGACGTGTAAATTATTGATTTTTAGCATTTTTT
>CAYTLJ010000001.1:4327-40877 GCA_964438555.1 uncultured Algimonas sp.
GGCTTCTGCCCCTCATCAACAGCGACGTGTAAATTATTGATTTTTAGCATTTTTTTCCTCAAACTTAACCTGGAGAACATCCGCAAATTTGTATTTACATCCAAATATCGAACATTCATTTCGATATGAAACACCTAGAAAACTGTTTGGAGATAGAATGTCTTTATAGACGACAGTGCCATCATATTCCGTTGCGCATGCTTTCTTGGCGCCAAAACAACATCCTAGCCGCCTAGACTCTAAAGCCATATAAGAACCTAAACTTCCAAGAGCGCCATCATCATCCGTCATATAATCTATATGAAACCCCAGCTCAGTTGGATCCACGCGACTGACCGAATATTCCTTTGCCCCCTGACCAGAAACAGCGACGATATAGCTCGCGAACCCATGTTTCGCATGTGCCTCTGCCTCTACATTATAACTAAAAATGGCCATGACCAAGCCTAGGCACAGGATTATCACGCTTGAAAATCTCTCACGAAATCTCAAACCAGCGCCCTGAAATTTTCGGTTTCGTTGCGTCACACCCACTCTCCCATGGGGGCATCATATTTAGCCTCAACCTTAGCATCGCCTGAATTTTTGACGCCCGCTGGTTCAATCAGAAAAATCAAACACTCAGCTTCGGCTCTGGGACGATGCCTTACGCCTTTGGGGACGACGATACATTCGCCCGCTTTGACAGGCACGCTTTCGCCATCCTCAAAATCGAGAATAAATTCACCCTGCCAACAAAAGAACATCTCATCTTCATGCTCATGGGCATGAAACGGATATTCACCTTGAATTTTGGCGAGTTTAAATTCCTGACCATTCAGCGCCGCAATGGTTTTAGGACGCCAATGCTCGCTGAACTTTGAGAATTTCTCATTTATGTTGATGGGATGGGTCATTTAGCCTTTAAATGCGGTGACTTCGATTTCGATTTTCATTTTCTCATCAACCATATCCGCAATCACCATGGTGGCGGCAGGCAGAATATTATCAAAGTGGCGCTTGATAACAGGCAAAACCTCTTTGATATATTTCCGGTCTGAAATTGTATACTGAACGCGAATTGTATGACCGAGTTCAAACCCTGCGGCCTCAAGCGCTTTCATAATATTTGTAAAGGTGTTTTGCGCTTGTTGTGCCGCGCCGTCTGGCAGGCTTCCATCCGCATAATTATAACCGACAGTCCCAGATACAAAACACCAGTCACCTTGGACGACGGCACGGGACATAGCATAGGCTTTTTCGCCTTCGCTTAGGCTAACAAAGCTACGTGTTGGTTTCTTTTTGGCCATTTCTGAACTCCTATTTTACAGCTATGAAGCTGCGCATTTCTTATTAAACGTGATGTCTTTTCTTTGCACCCAACGTGCTAAGCCCTACCCCACACTGCCTTCGAGGCTAATGGCGACAAGCTTTTGTGCTTCGACGGCAAATTCCATGGGAAGTTCTTGTAAGACTTCTCGGCAAAATCCATTGACCAATAGAGCCACGGCGTCTTCTTCGCTTAAGCCGCGTTGACGGCAATAAAAGAGTTGATCGTCAGATAGTTTCGATGTCGTGGCTTCGTGTTCGAATTGCGCCGTCGGCGTATCGCTTTCAATATAAGGCACAGTATGGGCACCGCATTGATCCCCGATAAGCAGCGAGTCACATTGTGTGAAGTTCCGTGCGCCTTCAGCTTTGCGGTGGGCGCTGACGAGGCCGCGATAGGTCGAGTTTGACCGCCCAGCACTAATCCCCTTTGAGATTACGCGTGAGCGCGTGTTCTTGCCCAAATGGATCATCTTCGTGCCTGTATCGGCCTGCTGAAATCCATTGGTGATCGCGATCGAATAAAACTCACCTTGGCTATTATCGCCGCGCAAAATACAGCTTGGATATTTCCAAGTCACAGCGGAGCCCGTCTCAACTTGGGTCCAGCTAACTTTGGAATTTGTGCCTCTGCAATCGGCTCGTTTGGTCACGAAATTATAGACCCCGCCCTTGCCCTCACTATCGCCCGGCCACCAATTCTGCACGGTAGAATATTTAACTTCGGCGTCTTCATGAACAATGATCTCGACAATGGCGGCATGGAGTTGGTTCTCATCGCGCATCGGCGCCGTACAGCCTTCCAAATAGGACACATAGGAGCCTTTATCAGCAATGATCAGCGTGCGTTCAAATTGCCCCGTACCTTGCGCATTCATGCGGAAGTAAGTTGAGAGCTCCATCGGACACCGCACACCGGGCGGGATGTAAACGAATGAGCCGTCTGAAAAGACCGCATTATTGAGTGTGGCGTAATAATTATCGGTTACAGGCACAACAGAGCCCATATATTTACGGACCAGTTCCGGATGATCTTTTACGGCTTCAGAGAAGCTACAAAAAATCACGCCATGTTTCGCAAGTTCGTCTTTGAACGTCGTAATTACGGATACTGAGTCAAACACCGCATCCACGGCGACTTTAGGCGCGCCTTCGACACCGGCTAGAACCTCTTGTTCTTTGAGGGAAATGCCAAGCTTATTATAGACCTCGAGGATTTCAGGATCGACTTCATCGAGGGATTTTGGCCCCTCTTTCTTTACCGGAGAGGCGTAATAATACATATCTTGAAAATCGATCTTCGGATAATCGACCATGGCCCATTCCGGTTCTTCCAAGGTCAACCACCGACGATAGGCTTCAAGCCGCCAGTCGAGTAGCCACTCAGGCTCATCTTTCTTTGCCGAAATGAAACGGACGATATCTTCGTTTAAACCCTTAGGCGCAAATTCCTGTTCAATATCAGAATCAAAGCCATATTTATATTTGTCAGCCTCCAGAGACCGAACGCCGTCGACGGTGCTTTGTTCAATACTATCTTTGACTTTTACTGTTTCGGTCATGCCGCAACTCCCTGACGCTTAATACGTCTGATTTTTGCCCAAGCGTCAATAAAGCGATCAATGTCGAGTTCGGTATTATTTATACCAAAACTCACGCGGATAGCCCCTTTGGGTGCCTCATCGCTTCGGCCCATCGCGCGAATAGACTTACTCTCACCGGTCTTTCCAGACGAACACGCCGTCCCCGTTGAGACAGAAATGCCTTCAAGATCGAGCGCCATCATGAGCGTCATTGAAGACGCGTCCGGCACCGCGAAAAAGGATGTATTGGGAAGGCGCTGGGACTCTGCGCCAAATATGACGAGCTCTGGTTCGATCTCGGCAAGTTTCGCTTCGAACAGATCTCTCACCGCATTTGCGCTCTGAAAATCAATAAGGGTTTCAGATGCAGTACCAAATCCGGCAATCGCGGCCACATTATGGGTCCCAGAGCGACGCCGTTTTTCTTGACCACCTCCACTTAGAAGCGGCGTAAAGGGCGCATCTGGCGACACATAGAGCGCGCCGATCCCTTTGGGTCCACCAATCTTATGAGCAGAGACAGCCATATAATCAGGCTGGAATGTCATTGGAATTTTTCCAAAGGCCTGGGTCGCATCAACAAATAGCAATCCATTCGCGTCTGAGACAAGGTCTGTGACGGCTTCAATATCTTGAACCACGCCTGTTTCGCTATTGGCCGCAACGATAGAGATAAAGGGCCTGCCGTTAGTGGCGTCCCAAGTCTCTAACTGGTGTTTCAACCAAGCCGTATCGGTTCGGCCAAATCGATCAACCGGAATGAGGTCATGGCTGACGCCAAACGTCTCGACTGCGTTTAGCGTGGCGGAATGGTCCATGGACGAGATCAATAAATGCTTGCACCCTGCCCGATGTGCGGACCAAATCGCCGTGTTACAGCTTTCTGTACCACCGCTCGTAAAAACGACATCCTGAGCACAAACACCCATGGCCAGACCCACATGATCGCGGGCTCTGGCGATCAAACCTTGAGCTGCGCGGCCTTCTGCATGTTGAGAGGTTGAATTTCCATCGACATCCATTGCCGCAGCCATAGCCGCTTTGACGTCATCACGCATAAATGTGGAAGCATTGTGATCGAGATAGAGACGTGTCATTCGGCCGCCTCCAAAATCGGGAAACGGTCGTCAATAACATCTTGGATCGTTATTGAGGCCAGAAATCCTTCTATATGCGTTTCTAACGCGCCCCAAAGACCGTGGGTTAGGCATCGATCTGATCGACCCGTACACCCTAATTTCGCTTCTGGCGTGCACCCATGGGCCTTCGCGCCTGCATCCACAGCATGAATAACTTTGTCCAAAGACATCGTTGAAGCCGGTATTGCCAAACGATATCCGCCTTGCGCCCCGCGCACCGATACAACCAAGCCGGCTCGCTTTAATTTTAGAAAGAGCTGCTCTAGGAAATTCAAGGAAATACCCTGACGCGCCGCAATAGATGAGAGCGACTCGCACGCATCTTGGCCTTGTGCAGCCAAATCTGCGAGGGCCATTACGGCATATCGTCCTTTTGCGGTCAATTTCATGGTTAGAAATGGCTCCAAAGTGAAGGTTTCAATAGCATTCTTCAAATCCTCTTGTTAGAGGGCCGTCCGAATAGGTCTTGCTGGCGGGGCACCTAAGTATTCCGACCAAATTAGTCAAGATTAAATTGGCACTATTTCAGTGCAAAATGTGGATAGCAACAGAAGGCTCGAATTATGCCCGAAGTCATTTTTAACGGTCCCGATGGTCGCCTTGAAGGCCGGTATCATCCGTCTGATGATCCACAAGCCCCTTGTGCGCTTGTCCTGCCGCCACATCCTAAGGCCGGCGGACATATGGATCACCGCATTCCCGTGGCGATGTATGAACAATATAAGCGCCGGGGTTTCTCGGTTTTACGCTTTAATTTCCGCGGCGTTGGCCGTTCTGTTGGCGTTTACGATAATGGTGCCGGTGAATTGCAAGATGCGGCTTATGCACTCGACTATATGCAGAGCTTTAACCAGAACGCACCCTTTAGCTGGGTGTCAGGCTATAGTTTTGGCGCTTGGATTGGCATGCAGCTCTTGATGCGTCGCCCTGAAGTCGCGGGTTTTATCGCCATGAGCTTGCCCACAAACACATATGATTTCGCCTTTTTGGCGCCCTGCCCCGCATCCGGGCTTGTCACTTATGGAACTGAAGATCCGATTGTACCAGCAGATGATGTTGATCGCGTCGTATCAAAAATTCGCGTTCAAAAAGGACATGAGATCGAGACAATGCGTATTGAAGGCGCGGATCATTTCTACACAGATCATCTCGAAATCGCGATGGAAGTCATTGAAGATTATCTCGATGACACATTAGATCCGCGTTATTCGCCGCCAAGAGACCTTCCGCTCTTAGAGGGATAAGTTAACTGACCGCCTATGATTGGGCGCGGCGCGCCCGTTGTGGATGGGAAACTATTGGGCAGCCCATTTACCGTTCTGACGGCGAGATAAGCGAAAGCTTGCGCTTCGAGCATATCGCCATCCCAATCAAAATCTTCGGCGGTCAAAATGTCTGCATCTAAGTGAAGACCCAACATAGCCATAATGGCTTTGTTCTTACGTCCGCCGCCACATGCAATGACGTGGTCAGCTTGAAAAGCTTTGACATCGCGCGCAACAGATTGCGCACAAAAAGAGGCTAAGGTTGCCGCCCCGTCTTCTAGGCTCATATGAGACATGTCTGCAAGCACATCGAAATCATACCGATCTGCACTGCGCGGGATCTGACGATTGAAGAAATCATGTTTAAGCCATTGATTAATAAGCTTATGATCGACATCACCCTTGAACGACAAAGCGCCCTTTTTATCGTAATCTCCGGCTTTATGGGATTGAACCCAACTATCTAAGGGACCATTGGCTGGGCCGCAATCCGTTGCCCAGACCAAACGACCATCCTCAATTGCTGAAATATTGGCAACGCCGCCAAGGTTTAAGACAATCACGCGCCCCGAAATATTGGAATAATTCACAAGCGCTTGGTGATATATAGGCGCGAGCGGAGCCCCTTGCCCGCCTTCACTGACGTCATTTGATCTGAAATCATAAACGACCCCGACCCCGATCATATCAGCCAGGTTTTGGCCATTTCCCAGCTGTAGGGTCTGCCCGGTCTGATCTTCATGTTGCGGATGATGCAAGACCGTCTGCCCATGATATCCGATTACACTGATCTCTGATAGATTGACGGCCGGATCATTTGATAAGGCAAAGACGGCATTGGCATGCTCAGAATCTAAGATCATTTCGCCAGATTCCAAGATGACGGGGCGCGGGCCTTCAAAGCCCCAATCTAGCGCAACTTGAATTTGCGCCTCCAATTCTTGTCGGATTGTTGAGCTATATTTCCACGCATAGACAGGCCCAAATCCAAAAATGGACCTCCCATCAGTCTTAATGACCGCCACATCAATTCCGTCCAGTGATGTCCCACTCATTAAACCAAGCGCAGTATAAACTTGATTCTCCATCAATTGACCTTTGACACGATTTCTGTGCCCGTTAGAAGCGCAAAATTATGACGGCTTACAAATCAACATTTATGCAGACCCTCACCTCAAGAGGATATCTCTATCAATGCACGGATGAAACCGGCTTGGACGAGCTGGCAAATACGGAAAATCTGGTCGGTTATATTGGGTTTGATTGTACAGCACCCAGCCTCCATGTCGGGTCTCTGGTTCAAATCATGATGTTACGTCATCTTCAGCAATCTGGAGGTACGCCCATCGTTTTACTAGGTGGTGGCACAACGAAAATTGGCGATCCATCTGGAAAAGACAAATCCCGCCAAATGCTTACCCAGGACCAAATTGACGCGAATAAAGACGGTATTCGTCAGGTCTTTGCAAAATTCTTGTCATTTGAAGGACCGAATGCCGCTATCATGGTCGATAATGATGATTGGTTGGGCGGACTTGGATATTTGGAATTTTTACGCAAAGTCGGCACGGAATTTACAATCAATCGCATGGTGACGATGGATACGGTAAAGCGCAGGCTTGAAAATGAGCAGCCCATGACCTTCCTCGAATTTAACTACCCTCTCCTACAGAGTTATGATTTCGCGGAATTGTTCAAACGGCATGGATGCCGGTTACAATTAGGCGGATCCGATCAATGGGGCAACATTACAACAGGTGTGGACCTTACGCGGCGCCTAGAAGGCGGCGAAGTATACGGCTTTACAACCCCCCTCATCACGACTGCGTCCGGCGGCAAAATGGGTAAAACAGCTGATGGAGCCGTATGGTTAAATGATGACCCGTCGCGTGGGGCGGGTTTTGTCAGAAGTCCTTATGATTATTGGCAATTCTGGAGAAATACGGAAGATGCAGATGTCGGGAAATTCTTACGCCTATTCACAGATATGTCCCTTGCAGATATTGCCGCTTTAGAAGCTTTAGAAGGCGCAGACATTAATCAAGCTAAAATCGCGCTCGCCAATAAGGCAACCACCCTCTTGCACGGCGAAAATGCCGCCAAAAAAGCGGAAGCGACGGCTGCAGAGACATTTAGTGGTGGCACAGCGAAAGATCTCCCATCAGTCGACGTCTCATTGACTGAGCTAAGTGAAATGGGCATTCTGACAGCCGCAACGAAAGTTGGATTAGCTGGGTCGAATGGTGAAGCCCGGCGTCACATTAAGCAAGGTGCCCTTAAATTGAATGACGGCAAAGTTGAAAGTCATGCACGGGTCTTATCAGTTGACGACGTGATTGATGGTGTGGTCAAAATATCTGTTGGCAAAAAGAAACATGCCCTGCTTAAAATATCCAATTAAGGTAGATTGAGCCGGCTTATTCGTCAGGAACTGGGGCCACGTCCTTGATTTTTTCTAAGACATCTTCCGGCACATCATCTCGCGACGGTTTAAATATCTGCCTAAGAAAACCTGGTGTAAGCGCCGATAGCGGATTTACGGCAATTTGTGTTGTCTCAAAAGGTCCTGACACCGTATAGGTTAGAGCAAACGTGCCGCCTCCTTTTTCTCCGACAAAAATATCACCTAGAACCGGAATATCGCCAAGAATTGAATTGGCCGTATAGGCTGGCACGAGCGTTCCATCAAAGTCCAAAACGCGCAAGCCTATATCAATATCCCCATCCGCAGTCATACCAAGCGCTGGACCATATAATCTTGCATCCCGCACAGAAACCAAATCACCTTTCCAAGTGAATGGGACAACGAATTCTTCAAATTTCATAGACCCACTTGAAAGCGTATCTGCTAGTCCTGTCAAAGACGCCAATGACAGTAATTGGGCCATTGCAGGAGCTTCGGTCAAACGGAAATCACTAATTTTAGCTTGCCCAATTAACGCGCCCTCCCGCCCGGCTGGCGGTAATTTGGCGTCAAGCTGCAAAGCACCTCCACTGGAATTCTCTAGGCCTAAAAAGGCAGATAAGGCATCAGACGCATCTGGGATAGATATATCTAGAAAACGAATTCCACTTTCGCCCGTTGAAAGGTCAAGTTTAAACGCATCACCGTTTCGAGACCCCGAGAGATTAGCGGCGTCAAGTTGAACAGCTGATTGTTTAATCGAAAGCCCTGCATCAGATATCTCATAATTCGGATTTAACACGAGTCTGTCTAGAGTAGCAGTTAGGTCAAATGGAAATTCATAGGGATTTTGACGTCTCTGAAAAACATCCTCGGTCCAAGGACTAATATCAAGATATGACCCTACCATATCCATAATTATTCGGTCATCTCGACGTGTTGCGTTTAATGTGCCTTCCATTAAATCTTGAATAGAAATTTCGTCAAGACTTAAGCGTTTTAGCTTAAAGTCCTTTTCCAAGGACATGGCGCCCGATACAGACAATTCGGGGCCCATAAGAGACACCAAATCTATGTCATACCCAGTTTCAACATCACGTATCACCTTAGCCTCGAGTGACGCCGTTTCTCCTTCAGACTTCATCCAGACCCGTTCAAGTGACAGTATAGCGGGCGTCAGATCCATTTTTACCGTTGCGTCTTTGACGTCAGTACCACGTCCGGAGGCTTCGATTTGAGCATAGGCTTCTCCGGAAAACCATCCGCGCGACGCAACACCTAATTTGTCCAATAAATCTGCATTCACCGCTCCTGAAACCGAATATTGGGTGGGCGGAGCATTATCTCCAAATGTTTCTTGCCACCGCATCATGGTCTGCCATGGGCCAATATTTATAGGCCCTGACATAACCATGCGCTCACGCGTTACATCGAGATCCACCTGACCTTGATTGATTTCCAATTGACCAATTTGGAATGGCGCCTTTACATTGCTAAACTGTCCAGAAATTTCATAGTCAATCCGATCTCGAGGGAAAAATTCAAGAAGCGGTCTTGTTACTTTTAGATCAAGGTCTCCCGCACCCCCAATATCTGTCGGGTCGATCCCATAGCGAGTCGCAAAATTGAATGGTGGATTATCGAGAATTTGCATCATGTCAGATGCTTGCCCGTTGCCCAGTCCATGAATAATAATATCACCTCCCTTTGGGAAAATGACAGGTATATCAACACGCCCAGACGTCAAATTAAGTGTATCAATCTGTCCCCCATTATAGGTTAAACCCAGACTATTGCCCTGTACCTGCCCAAAGGCTTGAACGCCACGCGCAGCGGGCATTGTTTCCATATATTTGACCTCGCCATCTAGATATTCAAAATCGATCAATAATTGCTGCGGCTGCATTTTTCGTGTCTCAAAAAACGTAGGACCAAGATTCAAATTCAAATCAATATTTTCTAATCGCCCGCTGATAATGGAACGATCAAACCATCGGCGCGCACCCCCAATAAAGCTCTCTGGCCAAGCGGACAAAATATCCTCGCGGACGAGTTTCCCAGACATATTTGCCTTTATGTTTAAATCTGCAGGCCTGTTCTCTTCATCGAATTTGAGATAGTGATTAAACTGAAAATCTGCACCAAATATTGAGAGTTTTCCATCGATGACGTCCAAACTACGCGCATCAAAATCCGCTCTACCTTTTAAGTATAAAGAATTGATATTTATGTCTTTTTCCCAAACTTTTGAGGATGGGACTTCAACCATATCAAAGTGTAAGTCAAAAACAGGCGAGCTATTTATATCCCCATCACTCAAATTGCCAAGTTCACTTAAGTTGCCTGTTGACGAGAAGGTGATTTCTTTACACGAAAGATCAAAGGCATCAATCACCATTTGATCATTTCCTGGCTCCAAATCTGCCCGAAATAAAAGCCCGTGAAACGCTTCAATCCTTGGTTTTTTTCCACGTAAAAATTGAATAGCGCCAGCGCCTATTTCCAGATCGATAGCCGCACTTTGCAAACCGTCTTTCTTATTGAAATCAATCTCACCCGATAGGTTTAGCGGCGCTTCAATACCGCTTAAATCAGAATAGCGACCAGCTTTGGGTCCGATTTGATCAAGCCAGGCCCCTTCAAGATCAAACCGTGTTCGGAGCACGTCAAACTTTAGATCAGACACACCTTTCGTACTAAAAAATGCGGGCTCAGACCCTTGTTTTATTTCTCCAGTCGCTTCGTAGACCAATGCCTGATCTTCAGACATTGTAATCGCCAAATCATGTAAACGGGCTGTTAGGTCCATATCGGTTACGGCATTTTGATAATGCAGTATAGCATCAGAGAAAATAACGGTTTCCAACCCTGCAAAACTAAATTTATTTTCAGAATTCGACTTATTATCATTCCGAAAGACGGGTCCAAGCTTTCCCACATTTTCGGGAGGCCCCAACCCAATCGTTATATTTCCACTCTGATCCTCAACATAGCTGACGATACCACCACGAACTTCCGCTTTAATGAGCTCTGGCGGAACAAAGCGAGACGGATCAAATTTTAAGGTAGCTTGCAAAAGTTCAAATTGTTCGAGCGGCGCATTATCTACGTCTTTGATAACCACATCAACGGCCGACATTGTCAGCGTGTCGCGCGTAGGTGTCCACGAAATATCCAAATTCCCAAATTCCGCTGATTGCCCGTTAAATGTCTCTGCAAACCAAATTTGAAGATTCGGCCTTAAAAAGGAAACATTCGTGTTTTGACGGCTCAATGCAGAGGTTAGAAAAAAACTAGAAAATATGACGAGGCTTAAAACTAAAGCTGTTAGCTCTCCAACAAACCCGTTCAAATGTTTTATGAGAGCACGGATCAACAATCGAACTCGCCCGACAAATGGAGAATGCCATAAATCTCGTAAGCCTTTAGGCTCTGATATCTCAGACTCAAGTGTCATATTTTCAGTCGGACTATAGCCAGATTACGTATAAATCCATAAAGTAGCGCATTAACTAACGGAGAAGATCAAATGTCACAGCCAAAGATTGGGGACGTCGCGCCTATATTTAGCCTTCCGCGCGATGGTGGCGAAGACAAAGTTGTAAATTTATCCGATTTTAAAAATCAATATCTCGTTTTATATTTCTACCCAAAGGACGATACGCCAGGCTGCACAACTGAGGCGACTGAGTTCACGACACATAAAGCAAAATTTGAAAAACTCGGGGCCTCGATTGTCGGCGTGTCAAAAGATACCACGCAAAAACACGATAAATTCATCGCCAAGCATGGTCTCGACATCATATTAGGGGCGGACGTCGAGGGACAGGTCACGGAAGATTACGGTGTTTGGGTCGAAAAGAAAATGTATGGCAAAACCTATATGGGCATACAACGCGCAACATTTCTTATCGGACCAAACGGGATGATCTTACATAGTTGGCCAAAAGTGCGTGTAAAAGGGCATGTGGATGATGTTCTCAATACGCTACGGCAATACGTGACCTGATTATGCCCGCCATTAATCTTGCCCGACAGGTTTTGCTGACGGCTGATAGTCGCGAAAAAGCACTTTCAGCCCGCCAATTCAGATCCGAGTGGATTAAAAACCCGAGTATAGGCAAACTGGTTGAGCCTCTTCCCGAACAACCAGCTCGACCAGTTGTTCCACGCCTTGTTCCGCCTTCGAAAGTTCCAAGGCGGCGTTTAGGGTCACCGTCAGGCCGCGGCGCATTATTACATGCCGTTGCGCATATCGAACTTAATGCAATTGATCTCGCCGCCGATATGGTCGCGCGTTTCACACATCACGATGATATTTCACCAGCTGATAGACCGGAATTTGTCTCGGATTGGTCTCAGGTTTGCGACGACGAAGCGCGCCATTTTCTTATGATCAATGACAGGCTTGAAGAATTGGGCGTCGCTTATGGCGACCATCCGGCGCATAATGGGTTGTGGGAGGCTGCCCAATCTACATGTGATAATTTTCCAGCGCGCGTTGCGATCGCACCGCTAGTCTTGGAAGCACGTGGCTTGGATGTGACGCCAGGCATGATAAAAAAGTTAAATCAAGTCGGTGACGATAAAAGTGCAGCAATCCTTCAAGTCATTTATGAAGAGGAGATCGCGCATGTCGCAACAGGGGCTAAGTGGTTCCAATATTTGGCTCGGCGACACAATGAACAACCCGAATCTTGGTTCCATTATCTTGTTAGAAATCACTTCAAAGGTCGCGTTAAATCTCCATTCAATGAAAAGGCACGCACTTTAGCCGGGCTCTCGCGTGCTTTTTACGAGCCACTTGCTGCCAATTCCTTGTAATTTTTATGATTTTTCTATGATTTCGCTGCAATATTAAGATAAATTTAACCACAAACACAGCCAATTCACTTGAATTCACATTATCTCATGTGATTTATAGCTAAACTGGGATGAGAGAAAAGACCGGGGAAATATGCGAAACGACCTAATCGGCGATGCGCGTGCATTCATTTTGCGCCATTTCCCCGAACGTCAGATTTATATCCGCACGAGCAGCGGCGAGTTGGACTTTAAGGTCCTAACGACAAAACAACAGCTCATCCTCGTCGGTGGACTTTCGATGATGGCGATATGGTGCCTGTTCACCATGTTCAACCTGCTGATTGGAAATAATCCTCTCCAGTCATCAAAACAGGAATTTCGCCAGCTTAAAGCCGAATATGAAAGAATTTTAGCGGACTCGAAAGCGAAAGAGGACAACGCCAAGCTTTTACTTGCAGAACAGCGCTCAAATTTTGAGTCTATGGCTCGTCAACTTGAAGAGAAACATCAAACACTCTCACAAATAATGGGGTCTACAACGGCCCTCACCTTTAACAGCAATGGAACTATAAAATTTGCACCTAGTGACGTGTTGATGGCGCCAATCTCGAGAGATATCGCACCGCGTTCATCGCGCAGAGCGGCCATCGAAAAGAATATCGTCGCAACGGGATTACAGTTTGATAGTTCTCTAAATAGACTCGGCGAAAATCAAGACGAGTATCTATTGACGGCGGAACGAGAAACGCTTGACAAAATTGAGCAAAACCGCGCCCTCATTCAAGCCACTGATTTAAGTGTTGATTCAGTCCTCGGTGAATCGAGTTTCGGTAAGGGCGGCGCCTATTTCCCTATCGATTCTCAAGAATTATCAAAAACAGGATTTATGGACCGAGTTTCAGCTATTCAAGCCAGGGTCGCAGAAGTTGATGCCTTAAATCAAGCTGTAAAATCCCTCCCAATGGGCCACCCTGTTGCGGACGAAACTTACCGTACATCTTCTTTTGGGATGCGGTCTGATCCATTTACGAAAAGACCAACTTTCCATCACGGCCTTGACTTTGGGGGTCAGAATATGACGCCTGTTGTTGCAACAGCTGGTGGGGTTGTCACATATGTTGGATATAAGGGCGCTTATGGTCGGATCGTAGAAATTGATCATGGGCATGGGTTCAAGACTCGTTATGCACATCTGCATAAGACCTTTGTTAAGCGTGGACAAAACGTAGAAAAAGGGTTTAAGATTGCTGGGATGGGAAATACCGGACGTAGTACGGCGACTCATCTTCATTACGAAGTACACTTTCAAGGTCGTAGTTATGACCCTGATAAATTCTTGAAGGCAGGACTTTATGTTCAATAAAACAAATGGCCCATCTCAAGCAACGAGCCCGTCTAAAGCAGCTCCGTCTGCATCCGCAAGCAAATCTGCCCACCCCACCTCTGCACCGTCCATATTAGGTCGAGATATCGCAATTACTGGCGATATTAAGACTGATGGTGACGTACAAATTGATGGTAGGCTTGATGGAAACATTGTCGCTGGGAACGTCACAGTTGGAGAACAAGGCGCCGTCAATGGAAAGATTACCGCCAAAAATGTTCATATACGCGGCAAAGTAAATGGAAAAGTTGACTCGATCGTGGTTGAGTTAGCTGAAACAGCGAATGTTCAAGCAGATCTTGTACAAGACCAATTGATGATTGCAAATGGCGCCTTTTTTGACGGCAAATGTGCTCGAAAATCCGCTGCGCCAGCAACGGCTACACCAATCGCTGCTGCAAAGAAGAAAACAGCTTAAGCCAAGCCAATCACGTTTAAAGCTATCAACCGTCCCGCTTCAGGACGGTTTTTTGCTGCGCTATCAACGAGAGAGCTTTATTAGGTATTTGAAGGCCAGCTTTTATCGCCGGAATATTTTTCAAGATATGTCTGAAAATCTTCAGCAATAACGCCAGCCGTTGCCTTCGCGGCCCCGACAACACCTGGTACCCCTGCGCCGGGATGTGTTCCAGCTCCAGTAATGTACATATTCTCGATGACGTCATCACGATTATGCGGCCTGAACCATGCCGACTGCGTCAATATCGGCTCGACTGAAAAGGCACTGCCAAGATGACTATTCATCTCGTCTCTAAATCCGAATGGGGTTAATGTATGCATGACTTCTAAATATTCATTGAGGTCTGGGATGGCGTGTTTCTCAAGATAATCTAGGATCTTTTGAGCATATGCAGGCCCCACTTCATCCCAGTCGAGATCAGCATGACCAAGATGCGGAACAGGCGCTAACACATAATAGGCTGACTTTCCATCTGGCGACATAGATGGATCTGTTACAGACGGCGCATGCAAATAAAGAGAGAAATCATCAGAGAGTTTTTTACCTTTGCCAAAAATCTCAGCAATCAGTTCTTTATAACGTGGGCCGAACAGAATGATATGATGCTTGAGATGCTCCGGCGTAGGTTTATTGAGGCCAAAATAAATGACAAAAAGCGACATAGAATGACGCTTCTTCTTTAAGGCCTGACCATATTTTTTCCCGCGCTTATGACCTTTTAAAAGCTGGCTATAGGTATGCACAACATCGGCATTAGATGCCACAAGGTCCGCATTTTGAGACCAGCCATCTTTTGTTGTCACACCCGTTACACGGTCACCCTGGGTGTGTATGTCTGAAACCTCCCTATTTAAGTGAAGTTCCCCTCCTATGTCTTTGAAAAGACTTGCAAGGCCTTGCACCAAAGCGCCCGTTCCACCTTCGGCAAACCAAACCCCTCCCTTTCGCTCCAGTGCATGGATGAGCGCATAAATCGAAGATGTCGCAAATGGATTGCCGCCAACAAGAAGGGATTGGAATGAAAGTAATTGTCGCGTTTTTTCGTCTTTTACAAATTTAGAAACTTGCTGATAAACAGATCTATCAGCCCGCAAACGAATAAGTTGCGGCGCGGCCGCAAACATCTGGCTCATTTTTAAGAAAGCGGTCGTTCCTAATTTTTCATATCCTTCGCGATATAGTTCTTTCGAATATTCTAGGAACTTACGATACCCCTCAACATCATCTGGATTTCGTTTCGCAATTTGCGCCTCAAGAAAGTCTTGATCATTATTATAATCCAAAACCTCTCCATCTTCCCATTGTAAGCGATAAAACGGATCAACTGGCAATAAGGAGACATAATCCTGCATGGACTTACCGGACAGTTCAAAAAGCTCGCTCAAACAATCTGGGTCCGTAATTACAGTCGGGCCACCATCGAATTTAAAACCGTCTATTTCATAGACATAGGCGCGGCCTCCAGGTTTATCCCGGTTATCAAGCAGCGTTGTTTGGAAACCCATAGCTTGTAACCTTATGGCTAGAGCTATTCCACCAAACCCGGCCCCTATGACAATTGCCGTAGGACGTGACTTAGAATTTAAAACTTCACTCGCCTCAATTTGAGCATTCATTTAACTATTACCTTTTTTGCGTTCGCGCCGGATAAAGGCAGATTCGCTGAAATTTTGAAGTGCTTTAAATACGGGTACAGGAGGTTTTCCGATTAGAATTCGTACCTTATCTCGCCATGTAAGATCACCTGCATAAAACCGCTCAATCAACCCTTCTCCAAGTCCGTAAAACCTCTGGAGAACGACATATCTCTCTTGTGGTTTCGCGGCGCGGAATAACATCCTGTTCAAAAGCCTGAAAAACCTCTCAGAGCTATAATGTTCTCTTTGCATATTATGCATTGCTAGCTGCAGGTTGCGGTTTGTAATCTTTTGACCGCCATTCCCGAGCAATAAAATTTGGTGCGCAAGCCTGTCCGCCACTTTAGCGGCGTCTGGGAAACTATAACCCGTCACCGCATGATAATAACCGCCCCTTATTCCAATGGACTTTGGCGCATAAGCATCCGGTTTTATGGCTATCGTAATCGGCAATATACCGGTTTCGCGTCGCGCGACTTCATAAGACGTAATATTCAATTGAGATTCGATATAGTCCCGAATACGCGCATCCACTTCTTGTGATTTCATATCAGCCCCATCCGTATAATATGTGTCTTCGACAAGAAGTTCTGTATCGGAATATGGAAGGCAATATACAAATCGATATCCGCCCAATTGCGGGACCGTCGCATCCATAATGATTGGGCGCTCAACACCATGGGGTTGTTCAGTTCTTATCACATGTCCAACAAATTTTTGATAACCGAGATAGCGTTCAGGGTTTGGTTCAAAGCCCCGAGCGTCCAAGATCAAAGCTGATTGGATCTCTTCGCCACCTTCTAGAAAAACTATATCCTCGCCAATATCCTGGACTCGACTATTTAGCTTGAGGCTCAACCTTCCACTATCAATTAGGGGGCGTACACAGCTTTTCAGCGTCTCGCTATTTCCGGTACAATAGGTGATATTAAGCGTTCTTTGGCGAGTCGGGAATTTAACATCATAGGCGTCCCATTGATGCGCAATAAATGGACGAACCCATTTCTGCAGCTCCGTATCAATATCATTTAGATTAAAGGACCATGTATGGTCGCCCGCAATCTCACTATTTGCGTCTATCAAAGTGATTTTGAGTTTAGGGTTGAGCTCTAAGCATCGCCAGGCCGTCAACAGGCCGGACAACCCTGCCCCTAATATCACCATATTTTCCCTGACGCTCATCCCAAAGGCTTTAGGAGACGAATCCAAAAGTGCAAGACTGCATAGCTATATCGAATACAGATTGCGTATGCACTTTTAACGCCATGTCTCAGGGTCAGAACTTCAAAAATAACTACCTCCAATTGAAATATAGGGTTAATATTCACAAAAAATGCAAAAATACTGCATTTTTTCAATAGGTTATACCGTGAAACACTCGCAATGATTAAAAGATATCGTTATCAATATCTGTCCGGACAGCTCCGGATAGACGAGCGGTAAGGTTGCCCCACATCAATCGTGCCGTTCGTCACCACAAAATTAAACACAATTTCTTTTGTGACATTTGGTTGACATTGGTCCGCAATGCGGAGGAAAGCCGAAAATATGAAAGAGCTTGGCCCTACCCCTTATGACCGGATCATCACCCTAATGAATAGGCTACGAGCGGAATGCCCGTGGGACCGCGAACAATCTTTCAAATCTATTGCCCCCTATACAATCGAAGAAGCTTATGAAGTTAGCGACGCAATCGAGCGCGATGATATGGAAGACCTTAAATCTGAACTTGGAGACTTGCTTTTCCAAGTCTTGTTTCACGCAAAAATTGCAAGTGAGTCTGACGCTTTTGACTTCGAAGACGTATGTAATGGACTCGTTGAAAAAATGGTTCGACGGCACCCGCATATTTTCGCGGGATCTGACAAACCGGATTGGGAAACACTAAAGGCTGAAGAGAGACGTCAGTTGGGTAAAAACAATATACTTGATGGGATAGCATTGGCTTTACCTGCATTAAAACGTGCTGAAAAATTGCAAAAACGCGCAGCGAAGACCGGGTTTGACTGGCCCGACCACACTGGACCATTAGAAAAAATATCGGAAGAAATGGCGGAGGTAAGTGAAGCCATCACAAATAATGATCAAAATGCGATTGAAGCCGAGATTGGTGACGTTTTATTCTCAGTCGTCAACCTCGCTCGAAAGCTAAGTGTCGACCCTGAAGCGGCCCTTAAACTTTCAAATCAAAAATTCACGCGTCGTTTCAATTATATAGACGAAAACTCTAATGCAGATTTGAAGACTAAACCTCTGGAAAAACTTGAAGCCCTTTGGCAAGCTGCAAAACAATCCGGGCTCTAGCTTACCACTAGATACGCACTCACACGATAAGCTCTTTATGACGGGACATAAATTTTCCCGCATCAGACTCGCTCAACCGTACTTGCATTATAGCCGCACCATCTTCGAGTGTTTCGTCACGCAGCACTTGGCCATTTTGATGAAGCCAGGCACGTGCCGAAAATTGCGCTGGCGTAACCCTGACATTTAACACGTAGTCATTTCGCGTTAGAGCTTCTTCGATACCCTCATTCAGTCGGTCAAATCCTTGTCCAGTCAGGCATGAAATCACAAAAGCATCTATAAATTCCACATGTGTGCGTGCGGCATCCGCACGCTCAGTCAGACGCATCGCGTCTTCAGCGTCGAGTAAATCGACTTTATTCCATACCTCTATAACAGGTTGCGAGTGTTCTGGGCCTGCCTCGATTTGCTCCAATATTTCCATAACTTCGTCGCGACGACGTTCCGTTAAAGGATCCGACATATCCCTTACATGCAATAATAAATCAGCTTCTTTTACTTCTTCGAGAGTCGCGCGAAATGCCGTAATAAGCGAGGTCGGCAAATCAGATATAAAACCAACCGTGTCAGAAAGAATAGCTTTTTGTCCGCGCGGTAAAGGCAAAATTCGATGGGTCGTATCTAAAGTCGCAAAAAGCATATCTTTTGCTAATACCCCTCCCGTGGTCAATCGGTTAAATAGCGTCGACTTTCCAGCATTCGTATATCCGACGAGCGCAACAACTCGCTCTGGCGCACGCTGTCTTGACTTTCTTTGAAGACCACGGGTTCGCCTTACTTTTTCTAGCTTTTCTTTTAGCTTTGTAATCTTGTCATTTAAGACCCGGCGATCACTTTCAATCTGGGTCTCCCCTGGCCCGGCTAAAAACCCGCCACCACCACGTTGACGCTCAAGATGCGTCCATGTCCGCACCAGCCTCGAACGTTCATAAGCAAGTCTCGCGAGTTCAACTTGCAATCGCCCTTCCTTTGTCGCAGCCCGCAATCCAAAGATCTCAAGGATCAAGCCGGTTCTATCGATAACCTTCACCTTTAGCTCTTTTTCAAGGTTGCGCTGTTGAACGGGCGTAAGAGACGCATTCACAATAAGTAGATTGAGCTCTTGTCCATGAATTTCAGCCTTAAGGGTCTCAATCTGTCCGCCGCCAAAAAAATTCGCACTTCTTATGTCGCGTATTGGAATGATCCTCGACGACCTTGGGTTAACACCCAAAGCTTCAGCAAGGCCAATAGCTTCTTCCAGATCATAGTCTGCATCTGACGCGCGATTATCCGCAAAACGCGGATGCGCTATAAAGGCTTGTTCTTTTTTTATTGCATGTTCGACCATGCTATAGACTATTCTTCGTCTTCACCCTCAATATTGGGATCGTGAAGCTGGACCGGCCCTCCAGGCATAATCGTCGAAATTGCATGTTTATAAACCAATTGAACTTGACCTTCACGTCGTAACAAGACGCAAAAATTATCAAACCACGTCACAACGCCCTGTAATTTTACGCCATTTACCAAAAATATTGTAAGGGGTGTCTTGGATTTTCGAACAGCGTTCAAAAAAGCATCTTGTAAGTTCTGATTTCGGTCTGGCATTTTTAGCCTCTCATATTTTTTTTATTATTCATAACCGCTATATTTGCTGGACAAAATTTTCCAGCGTAATGGCAATGACTCACCTCATTTACTGTTACAACCTCCAAACGTAGTTTTCATCAGAAAAAGAACAGAATCACAGTTTTATATTCATTGCCGCCAAAAATTTGGCATTAGAACGGCCAAGACAGCTAAAACCTCAAGGCGTCCTAAAATCATAAGGCCTATAAAGGTAACCATCTGGCCCGAGGTGAAATCAGCATAGGTCAAAGCTGATTCCGGCATTGTGAACCCTAAAAGCGGGCCAAAATTCGCAAGACTTGCCGCAGCTGTCGTTATGGCATCTTCGATTGAAAGCCCGAATGCCCCCATGAGCGAAATACCAATGCCGAAGGTCAAGGCATATGCAAAAAAGTACATCCAGATCGAGAGAAATTCCGAATCCGGGATGGTTTGCGCCCTAAATTTCACCGGAACCACGCGAGACGGATGCGACAGCCGCGACAAATCAGTACTCAAGTGACGAAAAAGAAGCAGCATCCGGATAAGTTTCACGCCACCCGCTGTCGAAAGTGCACTGCCCCCGACCAAGGCAATCGTAATCAACATGGCAGGCGGAACCATATCGACACTGATGACTTGATATTGGAATCCGGCAGAACTGGCAAAGAACATGCTGTCTAGGATGATGTGATAGATATGTTGGATGTCGGTAAATAAAACAGCGACAATAACGAGACAGGCAATGATTACAAAAATTGCTCTATGCTCTGCACTCGTAAAAATACTGGCTATGTGTTTAAGTCTTCGGTGCCTCAACACATCCCAAATCAAAGCAATATTCATCGATCCCAACACACAAATAATAGCTAAAATAAAGGCAGCACCAGGCGTAATATAATGCTGTAAGGGTCCAGTCTGCGGACTTAACCCTCCGGTACTTACGCCTGAAAGCGACAAGCATATTGCGTCAAAGGCTGGTGCGCCTGCCAACGTCATAAGTACAAACCCAACAAAAGATATTAAAATATAAACCCCGGCAACGAGACGCCCAATTGCAATCAACTGACCAAATAATTCTCCTTCTTTTAATGTAAAAAGAAAAGATCTGTGCACGCCAGAGCCCGTCAAATTTACCGCGGCCAATATTACAATGGCAAAGGTCGCAACACTTACCCCACCGAACCACTGTAAAAGAGATCTCCAGAATAGAATAACGACAGGTAAGTCGTCCGGTTCAAGGCGTGTTGCACCCGTCGTCGTTATCGCGGAAACGCTTTCGAAATATGCCTCTAGAAAACCTAAATCCGGAACTAAAAATTTGAACGGTAGAGCCAAAAATACAGGCACGAAGACCCAAAACAATATAACAAAGACGATCGCCTCAGCCTTTTTTTCAGGCGCATTTGTCCCCGAGGACAACATAACGAATAAGAGTCCAAAAACACCGATTGCAACACCCAATGATGCCATAACAATAGCGCTAGAGACATCTTGACTTATAAGAGCGGTTAAGGCTGCAGATAAATAGAGTGCCGTACACAGAAAGACCGTACGACCGATCCAAAATAATATACGGTTTACAGACACTTAGTAGAAATCTGAACTAACACGGAACATGCTTTCTATATCCGCTAATGCGGCTTTTTCAGCAAGTAAAATGACGCGGTATCCTGGCTTTAAAACGAGATCAGGCGTAGGAAACATGACGTTTGCATCAGCAATTACGGCACCTATAGCAGCGCCCTCGCCAACCGATATATCTCTCAGAGCTTTCCCCGCTAAAGGCGACGTGTCCAATATCTCCCCTTCAATAACCTCGGCACCACCATGTTCGAGCGAATAAACCTCCAAAATCCGTCCTCGTCTTACATGACGTAGAATGGAAGAAATTGTCGAAGCTCTGGGATCCACAATCATATCTATTCCGAGTTCGGGCTGCATATTTTGCATAGAAACTTCATTGATCAGACTAATCGTATTAGCAGCGCCCAATTTTTTCGCGAGAACAGCAGACAAAATATTAGTGCTATCATTATCGGTAAGACTGATGACCATTTGCGCATTTGGCACACCAGCCTCTTCTTGGATTGATGCATCCATTGCATCACCATTCAAAATCACGGTTCTGGTCAATAACTCTGCCGCTTTTTCAGCCCGCTCTTTATTGTGTTCGATAACTCTGACCCGCATGCCCGAACTATTTTCTAAGGCGGTTGCGACATAGGACCCCACACTGCCGCCGCCAATAATAACCACGTGGCGTGCTTTAGATTCTCTAACACCTAAGACTTCTAGCAAACGCGTTGCATGGGCTGATTGCGTAACCACATAAGCGCGATCACCTACTTCTAATGGATCATCGGGCGTAGGTGCAAATATTTCCCCATCTCTCTCAATGCCGACGACTGCCGCGTGAAGTCCCGTAAATAAGTCTGGAATTTGACGGATGGGTGTTTCTACAATCGGGCAATCTGGAGAAATCTCTACGCCTAATAACTGAACGGCGCCGTCACCAAATGGCACAACATTAAATGCCCCAGGCGTATTTAATCGACGCAATATAGCTTTGCCGATCTCAATTTCCGGAGAGATAATGATATCAATTGGCATGTTTTCTCTCGAATAGAGATCATTCCATTGACTATCGAGATAGCTTTGCGCTCTGACCCGCGCGACCTTTGTCGGTACATTAAAAAGTGAATGCGCGACTTGGCACGACATCATATTCACTTCGTCAAAATAGGTCACGGCGATGATCATATCGCAATCACGCACACCGGCGCGCACTAATATGTCCGGATGACTTCCGTGACCAACAACACCACGAACGTCTAATTGGTTGGTTATGTCGCGGATCAACTCCGCGGAGGTATCGATGACAGTTACAGTATTTCGTTCGGCGGAGAGCTTTTCAGCCAATCCATAGCCAACCCGCCCTGCTCCACAGATGATAACACGCATCTCAGACCTTTATTCTCAATGGACTCAATCGTCCCGCCCAGCCGTGCCTAAACCTAGAGACTTCAGTTTTCGATGCAAGGCTGAACGCTCCATACCAACAAAACTAGCTGTGCGTGAAATATTTCCGCCAAACCTATCCACTTGTGCTTGCAAATACTCTCTTTCAAAATGTTCTCTGGCATCCCTTAAAGGCATCGCAATGATCCGGTCATTATCACTCGCACCGCCTCCTCCTCGAACAACAGAAACCTCTTTTGGTAAGGTTTCCAACGTAATAGGCTGGCTCGGCTCTCCTGTTGCCAAAATGAGCAGTCTTTCGACATTATTTCGGAGCTGCCTCACATTTCCAGGCCAGTCATGTGCCTGTAATGCGGCCATCGCATCCGCACCTATTTCCCTGGCAGGCAAACCCGTAGACGCTGCTAAAACCTCAATAAAATGCTCAACAAGAGCCGGTATGTCTTCACGTCTTTCCGACAGCCTTGGAACATGTAGCGGCATCACATTTAAACGGTGATATAAATCCTCACGAAACCGTCCCATTGAGACGTCTTTCATCAGATCTCGCGAAGAACTGGTTATCACGCGTACATCAACTTGGACATTATCGACGCCGCCTATTCGATTAAATCTTTGTTCAACGAGTAAGCGCAGTAATTTTCCTTGAGTTTCTAATGGCATATCAGCGACTTCATCAAGGTAAAGCGTCCCGTTATGCGCACGTTCCAATAAACCTGTCATTTGTGGTTGCGACGCGCCGTTAGCCTCTATGCCAAATAATTCCGCATCAACGCGTTCAGGGACCATGGAGGCAGCATTAACCGCTTTAAAGGGCCCGTTGGATCGTTTTGATTGCGAATGTAGAAGACGGGCTAGCAATTCCTTCCCGGTTCCAGATTCTCCCGTTATCAAAACACGGGAATTTGTTGCGGCGATCTTTGATATTTTTTGGCGTAATTGCGTGATGATTGCGGATGAACCAATTAACTTATCAGCCCCGATCGTCTTTCCTCTCAACTCTTCATTTTCCTGCCGCAAGCGATAATTTTCCAAGGCACGCGTCGCGGTAACAATTAGCTTTTCTGCCTTGAACGGCTTTACAATATAATCGAATGCACCTTTACGAATTGCAGAAACAGCCGTTTCCACCGTCCCGTGACCAGAAATAACGATGACGGGCATGTTGGGATATCGACCTTTCAACTCAGACAGTAATTCAATGCCGTCCATATCAGATCCCTTAAGCCATACATCTAGTACAACAAGATCCGGTTTTCGCGACTTCACAGCCGTCAAGGCCTCACTTGATGTGGCCGCTTCTCTAACGTCATAGCCCTCATCTTCTAATATGCCGGAAATCATGGCTCTAATATCAGCTTCATCCTCTACAATAAGAACATCTGATTTCATGACACCTCACTTGTATTCTTGGCTGGGTCGTTTTTCATATTTGACTCATTTTTAGAAAATTTCGGAAGAATAATCGTCACTTGTGCCCCGTCCCCCGAATTTGAACTTTCAAGTTTCAGGACGCCCTTATGGTCTTCAACAATCCGCTTTACGATTGCGAGGCCTAGACCGGTTCCAGTTTCACGTGTTGTCACATAAGGCTCCATAAGGCGTTCTGTATCTTTAACTGGCCAACCCGGCCCATTATCCGAAAATATAATTGAATAATCGTCCGCATTCATTCTTACATCTACCTTCACCTTTCCATGAAAAAGGCTTGATGAATTTGTATCTATTTTTCTTTGAACAGCTTGAGCTGCGTTCTTTAGAACATTCGTAAACGCTTGCGATAAAAGACGCATATCGCCTTCCACAATCGCTTCCTCTGGCCAAGCTTCGTTTTCCTGAAAATCGACTTCTGGGAAAGACACACCTTGAGCGAATAGTGTTTCCTTAAGCAATTGGACGATATCGGTTGGTGCGAGGTCAGGCGTTGGCATTCTAGCAAAGGCCGAAAATTCATTGACCATTTGTTCCAGACTGCTGACTTGCCGAATTATAGTCTGCGTGCATTTATCAAAGGTTTCTCGGTCTGTTTTAATTTGGCCTGAATATTTGCGTGATAAGCGCTCGGCAGAGAGTTGAATAGGTGTGAGCGGATTTTTTATTTCATGCGCAATGCGTCTCGCAACCTCGCGCCACGCCGAATGACGTTGAGCCGAAACAAGACGTGTCATATCGTCAAATGTAAGAACCCATCCAGTATCACTCCTTGCACCTTGATAGGCCGACACGTGCAAATCAAAAATTCTAGTCCCATTTAAGACTTCAAGCGTGACTTGGTTTTCTGATGTACCGGATATTGAATCCCTTGCTTCGGCAAATACGGGAAAGAACTCAGATAATACTTTCTGAATTGGCTGCCCAATCAATCCATTTCCACGTTCCTCCAACAATCTATTTGCCGCATCATTGGTTAATGTGATTTTGCCCTTTTGCGTAAGACCGATCACACCAGCCCGAACCCCAGAAAGCACAGCTTCGGAAAATTGACGCCTTTGCTCAGATAAATCATGTTCTCGTACCAATTCATCTCTTTGGCTTTCGAGTTGTGACGTCATGCGATTGAAGGCTGATCCCAAATCAGAAATTTCCCCCCATTCGCCCGTTACATTCACCCGTGCCGCCATATCGCCTCCCCTGACCTGCTCGGCAGCATTTACCAAGCCAGATAAGGGGTCGATAATTCTGTTTGCTAAGGCCAGACCTAACCAAATCGAGGCCATAAGAATAAGAAGAGCACTATCAATAAAGGTCAAAAAGAAAATTTGATTCATACGGGTTTGGTTTTCGTTAAATCGAGAAATTTGGTTCGTTGCGTTTTCAATACCTGAAATTGAAGACAAAACTTGGTTTTCAGAGCGCAACGCTTGCCCTGCATATAAATAAGTATTTGGGCTGTTGGATAGTTTCGTCATAGCAATCAGAAAATTTATGTCTGATCGTTTCTGAAAAGCGACCCTAGATGTGTCCAAATCACTCAAAACATCATATTCTGGAATTCTTAAATCCGGCGCAGTAGGACTTTCCGCACGGGCTAATACAAAACCGTCTTCTCGAATTAAATATACGGCATCTAAATTTCGCGTTTGAGATTCTCTCAAAAGTTCAGCCGTGAATGATATTCTGGATCCAAAATCGATATTACGGCTACTAATACCAAGGCGTATATCTGAAAGATCTTGGCCCAAACTCTCTAACTCTTGATTGACATAATCATCGAGAATTTGCCTCGCCTCCTCCATATTACCCCTAACACTTTCTCCAAAAAGGCCTGATAAGTTCTGAGACAATAAAGATGTCGAAAACACACCCACCAAGACGGCAGGCGTCAGCGCCGCAAGTGAAAAGATAAAAACAAAGCGGCGGTGCAAAAGCGGCGCCGCCTGACCCTGAGACTTGTTAAAAACCAAAGTCCAAATTCGGTAACCTAGATAAATAGCCAATATAACAATGACAGCGAAACTATATCTCAGAATGTCATGGGCTTGCTCAATACGGCTTAGGTCGGCAGAGTAAGAAAAAAGTGCCCCAACAATTGTGAGTGTGATAGATGCGATGAAAAGCACCGCAAAAACAGTCGATCGAATAATTTGAGGTCCACGCCCAATGCTGGCGCCATCGACTTTTTTATTTCCTATAACACCGAATGTGCCGGAATTTGACAAAAGAAATCACCCAAATGTGTTTGCGAAAAGACTTACTGTTGCACTAATACAGCAGTGTGACCAATAATCAACACCTATGTGATATCTAATGATTTCAATCTAGTCCGAAGTGTATTTCTATGAATTCCCAATTTTTCGGCCGCTTTTGCACGATTTCCGCCTGTCAAGCGCAACGCTTCGACAATTAATGGACGCTCGACCCACGCAAGCGCCGTGCTATAGACGGATTCATCATTTTCATTTTCGGCATTTAAAAGCGTTCTGCACGACTCTTCTATCTTCTGTTCAAGATGATTTTTGTGAATATCCGCTTTCTCAATTGTAGGAAGATCTTTATTGAATTCCTGTAGGACCATACTCGCCGTGATAACTTCATCAGAATATAAAACGGCCAAACGGCGCACGAGGTTTTCCAACTCCCTCACATTGCCTGTCCATTTATGTCGGTGCAATATATCCAAAGCTTCACTATCAAAACGCCTTGATTGATTTGGAGAGGCTTGAATTAAAAAGGCCTCTGCCAGCTCATATGTATCCCGATCACGATCTGCAAGGTTAGGAATTTTGATCTCAGCCACATTAATTCGAAACAATAAATCATCGCGAAAAACACCTTTCTCAACAAGGTCGCGTAAATCTCGCCGGGTCGCAGAAATGACGCGAGGACGTTTAGTCGCAGGGATAAGTTCTGCCTCGTTCATGAAAGCCAGAAGGCGCTCTTGTTGCGTGGAGGAAAGTTCACCGACCTCGTCAATATAAATATCTCCGCCATTTACCTTTTGCAGTGTAAGGGACGTGTTCTCGAAATCGGTTGTCCGTAAAAATGGACGATCTACTCTTGGACCTCCATCATGTAAAAGACGCGCGACGAGGTCTTTACCTGAGCCAACAGCGCCTTGAATCAAGACGGGTAAATTCCCAGCGGCAAACCGTGAAACAGCTCTAAATACAGGCTGCATAACCGCGCTCCGGCCAATCATTGGCAAGCGTTTACTATCGTTTTTTTGGCGTATTTTACGGGGATTTACAGATTGACCCGCGCGTTCAACAGCATTGGTTACGTCATCAAGATCAAACGGTTTTGGAACATATTCAAACACGCGATGTTGACCGGATTTAAGGGCTGTATTCACGGTATTATTGGCGCTAATAATTATGACCGGCAAATTTGGTCGGTCACGCGATATATCTGGAAGTTTTTCAAAGACTTCCCGTCCTCCCATCATGACGTCTGTCAGGATTATATCACCTTGCCCAGCTTGGGCCCATTTTAGGAGCGTCTCAGAATTATCGGTCGCTTTTACACTATGACCGGCTCTTGTCAGGGCCTTTGAGAGAACGAGCCTGACACTATCATCATCATCTGCCAGTAAAATTTCATATTTCATGTCGCCACCTCTTCTGATAAGCGATTTTTGGGTGCTGGTAATAAAATTGAAAAAACGGTTCTTCCGGGCACGGATCGGACCTCGATGATACCATGATGCGCAGCCGCTACTTTAGAAACAAAGGCTAGCCCTAAACCCTGCCCTGCAGATTTCGTCGTTACAAAAGGTTGGAAAATTTGGGTAATCATGTCTGGAGGAATACCTGGACCATCATCAATTACTTTGATTTGCATAGGCAATTGTTTTGAAGACCGGCTATTTCGAACTCCGGAGCGAAATGATGTTTCCAAACGAATTGTCCCGCTATCCCCAACAGACTCTGCCGCGTTTTTTATCAAATTTAACAGCGCCTGCATTAAGGTATCTGGATCCCCATATGCATGTGGCAATGACGGGTCATATCTTTCTTCAAAGATTATATGTGGACTCGCCGATTGAATAACACGTCTGGCTTGACGTAAAAGCTCATGAATATTTACGCTTTCAACCGCTTCCGGATCAGCATTGCCCAGAGTTTCCATTCTGTCAGCCAATCGACGTATGCGGTCAATTTCAGATCCAATCAATTCTATTAAAGACAGTGATTCCTCGTTTTCAATATCTTCACGTAGCAATTGAGCCGCCCCTTTAATGCCGGCCAAAGGGTTTTTAAGCTCATGTGCAATCATTCGTCCCATGCCGCTAACAACATGGCCCCCCAAACCATTTTGACGTGGTTGTGGCCCAACAAACCAAACCAGGAACCCTATACCCGCCGCGGTGGAATATGCCGTCAAATGCGCATTGCGAGACTCAGCACTATCTTTACTAGGTTTCACCGCAACATGCCGAATTGTAATTGCGGTCTGTTGGGAACGAGACTTTGACGTAATTTGACGCGAGTCTGGTTCTGTTGCAATCACATCCCATATGTGCCGTCCAACCAGTTTCTGTGAACTTCGTCCTAACCACTCCATGGCCGACTGATTGACCCAAAGAATATTATCCTCTTCGTCCAAATTGAATAATGGAAAAGGCCAATCTTCAATAAGCGGCGTTAAATCTGTCATGCCGCCACCTTTTGGGATTGGATCGCATCACGTAATGCATGGGCAACATCTTGGGCATCCAGACTTTGACAAATTCTTGCGCGCAATTCGCTGTCTTTTGTAAGACCCGCCTCATCGCAATAAGCCGCAAGATGTTTTCGTGCAAAACGAATGGCTTTCTTTTCAGGATAAAAGGCCAGGATATCTTTGTAGTGCGACACGGCTATTTCAGCCTTTTGATCTGTATCAAGGGCCAAATATCCGATTTTATCGACGTGACTGGCAATCTCTAAAATATCCCAGGGTCGCCCCATAAGAGACCGTCCGACCATAACCCCATCTGCCCCAGAAAGCTCTATGGCAGTTAGCGCATCAGTGCCATTATAAATATCCCCATTTACAAAAACTGGTTTTTCGACCGCGCGAACAACATCACGGACTGCGCCCCAATCTGCATCTCCCTTGTAAAACTGGCACCGCGTTCGTCCATGCACAACAAACATCTGAACACCCGCCGCCTCTGCGGAGCTCGCAATCTCTGCCGCATTTAAACTTTCATGGTCCCAGCCTAGTCGCATTTTCAATGTCACGGGGACTGAAACCGCATTCACAACGGCTTCAATAATATCTAAGGCCAATTTTGGCTCTTTCATTAAAGCCGACCCTGACAAAGCCCCCGTGACCTTACGCGCAGGACACCCCATATTAATGTCAATTATATCCGCCCCGGCATCTTCACAAATTTTGGCACCTTGCGCCATCCAATGCGGATCGCGACCAACCAGTTGAATAGCTAGGGGTTCAATGTCGCCGCGCCCCGAAGCTTTGGCAATATTTTCCGCGTCTCCAGCAACCAGCCTATCACTCGCAACCATTTCAGATACAACAAGGCCTGGCGAAAATTGACTCAGTAATTTGCGAAAGGGTAAATCTGTCACCCCTGACATGGGAGCGACGAGCACACGACTCGTTAAGACGTGCTTGCCGATTTGAATTGAGTCTGCCATTGATAGAGCCTTAAGACGTTTTCTCAACCCGCACAATATTTCACCAAGCCAGGAACCAAAAATGACACGTGATGCACTAATTTTAGTCGCTGCCGGGCAAGGAAAACGTGCCGGAGGCCCTATTCCCAAACAATATCAGCTTATTCACGGCGAAGAACTCTTATCTGTGACGATAAAAAATTGCTTAAACAGCCATAATTTCGCAAAAATCATTATCGTTATCTCCAAAAACGATGAGTTTGCGAAAAATGTCCTGTCTCGTTTTGAAGGTCGAGTTGAAACAACGACTGGCGGTGCAACACGAACAAAATCTGTGCATGCAGGTCTAAAAGCTCTAAAACCTCATGCAATTGACCATGTCTATATCCATGATGCGGCGCGACCATTCCTAACAAAGCCAATAATCAAAGACCTCTCTATCGCTTTACACACATATCAAGCCGCAGCGCCTGCCTTGCCAATTGCCGATGCGGTTAAAACCCTTGAAGGCGATCACGTTGATCGAGACAAACTTTGTCGCGTGCAAACACCGCAAGCCTTCCAATATGAGGCGATCTTAAACGCCTTTGACAATATTGGGCCAAATGAAACCCATGTAGATGATATTGCTGTTGCAAAAAAAGCTGGATTATCGATCTCATTTACAACTGGAAATACTGAAAATTTTAAGGTGACCTATCCTGAAGATTTCGCCAAAGCGGAACGGATGAAAGATCAATCCTATATCGCGACTGGGTCAGGCTTCGATGTTCACCAGTTTGAAAATAAACCTGACACGCCCCTTTGGCTATGCGGTGTTCCTATTGAGTGTGGGTATACATTAAAAGGGCACTCGGATGCCGATGCGGGTTTGCATGCCTTAACAGATGCGATTTTAGGTGCCGCCTGTTTGGGTGACATTGGAGATCACTTCCCGCCCTCTGATCCAAAATGGAAAGGCGCATCAAGCGATCGATTTCTTGCCTTCGCAATAGATAAATTGACTGAGCTAGGCGGTACACTCCAGCATGTGGATGTAACTTTGATTTGTGAACAACCAAAAATCAAACCTCACCGCGACGCCATGAGAGAACGTATAGGAGAGTTGTGCAAGCTCCCTATGTCGAGGGTTAGTGTAAAGGCGACTACGACTGAGGCATTAGGGTTTACGGGCCGCAAAGAAGGTTTGGCCGCTCAGGCCGTTGCAACTGTGAAGTTCAATCCATGACACAAAAGCCCGCGACGCAAAATATGTTGAGAGAGATTTTCGAACTCTCAGAGGAACTCGTAGGAAAAGCTTCAATAAAAGACGTCACAATCGGGACCGCGGAAAGCTGCACGGGTGGGTTGATTGGTGCAGCGATTACCGCGACCGCAGGAAGTTCAGCCATTTTTAAGGGGGGAATTATTGCCTATGACAATCAGATCAAAACCGGAATTCTAGGCGTGGACCCAAAAGCGATAGAGACATATGGGGCCGTAAGTGAAATTACGGCCTGTCAAATGGCAAAAGGCGCATTAGAAAAACTCGGGACCGATCTTGTTGTGTCTGTTACTGGCGTTGCTGGGCCCGGCGGCGGGACGCCATCCAAACCCGTCGGTACCGTTTGGATTGGACTGGCAACACAAAAACAGTGTTTTGCAACACATTACTTATTTAGTGATCTGAGCCGAAATAAAGTCAGAGATATGACATGTTTAGAAAGCTTAAAATCCCTGCTTTCACAGCTAGACGACGCCTTCTGAATTTAAACCTAAACGCGCTAACTCATCTTTGGCATCATAGGCTTTATCACCAATATGTTTGAGCGTTTTGCCAGCGCGCGTCTCAAATAGGTTCATAATATGGCTTGCCGCTTTTACAAATTTCTCTCTGAGTAAAAATTCAAGTGGCAAAGCTTTCAAACGGACATCCACGGTTACATCGACAATAGTCGATCCATCCTCAATCGGGTAGAACTTCCAAATATTTTGAAGGTCTTTAACCGCCCCGCCTTTTTCCGCTTTCTTCACAGAAATTTCCATTGCGTCGCGATCAATTGAAACATGTGACCTAAAACTCTCCCGTATCATTTTATATGCAACAATGGCTTCTGCATCGAACTCAGTCTCAGATCGTTTTTTCGTGATCCGCAATGCAGAGATCAAGTCGATGAATTCGGGATAAGTCTCCACATCAGCGACAAGATCGAAAAGTTCATCCGCATTATGTCTAATACGGCGAATAATCCGTGTGGCTGGCATTATCTAGACAGACTTAATTTCGCATCGCGCGCTGCACGCAATTGCGCAAAATCACTATCAGCGTGATAAGATGATCGGGTCAAAGGGCTTGCAGATACCATGAGGAACCCTTTTGCTCGCGCTATTGTTTCATAAGATTTGAACTCATCCGGCGTTACAAAGCGATCAATTTTTGCGTGTTTCCGTGTTGGCTGCAGGTATTGCCCGATTGTTAAAAAATCTACGCCAGCCGACCGCATATCATCCATGACCTGCATGATCTCTTCTTTGGTTTCCCCAAGACCAACCATGAGACCGGACTTCGTAAACTGAGACGGATCTCTGTCTTTTACTTTTTCCAATAAGCGTAGAGAATGAAAATACCGAGCACCTGGGCGAATTTTCAAATAGAGCCGTGGTACCGTTTCAAGGTTATGATTAAAGACATCTGCTCGCGCATCAATCACTCGATTAGGTGCATCGCCTTTACGTAAGAAGTCTGGAGTTAGAATTTCGATTGTCGTCTTTGGAGATTGTTTCCTTATCGCCTCTATCACATCTACAAAATGCTGCGCGCCACCATCGTCAAGATCATCACGGTCAACCGATGTGATCACAACGTGCTGCAGCTTCATTTCTGAAACGGCTTCAGCAATCTTGGAGGGTTCATACGCGTCCACCTCTTGAGGAAGACCTGTTGCAACATTGCAAAACGCACAGGCTCGCGTGCAGACTTCGCCCAAAATCATAAAGGTCGCATGTGATTTTTCCCAACATTCTCCTATGTTGGGACAGGCCGCTTCTTCGCAAACGGTTACAAGACCCTTATCTTTGACGATCTTACGTGTCGCAGAATAGCCTTTAGACGTCGGCGCCTTGACGCGAATCCATGACGGCTTGCGCAAAACCTCCGTATCGGGACGGTTTGCCTTTTCCGGATGACGGGGGCGTTGCTTATTCGCATTTTTATCAAGTAAAGTTGCCATGAGCGCTAAATGGTCCGGTTGCGCCCATCTATCAAGACTTTTCATCGGCTCAAATGAACACCTTTTTGCAATTCTCATATCCGTATTTGCAAAATGGCATATAAATTGAACTGAAGCCTAAGAAAAAGGATCTTTGAGCCAATGGGTCTCACGCAGCTTTTCACAAATGCGGTTTTTGAAAATGCCAGATTTTTCAAATGTCACGGATTCCCCCACTGATTGCGCAAAAATATAGAATATTCTTAAAAAGGCATGTGTTTTGCATGTTTTAACTTTGATGTGCCATTTTGCACAGCATTAAGGATTAAAACGACCGCTATGTTACAACGATTAAGATCTAAGACTAGCACCTTCGAGATGACAGAAGGTCATGATAATTTCTTCACACCTTTAAGGCTTTTATTCGCCACACTGGTTGTTGTTGGGCACGCTTTTGCGGTTGTTTTGGGCGGCTCTGGCGCCGAACCACATGTGTTTTACCATTATACATTCAGCTATCTCGCGGTGAATATGTTCTTCATTGCGTCTGGTTTCTTAGTCACAAAATCAATGGTCTATAGGGGAGATTCAGCGAGTTTCTTATCAGCAAGAGCGCTGCGCATTTTCCCAGCCCTTATCGTGCATGTTCTTTTCATTATGCTAATTATTGGACCTCTAGCGACTAGCTTGCCGTTAAAAGAGTTCTTTTCATCTCCGGATTGGTATCTCCAACCCCTTTGGGTCTTGAGCTTTTTCCAAACCGATATGATCATGCCTGGCATTTTTGAGACCAATGCCGAACAATTTGGGTCTGCCCCACTTTGGACACTCCGTTATGAAGTTCTTGCTTATATCGGGACATTGGGTGTCTTTAGTCTCGGTTTTCTCAAGAAAAAATGGATGGTCTTAGCGCAATTTGTATTACCTGCCCTCGCATGGATTAGCTTCCATCTACTAGGTCTTACCGAGCATGTACCGGCCACAATAAATGCCTTGCTTAGATTTGGCATCGCTTATGGCCTAGGCGCCGCAATCTACGCCTATCGGGATCGTCTGAATTTTGGCTGGATAGGTATAGCGTTTGCTCTTATTGGCAGCTGGTTCTTGAGAGACACGCCCGTTCTTGAGGTCTTGATGAACCTGATCCTTGCCTGGCTCGTCTTCCGCGTGGCTTATCTGAAAGCCCCTAAATTTGCGTTTTTGCAAAAGCTTCCAGATCTCTCATATGGTATATATATTTATCATTGGGCCATGCTGCAGATGATGTTCTATTGGATGCCTAATCTCTCAGTGCTTACGCTCTTCATGTTAGCCATCATACCAACCATAATACTCGCCGCGTTGAGCTGGTATATTGTCGAAAAACCGATGTTGAATAGTAAAACCCGATTTGCAAATTTCTTGCGCGGGCTTGGCATGAAACCCCGCAAAAAAGTGGGTCAACTCCTCGCCGATTAGGTGCGAATAGAAGGCTTTTCTAAAAGTGGATGGTTTTCCCATAGGCATCTAGAACCGCCTCATGCATCATCTCTGAGAGTGTTGGATGCGGGAAAACCGTTTCCATCAATTCGTGCTCAGTCGTTTCTAGCTTTTGCGCGATGGTATAGCCTTGGATCAATTCGGTAACTTCCGCGCCAATCATATGGGCTCCCAATAGCTCGCCTGTCTTTGCATCAAAAACTGTCTTGATGAGGCCTTCTGGTTCTCCTAACGCAATGGCCTTGCCATTGCCGACATATGGGAAACGACCGACTTTAATATCATACCCTGCGTCTTTTGCCTGCGCCTCTGTGTATCCCACAGACGCAATCTGCGGATGGCAATATGTACATCCAGGGATTGCATTCGCATTTAAAGGATGCGGGTCTAGCCCAGCAATTTTCTCAATACAGATGATACCTTCATGAGAGGCCTTATGCGCTAACCATGGCGGCGTCGTGACGTCTCCAATCGCGTAAAGCCCTGGAACCCCTGTAAAGCTATAGTCATCGACTTGAATGAAGCTGCGATCGACTTTTACACCGAGCTCTTCCAAGCCCATATTCTCATTATTGCCAACAATCCCAATCGCCAAAATCACACGGTCAAAATTCTGCGTCTCGTCTTTTCCATCTTGCGAAAGAATTGCCGTTACACCTTTCGCCCCCGTTTTGACCGACTTCACCTGCGTCTTCGTCTTTATGGTCAAGCCACGTTTTTCAAAGGCCTTTTGCGCCATCTTTGAAATTTCAGCATCTTCGGCCGGCAAAATTCGGTCAACCATTTCAACAACAGTCGTATCGGCCCCAAATGCCGAAAAGAAGCTTGCAAACTCCATCCCGATCGCACCAGATCCAATAACAAGCAAGCGACCCGGAATTGTATCGGGCGTCATAGCCTCGCGCGCCGTCCAAATATATTTTCCGTCAGGCTCTAAGCCTGCAGGTGGAATCGTTCGCGCGCGGGCGCCTGTGGCCAAAATGACATGTTTGGCGGTATAGGCTTTTCCATCGACCTTGACGATGGGCGCGGGTTTTCCTGGCTCGAGACTGGCAAAACCAGCGACAACCGTCACTTTGTTTTTCTTCATCAAATGTTTGATTCCACCTGATAATTGCCCAGCGATAGCGCGTGAACGTTGCACGATTTTTTTAAGATCAAAGCCCGGCTTTGCACTTAGGCCATAGGCATCCGCATGTTGCATATTGTGATAGACTTCAGCGGACCGCAATAAAGCTTTGGTTGGAATACAGCCCCAATTTAAGCACACCCCACCTAGATCTGCTTTTTCAACAATAGCTGTCTTTAACCCGAGTTGCGAGGCTCTTATCGCCGTCACATAGCCTCCAGGGCCTGATCCAATTACAATAACGTCAAACGATGTTTCGGACATGAAATAACTCTCCGCTTAGTCGGAGAGCTTATGGCCTAAAGCGCGTCGTCTTTGAACCTTTATTTCAAATAAATTACTGCGAAGATTGCAGTTTTAGTCGATTTTTCTCCTCACGCGTCGCCATGAGGGTTGTAATAATTTCTAGACGTATAGGGGCCCGCAGCTCTTCAATCTCGATTTCATCCATCACGGCAAAGGCCGGCACTGTTTTACCATGCCTTGCAAGATGCACACCGATGCGCGCACGGGCTGTATCACGAAGTTCCGGAGAGGACAGCTCGGTTAATATATCAGCGGCCTTACCAGATTTATTGTGATCAAGGACAAAATCCAATATTTCCAAAATCGCTTCGTCTCGCATATCAACAATTTCAATTTTCCGAGCTTCGTCTAAAATGAAATTGACATTGGCTTCTTTGCTACTGATCGGATTTCTATCTGATCTAGCATGACGTTCGATGACCGCCTCATCCATCATCTTTTCAGATGTCAAAGTATCGGACTCTGACGAATATGTTTTGCTTGAGCCCATATCTTCGACCGCTTTCATCTCAACGGGTTCAG
>CAYTLJ010000001.1:40977-58372 GCA_964438555.1 uncultured Algimonas sp.
GAATATGTTTTGCTTGAGCCCATATCTTCGACCGCTTTCATCTCAACGGGTTCAGCCAAAGCCTCTGTTTGCTCTGAACCATGGTCAAAGTTTGTACTCGACCCAAGGCCATTTGACTCCATCTTGTTGTCGGTCATGGGGTCGACTATTGGCGCTTTATCTGCGCTTGAGTAAGTCTTAGCAGATCCGGGTTCAGCGTGTGTCGCCGATCCATCGCCTTGAGGCGATGTCATAACGTCTGTGGCTTCAACTTGGGAGTCACCATGGGTTGCTGAGCCATGACTTTGCGGCTCAGTCGAAACGTCCGTAGATTCAGGCTGGGTCTCACTATGGGTTGCGGATCCATGGCCTTGCGGCTCTACAGAGGTGTCAGCTGTTTCAATCTGCTGGGCTTCCGTATGGGTTTCAGTCTTTTTTTCTGATTTCAGGTAGTGGTCCAACCACTTTTTCTTTGGCTGTTCGTCTGACTTTGCTGCCTCTAAAACCTCTTCGGCGTCTACGCCCTCAACAGCCTCGACCACTTTGGTTGTCTCATCCTCTTTTGGATATTTGAAACCACGTGTTTCCACGGTAACGACCTCAGTCACCGTTTCAAAATCCTCATTGGATTGATCTGGTGTAAGGGTTTCAGCTTGAGCGGTTTCTATACTTTCTGCCGCTTCGCCCTCGCCGCCAGCAAGTTCAGTTGCGTCATGCTCGACGCGCTCAGCTTCAGTTTTTTGTCCTTCAGCAATAGCACCTTCAGTTCCAAAATATACAATGGAACCGGCCATTACTGAGAGTAATCCACCCGTGAATAAGGCTTTCATCAACATAGTTAACTCCTTAACAGAGCGTTACTATACCATGAATGAATAAAAAGTACCAATACCCCTCTCTTTAGAGGCGAGTGAACTGACATTGGGTATCCGGCGTTAAAGCATCATTGTAATGGGCGTTTCGACATAGCGCTTAAACACGCCCAACCATTCCGCGCCTAATGCACCGTCGACGACACGATGATCACATGTCAATGTGACTGTCATAACGGTCGCAACTGCAAGTTCACCATCTTTGACAATCGGGCGCGGGCCGCCAGCGCCAACGGATAAGATCATGCCATGCGGCTCATTGATAATGGATCCAAAGGACTTGATCCCCATCATACCTAGATTTGAGATTGAAAATGTACCGCCTTGATATTCTTGCGGCTTGAGTTTCTTCTCTCTTGCACGTCCGGCAAGATCTTTCATCTCAACAGATATTGTCGACAAACCCTTATTTTCTGCTTGGCGAACAATCGGCGTGATTAAGCCACCGTCAATCGCAACAGCCACAGCAACATCAGCATGTTTGTGATAGGCAATTCCATCGGGTGTAAAGCTCGCATTCGCAGATGGAACATGTTTAAGCGCCAAAGCGCAGGCTCGGATCAGCATGTCGTTCACGCTAACTTTCACGCCTTCTGGCGCTTGAGCATTTAACTCTTTGCGCAGAGCCAATAGCGCATCGATTTCACAATCTACTAAGAGTGGGAAATCTGGCACATTATTGTTAGAGGCTGATAGGCGTTTGGCGATTACGCGCCGCATACCGTCGAGAGGCTCAAGATCATATGTGCCCGGTTCAATACCCATTTTAGACAGATAATCTGCACCACCAGAGCGCACAGCCCCGACTTCTGTTGTTTGCGTGGCTGCGGATGCAGAAGGCGCTGCACCTCTTGCGGCTTCGCCAGACGCAGACGGTGCGTAAGCCTCAATATCGGATTTCACAATTCGACCATTCGGACCTGATCCGGTCACATCAGCCAAATTTATACCCGCTTCTTTTGCCAATCGTTTCGCTAGAGGCGAGGCTTTGATACGGTTACCACCTTGCTTAGACGAACTTGCGGTATTTTTCGCTGGAGCAGATTGTTGTGGCGCTGGCGTCGGAGCCGCAGGCTTTGGTGCAGGAGCAGTCGGCGCTGGCGCTGCGCCGCCCCCTACAGAATACCCGTCAAGCGCGCTGTCATCTTCATCCTCTTCAAGAAGAATAGCGATTGGCGCATTGACTTTGACACCGTCTGTGCCGGCGGCAACGAGGATTTTTGCAATCTTGCCTTCGTCGACGGCTTCAACTTCCATTGTAGCCTTATCTGTTTCGATTTCAGCCATAATATCACCAGAGGCAACAATGTCGCCCTCAGCAACCAACCATTTTGACAATGTGCCCTCTTCCATAGTGGGCGATAAGGCTGGCATCAGGATTTCAATAGGCATAACTTAATCCTTGTAACACGCACGTCTGGCGGCTGCGACGACATCTTCTGTCCCAGGTAAGCTTAGCGCTTCCAAATTGGCCGCATATGCGAGTGGTACATCGACTTGGAAGACACGTTCCGGCGGCGCGTCGAGATAATCAAACGCCTCTTTCACGACAACGGCGGCGATTTCGGCCCCAATTCCGTGTTGTCCCCAACCTTCTTCGGCACAGACAAGACGATTTGTCTTTTTCACACTTTCAATAACAGTATCTGTATCGAGCGGACGCAAGGTTCGAAGATCGATGACTTCCGCATCAATGCCGTCAGCCGCTAATATCTCAGCCGCTTCAAGCGATCGACCAACCATACGGCTATGGGTAACAATTGTCACATCAGCCCCTTCGCGGCGGACTTTCGCCTTCCCGATTGGAATAAGGAAATCATCCATATCTGGTACATCAAAACTTTCGCCGTAAAGGAGTTCATGCTCTAGGAAGACAACCGGGTTCGGGTCACGAATAGCAGATTTCAATAGCCCCTTTGCATCTGCCGCATCATAAGGCGCAATGACCTTGAGGCCCGGCACATGTGCATACCAACTTGAATAATCTTGCGAATGCTGGGCACCAACCCGAGAGGCGGCTCCATTTGGACCCCGAAAAACGATTGGGCAGCGCATTTGACCGCCTGACATATAAAGCGTCTTGGCAGCAGAATTAATAATATGATCAATAGCTTGCATAGCAAAGTTAAACGTCATGAATTCAACGATAGGCCTTAATCCGCCCATCGCGGCACCGACACCGATACCGGCAAACCCATATTCGGTAATCGGCGTATCCACGACACGCCTTGACCCAAATTCCTGTAGTAGATCACGCGTGACTTTATAGGCGCCCTGATATTCAGCGACTTCTTCGCCCATAACGAAAACGGTTTCGTCACGCCGCATTTCTTCGGCCATCGCATCGCGCAAAGCGTCCCTAACCGTCGTTTCAACCAACCGTATATTGGTCGGAATATCGGGGTCTTTTGCAACTTTAGGCGCAGATGGCGCCGCCTGAGAGGCCATTGAGGCGCCGGCTTCGGCCTGTACAGGCTCTGCTGGCGCTGACGGGGCAGATGATGAGGCTGGCGCGTTTAGGTCAGCGTCCGTTTCACCATCTTCTAAAAGTTGGAGAATAACCGTTCCGACTTTAACATTGTCAGTTCCCGCAGCAACGATGATTTTACCAACGATCCCTTCATCAATCGATTCGACTTCCATCGTTGCTTTATCGGTTTCAATTTCAGCCAATATATCGCCAGAGGTGACTTCATCGCCCTCTTTTACGAGCCATTTGGATAGGGTGCCCTCTTCCATGGTTGGAGACAGGGCGGGCATTTGTATATCTATAGCCATCAGGCACAGTCCTTTTTCGGGAATTGCGGCATGACGGGATTGCCGTCAGCGTCAAACGGAATTGCGAAAGCGCATACATCGATTGTCGCGCCAATATTGTGTAGAGCGAGCTGCATCTTAGGCTTCGACCGGAAGATAAACATCTGTCCAAAGTTCTTTTGGATCTGGCTCAGGACTTTCAAGTGCGAAATCAGCCGCGTCTTTGACGATTTCTTTGATCTCTTTATCAATCGCTTTTAACTCGGCCTCATCCGCCCATTTTTTCTCAATGAGGCGCGCGCGCGCCCAATCAATTGGATCGCGCTCAGACCGTGTCTTTGTCACCTCATCACGAGATCTATATTTCGCTGGATCAGACATGGAATGACCGCGGTAACGATAGGTTTTCATCTCTAGGATCATTGGCCCCTTCCCGTCCCGCGCATGTTTGATCGCTTTTGCAGCGCCGTCCCGGACCTCTAATACATTCATACCATCAACTTGGAGGCCTTCGATCTCGAAGCTGCTACCGCGTTTATGAAGCTCTGTTTCAGCCGAAGAGCGCTCAACCGAGGTCCCCATAGCATATTGGTTATTTTCAATAACAAAAACCACAGGGAGATCCCAAAGCTTTGCCATATTAAACGTTTCATAGACTTGGCCTTGGTTCGAGGCACCGTCACCAAAGAAAGCTAAACTGACTGAACCATTCCCCAAATATTTATTGGCAAATCCTAGCCCGGCGCCAATTGGAACTTGAGCACCGACAATTCCATGCCCACCGTAAAAATGCTTCTCCGTGCTAAACATATGCATAGACCCGCCCTTACCGCGAGAATAACCGCCTTCGCGACCGGTTAGCTCTGCCATAACACCGCGTGAGGACATACCACAGGCAAGCATATGCCCGTGATCTCGATATCCTGTGATCATCTGATCGCCATCCTTCATAGCGGCCCGACACCCCGTTACCACCGCTTCCTGGCCGATATAGAGATGACAAAATCCAGCGATTTGGCCCATGCCATATAACTGGCCGGCCTTTTCTTCAAACCGGCGAATAAGAAGCATTTCGCGGTAATATCCGAGCAATTCCGCTTTGGTCGTCTTCAGAGCTGTTTTCTTAGGCGTCGATGATTTTTTACGCGTGGATGGTTTTTTTGCCATAACTTGACCTTTATTTCATATCCGAAATAATATTCTATTCGTGGGCAAGTCGTTTCGTAAATCCAGCCCTACGGGTCAAGCCAAATCGTCATTTCATTCGCGTGTGAAGTAAATAATTTTCGTCTAGACGTCACATCAAGACTATCCAGATCTAAAGCTTGATTGCTGAGCGCATCGACCCGCGCTTTTAGCGCCTCATGCTGGGTCTGCTTATCCTTTAATGTCACAGAAAGATGTTCCGCATCATTAGAATAGCGCATCCAGGACAAGAGGCCTTGTGACCCTGAAAAGGCGTGAAAGGCAAGATAAACATATAAGGCAATTAAACCTAAGATTGGGCCTTGGCGTTTAACATCTATATGGGGGAGACGTCGCATAAAGCTGTCTCCCAAAACATGGTTAGGTAATGGTTAATTTAGCCGGTTTTTGGCAAGACTGAACGTCCTGCATAATGGGCCATATCACCCAATTGCTCTTCAATGCGAAGCAATTGATTATATTTCGCCAAACGATCAGACCGCGCGAGACTACCTGTCTTGATCTGCCCACAATTGGTCGCAACGGCAAGATCAGCAATTGTCGTATCGGATGTTTCTCCAGAGCGGTGCGACATAACAGCAGTAAATCCGGCACGATGCGCCATATCCACAGCGTCGAGCGTTTCTGACAAGGTGCCGATTTGATTGACTTTCACGAGGATTGAGTTGGCTGCAGACTTTTCAATGCCCGTTTTCAAACGCTTTGGATTTGTAACAAATAAATCATCGCCGACAAGCTGACATTTTCCGCCAATTTTGGCATTCAAGGCGACCCAACCGTCCCAGTCATCTTCGTCCATACCGTCTTCGATTGATATAATCGGATAATCGTCAACAAGGGCGGATAAATATTCGACAAATTCATCGGATGTGAGCGACTTGCCCTCACCTTTTAATTCGTATTTTCCGCCTTCGAAAAACTCGGTAGAGGCAACATCCAAAGCCAAGAAGACATCTTCGCCAGCCTTATAGCCTGCGGCATCAATAGCGGCGAGGATATAATCAAGCGCGTCGCGCGTCCCCGCAAGATTGGGCGCGAAACCGCCTTCATCGCCAACATTTGTATTATGACCGTCAGCTTTGAGTTTACCTTTCAAAGCATGAAATATCTCCGCGCCACATCGCAGAGCTTCTGAGAAGCTCTCAGCGCCGACTGGCATGACCATGAATTCTTGGATATCGATTGGATTATCTGCATGTTCACCGCCATTGATAATATTCATCATTGGCACGGGCAAAACATGCGCATTGGCACCGCCAACGGAACGATAAAGCGGCACTTGTTTTGAATCCGCAACAGCTTTCGCAAGGGCAAGTGAAACACCCAACATCGCATTCGCGCCCAAGCGACCTTTGTTTTCTGTCCCATCAAGGGCAATCAAAATGGAATCAATACCGCGTTGATTTTCGGCATCTAAGCCTTCAATCTCATCTGCAATATCCGTATTTACATTGAGAACCGCTTTACGGACGCCTTTGCCCAGATAACGGGCTTTATCACCGTCACGAAGCTCTACCGCTTCATGCGCGCCTGTCGATGCACCTGAAGGCACGGCTGCACGTCCAAAGCCACCATCACTTAATGTGACGTCAACTTCGAGCGTGGGATTGCCACGACTATCCAGGATTTCCCGGGCGAAAACTGTTTCGATTTCAACCATGGGAGGCTCCTATCCGGTTCGTAAAAATTAGTCTTTTGGTGTAAGGACCTGACGGCCTTTATACATTCCTGTTTTCAGGTCGATATGGTGCTGACGACGCAGTTCACCACTATCTTTATCTTCGACGTAATTTGTTGCCGTCAAAGCATCATGCGCGCGGCGCATACCACGGCGTGAATTTGAAATCTTGGACTTAGGGACAGCCATCGGGGCCTCCATTCTTCATCAAAAAAGCGACTCCCATTGGAAAGGGGCCGCATCAATTGCGCGCTACCTAGTCCCACAAAGCCTGATATGCAAGATATTTATCAGGGGAAAAGTCAATTTTTGGCGCAAAATGCCATATCCCTGCTAGGTCGACAGCATCAGCAAAATCGAGAAGAAATCCTCAAGCCTTAAATAGCCGCCTTTATCGCGTCTAGTGCTGCTTCGGCATTTTCAGGTTGGCTTCCTCCGGCCTGGGCCATGCCAGCTTTGCCGCCGCCGCGCCCGCCAACTTTGGCCGCCCCAATATTCACAAGGTCATTGGCAGAATACTTAGATTGAATATCATCTGATACAGCTACGATGACGGCAACTTTCCCACCATCACGCGCCGCAAAAGCCACAATCCCAGATCCCAATTGCGCGATTTGCTCATTTGTCATACCGCGCAGGTCTTTACCCGACACACCATCAAGAACACGCGCTATCACCTTGATCCCATTGATCTCTTCGGGACCAGACGTCGCGCCGCCACCGCCAAGAGCCAATTGCTTTTTCGCTTCAGACAAATCCTTTTCGAGCTGTTTGCGCTCAGCCATCAAGGCTTCTATGCGGGACGGTACATCTTCTGGCTTGGATTTGAATATATCGGCAGCTTGGCGTGTAATCCCGGCCTGAGCCTCCAGATATTGACGCGCCGCCTCACCCGTTACGCCTTCAACCCGACGGATACCTGCCGCAACGGCGCCTTCATTCGTGATTTTAAACAAAGCAATATCGCCCGTGCGCTCAACATGGGTTCCACCGCAAAGCTCAATAGAATAAGGCTTATCACTATCATCTAAGGGCTCACCTAGAGATAAAACTCGGACTTCATCGCCGTATTTCTCTCCAAATAAAGCAACCGCACCAGCAGCGATCGCCGCCTCTGGCTCCATGAGCTTGGTTTGGGCTGCATTATTTTGCTGAATCACTTCATTCACTTCGGCTTCAACGCGGGCGAGCTCGTCTCGGCTAATGGCGCTCGGATGGCTAATATCAAAGCGAATACGCTCACCATCCACCATTTGTCCTTTTTGCGCCACGTGATCCCCAAGCACTCGGCGAAGGGCCTCATGTAATAAATGGGCCCCTGAATGATTGCGCTTAGTGCGCTCGCGATTACCCGCATCAACAGCTAGGGTCGCTATGTCACCCAGGCTGATTTGTCCCGATAATATGCCAATATGGGCGTGTAGATCGCCCGCGCGTTTCTGGACGTCAGAAATTTCAATCCGTGCGCCGTTTGCAAATGTCGCCACACCCTTATCCCCGGCTTGCCCACCAGATTCGGCGTAAAAAGGCGTTTCATTTGTGATAAAAACAATCTCACCGTCTGACGCCGTTTTAACGGATTCATCATTTTGAACGACGCTAAGCACAGCCTGCGCGCTTGTGAGATCGTCATAACCGTTAAAATGGGTCGCGCCGTGTTCTTCACGAAGAGACTTAAAGAGATCATCACCGGCACCGCCCGCAAATTTCCCCCCATCTGCTTTTGACATTTCGCGTTGCTCGGCCATAGCCGCGTCAAACCCATCGGTATCGACCTCAATACCCTTTGCCCGCAAAGCATCTTGGGTCAGATCAAGCGGGAAGCCATAGGTATCGTAAAGCGTGAATGCCGTTCTCCCATCCAGCTTGTCCCCTGCGCTCAAATTTGATGACGCCTCTTCTAAAAGAGCCGTCCCACGTCCTAAGGTTCGACGAAACCGAATTTCTTCTTGCTCAAAGACCGATTGAATATTGGCCTGTGCGCGACCTAATTCGCCGTAAGCGGCCCCCATTTCATCGACTAATGTCGGGACGAGCCTGTGCATAAGCGGGTCTTTTGCCCCTAAAATATGGGCGTGACGCATGGCGCGGCGCATGATCCGGCGTAAGACATATCCGCGTCCTTCATTAGACGGCGACACACCATCTGCCATAAGAAATGAACAGCTGCGCAAGTGATCGGCGATGACCCGGTGACTAAACTTCGCCTCACCATCAGCCTTTACCCCGGTCAATTCGACCGAGGCATTGATCAAGGTTTTGAATAAATCAATATCGTAATTATCATGCTCGCCTTGTAAAATAGCCGCGATACGCTCTAGCCCCATACCCGTATCGATTGACGGTTTTGGCAGCGGGTTTTCAGATCCATCTGCGTGACGTTCAAACTGCATAAATACGAGATTCCAAATCTCGATAAACCGATCGCCGTCCTCATCGGGCGATCCTGGAGGCCCGCCCGCCACATTCGGCCCATGATCGTAGAAAATCTCTGAACACGGCCCGCAAGGTCCCGTATCTCCCATCGCCCAGAAATTATCAGAGGTCGGGATACGAATAATCTTTTCATCTGGCAGGCCAGCAATCTTTTTCCAAAGATTAAAAGCATCATCATCCGTATGGTATACGGTAACAAGGAGCTTATCCTTTGACAGACCAAAGTCTCGCGTGATCAAATTCCAGGCCGCTTCGATTGCGCCGGCCTTGAAATAATCGCCAAAGCTAAAATTGCCTAGCATTTCAAAAAATGTATGGTGCCGCGCCGTATAGCCCACATTATCCAAATCATTATGTTTACCACCAGCGCGAACGCATTTTTGAGAGGTCACGGCGCGCGGAAAGTCGGGGGTCAAAGCGCCCGTAAAATAGTCTTTAAATTGGACCATGCCCGCATTGACAAATAACAAGGTCGGGTCGTCTTTGGGCACAAGCGGAGAGCTTGGCGCAATCACATGTGACTGACCTTCAAAATATTTCAAAAACTGCGAACGTAAATCAGCTAAAGAAGTCATAGAATAAATCCATAATGCGGTTAGCTGATATAGAAAGAGCGCCTGACAGTGCCAAGCGCTCTTTTAAACTTAAATGTAATTTCTTGGGCACATCAAACTGATTTTGTGTCCCACCAGGCTCTAAAAACCCCGCTTATCAACCAAAAATCGGTGTTATGCGCCTAAGCCTAGCTGGGAGAGGTCTCCATCATCTTCTTTTTGCTCAGACTTTGGCATTAACAGCTCATCTTCAATCAAACCTTCATTCATTCGAATGCGACGTTCAATATCATTCGCGATTTCAGGATGATCTAACAGGAATTTGCGGACATTTTCGCGCCCCTGCCCAATTCGCTCATCTCCATAAGAATACCAAGACCCAGATTTCTCAACAACCTCGGCTTTAACACCCAAATCAATAAGCTCACCAGTCTTGGAAATACCCTCGCCATACATGATATCAAATTCGACTTGACGGAAAGGCGGTGCGACTTTGTTCTTAACAACCTTCACACGTGTCTGGTTACCAATGACCTCATCACGATATTTGATGGCCCCCACGCGGCGAATATCAAGACGAACGGAGGAATAGAACTTAAGCGCATTACCGCCTGTTGTTGTTTCAGGCGAACCATACATGACCCCGATCTTCATCCGGATTTGGTTGATAAAGATCACCATACAGCCAGACTTGGAAATAGACCCTGTCAATTTACGCAAGGCTTGGCTCATCAGACGCGCTTGCAAACCCGGCAAGCTATCACCCATATCGCCTTCAAGTTCAGCCCGTGGTGTTAGAGCCGCAACTGAATCGATGACCAAAATATCAACCGCGCCTGAGCGAACTAGCGTATCGGCAATTTCCAAAGCCTGTTCACCCGTATCAGGCTGCGCAATCAGTAATTCATTGACGTCAACGCCAAGCTTGGCCGCATAAACCGGATCAAGGGCATGTTCGGCATCAATAAAGGCCGCGACACCACCTCCTTTTTGACATTCCGCAATCGCATGTAATGTCAGTGTTGTCTTACCTGAACTTTCAGGCCCGTAAATTTCAATCACACGTCCTTTGGGCAGGCCACCTATACCCAAAGCAATATCAAGCCCTAATGAGCCCGTGGAGATCGCCTCCACATCCATTGTTGATTTGTCACCTAATTTCATGACCGAATTTTTGCCAAAGGCACGATCAATTTGAGATAAAGCGGCATCCAAAGCGGCGCTTTTATTTTTATCTGTCGCTTTTTCTACGACTTTAAGAGGTGTGGTGTTCCTCGCCATGAGATTAACTCCGATATATCCGCCGGAGCCCTTCGACGAATAATAAAGTTACGGCTGTGATTGGACTGCCGTTTCCACTTATGTTTCATATTTGTTCTCATTAATCAAGTAAAAAGAACAAAAAAAGAACAATAACTATTTCCCATATATTTCAATAGGATAAATCATATAGCTGTTCCAATTTCAGATTTTACCTTCTCCGCCAGTTCCGCAAAGGTGAACGGTTTTGGCAAGAAGGTCACATCCGGTTCCTCAGATAAAAGCTCAGAGAACTCTTCTTCCGCATATCCAGAAATGAAAACAATTCGCGTATCGCGTAACATCTCACGGCCAGCGCGTAACAAGCTTGGACCATCAAGCCCTGGCATAACAACATCTGAAATCATAAGATCAAAAGACATCTTAGACTCTTCAAGGATTTCCAAAGCCTCCTCCCCGTCTTCGGCTTCGATAACAGTATAGCCTTTTTTGCGAAGCGCTTTGGCCGCAATCCCACGAACAGAGGCCTCATCTTCGACAAATAGAATATGCCCTTGCCCAGCCAAATCAGCTGGCTTGCGTGTGACAACTGGTTTTGCCGGCTCAATTGGTGCCTCAGTTCCATCTGGGGCGAGCACTGCTCCGGCTGCTGGGAGATATATAGAAAAACTTGTGCCCTCACCCAAAACAGACTCGACGGCCAGATGGCCACCGGTTTGTTGAACGATCCCATAAACCGTGGCCAGTCCCAAGCCCGTTCCCTTGCCCTGTTCTTTGGTGGTGAAAAAGGGTTCGAAAATCTTGGCTTTGACCTCTTCGGACATTCCCGTCCCTGTATCTTCAACGCGAATAACCACAAAATCATCATCAGATAGCGTCGTCAAAGTCTCTTTAAGGCTTGAGTCCTCAATACCGGATAATTTCAAATGATCTGAACTGATGGTAATTGTACCACCACCTTGCGCTTCCATAGCGTCACGCGCATTCACACATAGGTTCATCAATACCGTATCGATCTGGGATTTATCCGCCATAACAGCGGGCAGGCCGCGCGCATGGACTAATTTAAGTTTCGCCCGCTCGCCCAAGGTTTGACGCAGGGTCACAACCATATCTGAAAGCGTATCTGTGACATCTAAACGCTCTGAGCGACGCGTCGCTTTACGTGAAAAAGTCAGAAGTTTTTTGACAAGTGAGGCCGCCCTTGCGCCCGTCGTATTTATATTTTGCAACTCTGTATAGGACGGATCTCCGACGGGATGGCGTTGTAAGAGTTCATCCGTATTCAACCGAATAGCCGTCAGTAGATTATTGAAATCATGCGCAACGCCCGCTGCCAATTGTCCAATGGCCTGCATTTTCTGGCTCTGGACAAGTTGATCTTCAAGCATTTTCCGTGCGCTAATATTGACGAGATATGCAAAGCTATCTGATGGATTTTGCGTATCGCCCACCAAATAAATCGAAACTGGCAAATTCGTTTCTCCATCGACCTTCAGCAAAGCATCAAATGGAACATCAGGAGAAATTTGGGAAATTTCCCGGTCAAAAAATCGTCTGTGCGCCTCATCATCGACAAAAAGGGTATCAAAACGCCTCTCAATGGCGCCTGAAGTCCCGGACATTCGCTCAAAAGCCGGATTTACCGTCGTGATATTTGCCTCACCAACACGCTCACCCGCCAATCTGAGCACCGCGATAGGCGCCGCAGCGTAACCTTCTCCAATAGAGTTTATTCCAATATCTTGCGGTTCGTCTCCAATATCTGGTGCCATTTTGGAATGTCCATAGAGGGCCACGCTCGCAACAATGTCTCCAGAATTCAGGGCATGCCAATTTGCAACCATGACAATCGGGCTTACAACACCTTTTCGGGTTATAAGGCGCGTATCTGCCCGAACCGTTCGGCCAGCTTCAGCTTCGCTTTCCAACAATAAATTGGAATCTTCTATAAATTTCGAAATATGCTCGGCTTCATCTAAACCTTCGGCTCCAATCCATTGGAGTAAAATGTCATTATGGGCGAGCACGCGTCCCTTTTGAGAGATTGTAATCAATCCCACTGGCGCTTCTGACAACATGTCTCGACCGTGATTTCCAGACACTGCGACTGGTTTGATTTGCCAGAAAGAATGCGATCCCTCCAATTGGTCGACCTGCAAATGAAACCGGCGAATGCCGTCTTTCTCGGTCAAAATATCAATATATTCTTCGGCTGTTTCCATGCCTTTACGAAGATGATGTAACCTAAAGATTGCGGCGGCCGCTTCATCTCCGGCTGTCGTAAATAGGCGGTCCGGGATCGGCGGAACATCTCCGATTGTTTCAGCGCCCAGGTCACGCGCCAAATCTCTAAAGGCTTGATTCCCTTGAATGACCTTATTTTCTTTCATGATAAGACATGGCACATTATTATTGAAAAACGCCGCCGAGAATATCGATTTGTTTTGGTTCGTTTCAAAGGTGTCGCGTTTTCGGTTGCGCGCGAGTGAGGCAAAGCTAACAGCGAAAATAAGACTTACAATCGCCACGCCTGTCAGAATGATATACCCATCCGAATTCAAATTGTCACGTTGCCACCAAACCGTGATGAGTGCGCCAATCATCAAGACGAGGGAGAGGAAAACAGCCAATAGATACCATATGACCGCTCGTGACGATGAAGGCGTCGAGAGGCTTTTTCGCTCTATTTCCCGATTTAAGGAAAGCTCATTGCGAATCACTTCAGTCATTTGTTTACTTTAGACATGAATTAACAGTTTTAACCGTGCAAATTTCATTGCAAACTAAAACTCAGAAAAAAACACACAGATATCAAATCGGAACCATATCTAAATGAAGTTTAGAGCCTATCTTGCGACCGCATGTCTTCTTGCCTCGCCATATTTTTTAACTGGCTGTTTCCCAAGTGGGTCTGATGTGCCGCAACGCGAGGAACTCATCAAGGCTGAGAGTGAGCGCTTAAATGAATGGTTCTCTGATCGATATGAAGAACAATTAGCGCGCTCGCCTATGTCCCAAACCTTTTTAGGTATGAAGGACAATCATGCTAAACTTGATGACATCTCTCAAATCGCGATCGATGAAGAAGCTGCCTTGGTCCAAAGCTGGGTCGAAGATCTTCGGCGTAATTTCGATATTGATCGGCTAGACGAACAAGCGCGTCTTTCTTTCCGCCTCTTTGAAGTTCAAAGTGAACGCGAACTCGCCACCCATGCTGTTGCGCAAAATGATTATGTTTTCACCCATATGTTTGGCCCCCATACGGGCCTTCCGAGTTTCCTCATCAATTATCACACCGTTGACTCTATTGAGGATGCAAACGCTTATATTTCGCGCCTAAACAGAGCACAGGCCTATTTAGGTCAGGCACAAGCGCGCGCAGAAGCGCAATATCAAGCTGGCGTGTCTATGCCAAAATTTGTCTATGCGAATGTTTCGAGTGCCTCAAAAAATGTCATTACAGGTGTACCCTTTACCGAAGGCGCAGACAGTCCCCTTTGGGCCGATATCAAAGGTAAATTCGATGGTTTAAATATACCACAAAACCAGAAAAATGATCTATTAGAACAAGCGCGTTCAGAACTCTTATCATCAGTACAGCCTGCTTACCTATCCCTGATCAATATGTTTCAGTTACAAAGTGACGGCGCCACGGAAGACGACGGTGCCTGGAAACTCCCCGATGCCGATGAATATTACAAAACGCGGTTGAAATTCTATACAACAACCAACCTTACGGCAGACGAAATTCATGAAATCGGCCTCCGAGAAGTCGAACGCATCCAAAATGAAATGCAAGACATTATGGACCGGGTTAACTTTAAGGGCAGCCTCCAAGACTTCTTCATCTTTCTTCGGACCGATGAACAATTCGTCTTTCCGAATACGGAGGACGGTCGAAATGCGTATAAAACCGAAGCCACAGCTATTATTGACGATATGCGCGGACGTTTAGACACGCTTTTTATCACAAAACCCAAAGCCGATATGATCGTTAAACGCGTGGAACCTTTTCGCGAAGACACGGCCTTTGGCGCCTTTTACAATTCACCAGCTCTGGATGGGTCAAGGCCAGGCACATATTATATCAATCTGAAAAAGATGGAAGATCAACCTAAATTCTTGATGCAAGCCCTCGCCTATCATGAAGGTATTCCGGGACATCATATGCAAATCGCAATCAGCCAAGAACTTGAAGGCCTGCCAAAATTTAGAACGCTGGGCAGTCACACACCCTTTGTCGAGGGCTGGGCGCTCTATTCCGAAGCGCTTCCAAAGGAATTGGGCCTATATACTGATCCCTATAAAGAATTTGGCCAATTGGGTATGGAAATTTTTCGGGCCGCTCGACTAGTTGTCGATACAGGTATTCATGCTAAAAAATGGGACCGCGAGAAAGCCGTTCAATATTACCTCGAAAATATCCCAAACCCGGAAGGTGACATTCGCGCCGAGATTGATCGCTATATTGTCTGGCCAGGACAAGCGACGGCTTATATGATCGGGAAACTCAAAATTGTCGAACTGCGCGAAAAGGCAAAAACTGAATTAGGTGATCAATTCAACATTCGTGAATTCCATGATGTCATTCTTGCCAATGGCTCTGTGCCCCTAAACATATTAGAAGAACTTGTTGACGATTATATCGAAGACGCGAAAAGCGAGGACGCAAAATGAAAACTCTAATTACGACAACGGCCCTAGCGGTCATCCTTTCACTGGCCGCATGTAAACCTGCCAGTGAAACGAAAAAAACGAGTGCACCAGACGCATCTGCAAGTGAAGCAGCGGCCACAAACGAAACAACAGCGTCTAGTGGGACAAAAGCCGAGGCCAAAACACAGACGGCCCAAATCGAGACGAAGCCCGAAACGAAACCCGCAGACCAAAGCACGGCTTCCGCTGAAATGGATGAAAATGCCAAAATTGATGAATGGTTTGAAGCAAATTTCCGAAAAGGTGTGAGCGCCTATCCTGAATTTATGACCTCATTAGGTATTCCCGGCCGAAAAGACGAATGGAATGATCCATCTGACAGCTTTGCCCTCGAACAATTAGACGCCTCACGCGAAGACCTGAAAGAGATGAAAGAGACATTTGATTTCGATAAGCTCGATGCCTCACATCAGCTTTCATATCGCCTATTCGAAAAAGACGTCGAAGACTCAATTGCCGGATGGCAATGGCGAGATCACAACTATGTCTATTCGCAAATGCGTGGCAAACATTCCTCAGCGCCGACCTTTTTGATGAACCAACATAAGATCAATAATATTAAGGATGCAGAGGACTATATCGCGCGCCTAGAAGGGCTTGGACCACATTTAGACGCACATACGAAAAAAGCCGCAGAGCGATTTGAAAATGGCGTTTACCCGCCGCAATTTGTCTATGATTTCGTCATTGAGAGTGCAGAAAATATTATGGCCGGCGCCCCAATGGACGGGGATGATGCAGAACTAAACCTGCTTCTCAATGACTTTAAAAATAAGGTCAATAATGCTGATCTAGGCATTGACGACGACACACGTGCAGATCTTTTTGAACGCGCCATTAAGGCCGTACAAAATAGCGTTGTTCCAGCCTATCAAAACATCATTGATGAAATGAACCGTCAAAAACCGCTGGCTTCCTCTGATGATGGGGCTTGGAAACTTCCAGACGGCGAAGATTATTACACATGGCGTCTCAAAGAAATGACGACAATCAATATCAGCGCCTCAGATATTCATGATCTGGGTCTCTCAGAAGTCGACCGCATCCATAATGAGATGAAAGCCATTATGAAAAAAGTAGAGTTTGATGGAACCCTGCAAGAGTTCTTTGAATTCACGCGAACCGATAAACAGTTTTTCAAACCGGAAACAGCGCAAGGCAAACAGGAATATCTGGACGAAGCCACAGCCTTTATCGACAATATGAAAACCCGCTTGCCCGAAGTCTTTAACCGTCTGCCCAAAGCAGAACTCGAAGTCAGAGCCGTTGAAGCCTTCCGCGAAAAAGCCGCTGGTAAAGCCTTTTATAATCGCCCGGCCCCCGATGGATCCCGACCCGGCATATATTACGCCAATCTATACAGAATGGATTCTATGCCGCTCTATCAAATGGAAGCACTGGCCTATCATGAAGGCGTTCCAGGGCATCACATGCAACTTGCCATTGCCCAAGAGTTAGACGGCATTCCGACCTTTCGGAAATTTGGTCGCTATACCGCCTATTCCGAAGGTTGGGGCCTTTACACTGAATTCCTGCCCAAAGAGATGGGGCTATATGAAGACCCCTATTCCGATTTCGGTCGTTTGGCGATGGAGCTTTGGCGCGCGGCACGCCTCGTCGTAGATACGGGCCTACATGATAAGAAATGGAGTCGTGAAAAAGCCATTGACTATCTGAATGAAAACACACCTAATCCAACAGATGATGCCCGTAAAGCCATTGAGCGCTATATCGTCATGCCGGGTCAGGCGACCGCCTATAAGATTGGCATGAACAAAATCCTCGACCTCAGAGCCGAAGCGATTACCGCATTAGGCGATGATTTTGATATTCGGGATTTCCACGACGCCATACTCGCAACCGGCCCCGTCCCGCTCGATATTATGGAAGAGCAAGTCGATGCCTATGTGCAATCGGGTAAGGCGAATTAGCGT
>CAYTLJ010000002.1:0-6746 GCA_964438555.1 uncultured Algimonas sp.
GTGCCGCGGAAGGCAACGAGAATTAATACCGCCACGCCAATCAGCATGACAAAGGCATAATGATATAAATAACCGGTTTGGAGTTTTGACACCCGACGCGCTGCGCCCGCCGCAAGGGTCGATACACCATTGGGACCCAGACCATCAATGAGCCGCACATCGCCCACCCTCCAGAATAGATCGCCAAGCTTGCGCGTCGCACGAACAATAGTCGCGTCATAGAGCTCATCAATATACCATTTATTGAGCAAGAAATTATAAATGGGCGAGCCGCCCGTCTCGGCGATATGATCGATCTTGGCCTGAACACTGCCGCGTATATACATGAACCATGCAATGACCAGCCCGGCGATAGATGCCAGAAGCGGAAGCAAGAGCACCCAATAAGGATAACCGTGAACCGGCCGGAATAAAAGCCAGTCTATAAAACCCTTTGATTCATAAGTGCCGTAATGGGCGTCGCTGGCCGTTTCAGCTGGCGCTGCCGCATAGAGTGTATCTGAAATTGCAGTGTGAAGGTCACCTGATTTTCCTGGTAAGGCCCCATGCCAGAAGCCCCCATAATCTTTCATGAAATATTTATAGAAGACGGCACCTGCGAGCACAGCTCCAATGGATAAGAGAACAAGTGGCAAACGCATATTCCATGGGCTTTCATGGGCCTCATCAAAATATTTCTGCTTGCCGCGATGTTCACCGTGGAAGGTCATAAAGATCAAACGCCAGCTATAGAAGCTTGTCATCAGGGCCGCTGTGATTCCGATCCAGAAGGCAAAGATGGCTGCATTTGATCCGCCGCGCGCATCAAAGGCGGCTTCGATAATTGCATCTTTTGAGAAGAAACCTGCAAAACCAAATGTATAGCTGCCCGGAATGCCAATACCCGTAATGGCAAGGGTCCCGACAATCATGGCACCATAAGTCCATGGAACCTTTTTCCAAATGCCGCCCATTTTACGCATATCTTGTTGATGATGCAGGGCGTGGATGACAGAGCCTGCGCAAAGGAAGAGAAGCGCCTTAAAGAAAGCATGGGTAAAGAGATGGAACATGGCGGCGTTATAAGCCCCGACCCCTGCGGCAAAGAACATATAGCCAAGCTGTGAACAGGTCGAATAAGCGATAACGCGTTTGATGTCATTTTGAACAAGCGCGACTGAGGCCGCAAACAGCGCCGTAAACGCGCCAACAGCCGTAATAAAGCCGGATGTATTGGGCGCAAGCTCATAGATCGGATAAGCGCGACAGACGAGGAAAACCCCTGCCGTCACCATGGTCGCGGCGTGGATGAGCGCAGAGACCGGTGTCGGCCCTTCCATCGCATCGGGTAGCCAGACATGGAGCACAAATTGCGCAGATTTACCCATTGCGCCGATAAAGAGCAGAAAGGCAATTAATTCGATGGCGTTAAATTCCATGCCCAAGAAAGGTAGAATAGTATTCACACCGCCGTCTAAGGCCGAGAAGACTTCATCAAATTTGACCGTGCCAAACATCAAGAAAATCGTCATAATACCCAAGGCGAGACCGACATCTCCCACACGGTTTGTGACAAAGGCTTTAATGGCTGCCGCATTGGCCGACGGCTTTTTATAATAATATCCAATTAGGAGATAACTAGCGAGACCAACCCCTTCCCAGCCAAAGAAGAGTTGAATGAAGTTATCTGAGGTTACCAACATCAACATGGCGAAGGTAAAGAGTGATAAATATGAGAAGAAACGCGGTTGATAGGCGTCGTCTTCCATATACCCCCAACTATAGAGATGGACGAGCGCGGAAACCGAGTTCACAACAACCAACATCACGGCCGTTAAAGTGTCGATTTTCAACGCCCAATTGGCATCCATATCGCCAACATCCATCCAACGGAATAGGTTGATGGTCTCATCGGCACCGTCACCAAAGCCAATATTCAGGAAGACGACCCAGGACAGGATAGCCGATAGGAATAATAGGCCGGTTGTCACGACTTTGGAGGCTGTCGCATTGACAAATTGCGCCCCAAAACGCGTACCGCCTAATCCGGCAATCATAGCGCCTATAAGTGGCGCAAATACGATTAGCTTATAGATCACGAGCTTAACCCTTCATCAGGTCGATATTTTCGACCGCGATGTTTCCGCGATTGCGGAAGTAAACGACAAGAATAGCGAGTCCGACAGCAGCTTCAGCAGCCGCGACGGTCAAGATAAACAAAGCAAATATCTGACCCGCAATTGGATCGCCTGCGCTGGCTTCCATATGGGTCGAGAAGGCAACAAAATTTATATTCACCGCGAGCAAGATAAGCTCGACACACATTAAAATAATGATGACGTTTTTCCGGTTAATAAAAATCCCGAACACCCCGATGGTGAACAAGATCGCCGCAACGATCAGGTAGTGATGCAGACCAATAAGCACTATATTTCCCCTACCCTTTTCTAACCTAAACCTTGACCAGGTTCGATATCGACAAGCTCGACACCATCTTCCCGCGTCCGCGCCATTTGATCCATTGCGTTTTGCGTCCGAACACCTTTACGTTTGCGTAGGGTCAAGACGATCGCGCCGATCATCGCCACAAGTAGAATAAGACCTGCGGCTTCAAATGCGCCCGCATATTGTGTGTAAAGGACTTCGCCAAACCGCTCTAGATTTGTGGCTTCGCCTTCAGGCACGACAACACGTCTGCCGTCTCCGGCAAAATATGCCGCGCCAACCAAAATCATTTCAGCCAGTAAGATGACCGCAACAATAATTCCGGCGGGCAGATATTGGAGAAAGCCTTGTTTGAGTTCGACAAAATCCACATCGAGCATCATAACAACAAAGAGGAAAAGCACGGCGACCGCGCCGACATAAACCATGACCAATAAAAGCGCGATAAATTCAGCGCCCATCAAAATGAATAGTCCAGCCGCACTAAAGAAGGTCAGGATCAAAAACATCACGGAATGCACAGGGTTACGCGCCGCAACGACCATAAAGCCAGCGGCGACGGCTGTGAAAGCCAGAATGTAAAATGCGATAGCAGTTAGCACGAATCGAAGTCCTGATTAAATTAGTGGGGCCCTAACGATAGGGGGCATCCAAAGCTAGATTTTTTGCGATCTCGGTTTCCCATCGATCTCCATTGGCGAGTAGTTTTTCTTTGTCGTAGTAAAGTTCCTCACGTGTTTCCGTCGCAAATTCGTAATTTGGCCCTTCGACAATCGCATCGACCGGGCAAGCTTCTTGGCACAGACCACAATAGATACATTTAACCATATCAATGTCGTAACGCGTTGTACGGCGCGACCCATCGGGACGTGGCTCAGCTTCAATCATAATGGCTTGGGCCGGACAGATAGCTTCGCAAAGTTTACAGGCAATACAGCGTTCTTCACCGGACGGGTAGCGCCTTAGCGCATGCTCGCCGCGAAAACGTGGCGATAATGGTCCTTTTTCAAAGGGATAATTAATTGTCACTTTTGGGCGGAAGAAATATTTCATCGCCAACCAAAATGCAGAGACAAATTCCAAGAGGAAGGCGCCGCGAATGACTTGTCTGATACGGGACATGTTCTGACCCTCCTAGACCGCTTTGTCGCCGAGGAAGACGACAAATGTTGAAACAAGTACCACAGCGGCAAGCGCTGTTGGCAAGAAGACCTTCCACCCCAAACGCATGAGCTGGTCATAACGGTAACGCGGTACAATGGCTTTCACCATAGCCATGAGGAAGAAGATGAAAGCGGTTTTAGCAAAGAACCAGATAAAGGGGTGAATGAACTGAAACCCAATATCGAGTGGCGCATGCCATCCGCCCAAAAAGAGAATAGTCATCATGGCCGAGAGCAGCATGATATTCACATATTCGGCAAAGAAGAACATGAGGAATGGCGTTGAGGAATATTCCACTTGATAGCCCGCAACGAGTTCTGATTCCGCTTCTGGCAGATCAAATGGTGGGCGGTTGGTTTCTGCTAGGGCCGAAATAAAGAATAGAACGCCCATATAAAACATGATGGGTGCAATTAGAAGCACTCCAGGCCCATGCTTCCCGAACGGATTCAGCAAAAACATATTCCAATTAAATATTCCAGGCCCTTGAGAGTCGACAATCGCGGTAAGGTTCATCGACCCCGACAGGAATATAACGGTTAGAATAATAAACCCGATTGAAACTTCATAAGAGACCATTTGCGCCGCCGATCTGAGCGCGCCCATAAAGGGATATTTCGAATTTGACGCCCAACCACCAATAATAATGCCGTAAACACCTAAGGAACTCAGGGCGAGTACGTAAAGAACGCCAATATTTATATCAGAAATCACCCATCCAGGGGCCACAGGAACCACAGCCCAAGCCGCAAAGGCCATGACGAGACCTAAAAGTGGCGCCAAAATAAATAGAAATTTATCTGAGCCCGCAGGAATTACGATTTCCTTGAGGAAGAATTTAAGCGCGTCCGCCAAAGTCTGAAAAAGACCGAATATGCCGACCACATTTGGGCCGCGACGCATCTGAACGGCTGCCCAGATTTTACGGTCTGCTAAAACAAGAGCGGCGACTAAAAGGGCCAGCGATAAGACAAATAGCAAGACTTGGCCCGTCTTGAGCAGGCTCCATATCAACCAATTGGTCTCGGCCGCAGGGACAGCTGTTTGCATGATCGGGATCATTCCGCGGCCTCCTTCACCTTGCCCGCATGGGCCTCAGCAATCGCAGAACATTCCGCCATAACATCAGAGGCTCTGGCAATCGGGTTTGTCATATAGAAATCTTCAATTGGATTTTTAAGCGTATCCGTTGAAAGCTTACCAGCTCGACCTAATGCGCTTGCATTAAACTCTACGCGCCCGGGTGCTGTGTCGAGTGACATAAAGCTCGGATGGTCTTCAAAAAGCTTCTGGCGTAATTCATCCTGACTATCATAGGGTAGAACACGATCTACCTTGGCTGAGATTGCGCGTAAAATAGCCCAATCTTCTTTGGCGTCCCCTTTTGGAGAGACGGCCCGGTTGGCCATTTGAACACGACCTTCCATATTAACATAAAGGCCGGATTTTTCCGTATAGGCTGTCCCTGGTAGGATCACATCCGCAATATGCGCGCCCTTATCGCCGTGATGACCTTGATAAATAACAAAGCTCTTTTCGAGCTTAGATGTATCGATCTCATCAGCGCCCAAGAGATAGACCGTTTCAATCGCGCCTTGCTGGGCAGCATTCAATATAGCTTCTGTCGCCAGACCACCCTCGGCTGGAACCAAACCAATATCTAGACCGGCAACGCGTGATGCGGCTGCGTGTAGAATATTAAATCCGTTGAAATCGTCTCGGATGACATTTGTGCCCGCAATAAACTGACCGATCGCCGCAAGAAGCGCCTGTCCTGCTTCGCCTTTAAGCGCCGCACTACCGACAATCACAACTGGGTTTTTCGCAGCTTTAAATATCTTGGCAAAACCAGATCTGGCAGTCGCGAATTTTTCAAAGTCTGACGCCGATGTTCCGATATGATCATAATCATAGGTTAGGTCTGCCGCCTCACCAATCAATCCGATCTCAAGACCACCAGTCAACCAGCGCTTGCGAATACGTGTGTTGACCAAAGGCGCTTCATGACGCGGATTGGTTCCAATCAACAAAATTGCGTCAGCGTCTTCGAGGCCAGCAATCGTTGTATTAAAAAGGTAAGATTGACGCGCGCCTGACCCAATCAAAGATCCGTCTTGACGACAGTCTCTATGTTTCACGCCTAATGAGTCCAAAAGATCCTTGAGCGCTTTCATAGACTCTGCGTCGCACATATCCCCCGCAATGGCCGCGATCCTGTCCGGGTCGCCTTTTAATTTTTCCGCAACAAGGGCTAAGGCTTCATCCCATCCTGCTGGGCGCAAACTTCCATTTTCACGAATGAAAGGTTGATCTAATCTCTGGCGCGCCAACCCATCCCAAACAAAACGGGTTTTATCTGAAATCCACTCTTCATTCACATCATCATTCGTGACGGGAAGAATACGAAGAACGGCATCGCGGCGACTATCAATGCGGATATTAGCGCCCACCGCATCCATAACATCGATGGAGTCGACCTTGTCTAATTCCCACGGCCGCGCGTTAAAGGCATAGGGCTTGGATGTCAGAGCACCAACGGGGCAAAGATCAATCACATTGCCTGACATTTCAGATGTCAAAGATTGCTCGAGATAGGTCGTAATTTCGGCATTTTCGCCGCGATTGACAAGACCAATCTCTTGAACACCTGCAACTTCGGTAATGAAACGCACACAGCGCGTACATTGGATACAGCGTGTCATAATGGTATTGACGAGCGGACCCATATTTTTGTCATCGACGGCGCGTTTATTTTCGTCAAAGCGCGATGTGTCACGACCATAACCCATAGCTTGGTCTTGGAGGTCACATTCGCCGCCTTGGTCACAAATTGGACAATCTAAGGGATGGTTGATCAACAAAAATTCCATGACGCCTTCACGCGCCTTTTTTACCGTTTCCGAATTCGTTCGAATATTGGCAGGTGTTCCATCGCGATTAGGCCGAAGGTCTTTGACCTGTAAGGCGCAAGAGGCTTGCGGCTTAGGCGCACCAACCCATTCCACGAGACACATGCGGCAATTGCCCGCCACAGAGAGGCGCTCGTGATAACAGAAACGCGGGATTTCCGCCCCGCCATATTCCTCGCAGGCCTGCATCAGCGTATAGTCTGCAGGCACCTCATGTTCGACGCCGTCAATATTGATTTTTCGGAGATC
>CAYTLJ010000002.1:6846-10473 GCA_964438555.1 uncultured Algimonas sp.
CTGCCGCATCGCCGAGCGCGCAGATCGTGTGTCCTTCCACTTGTTTGGACACATCGAGCAACATATCGATTTCCGAGGTTTTTGCATTGCCGACAACCATGCGCTCCATAACGCGCCACATCCAACCTGTGCCCTCACGGCATGGCGTACACTGGCCGCAACTCTCATGTTTGTAGAAATAAGATAGGCGCGCAATGGCTTTCACGACATCGGTCGATTTATCCATCACGATCACGGCTGCTGTACCGAGACCTGATTGATGTTCGCGTAAGGCATCAAAATCCATCAGGACCGTATCGCAAATTTCTTTGGGCAATAGCGGCACAGATGAGCCGCCCGGAATAACAGCCTTTAGGTTATCCCAACCACCTCGAACGCCACCACAATGGGTTTCTAGTAGCTTTTTCAATGGGATAGACATGGTTTCTTCAATATTACAGGGCTTATTGACATGACCCGAAATTGAGAAAACTTTTGTGCCTTTATTATTATCGCGACCAAATTGTGTAAACCACTCTGCGCCGCGACGTAGGATTGTCGGCACAACCGCAATAGACTCAACATTATTCACAGTCGTTGGACAGCCATAAAGACCCGCATTTGCCGGGAATGGTGGCTTTAGACGGGGTTGACCCTTTTTACCTTCGAGGCTTTCAAGGAGCGCGGTTTCTTCGCCGCAAATATAGGCCCCCGCCCCGTGGTGCATATAAATGTCAAAATCCCAACCCGTGCCGCAAGCATTTTTACCAACAAGTCCCGCGGCATAAGCCTCATCAATCGCCGCCTGTAGACGGTTACGCTCAAGGATATATTCTCCACGAAGATAAATATAACACGCATGAGCTTGCATGGCGAAAGACGCGACGAGGCAGCCTTCGATAAGCAAATGTGGATCATGGCGCAAAATATCTCGGTCTTTACAAGAGCCTGGCTCGGACTCATCGGCATTCACGACAAGATAATGCGGACGATTGCCAACTTCTTTCGGCATGAAGGACCATTTTAGGCCTGTCGGGAAACCCGCCCCGCCACGACCGCGAAGGCCAGACGCTTTAACTTGGTCAATGATCCAAGCAGACCCTTGCTCTAACATCGCAGATGTCCCGATCCAAGCGCCGCGTTTTTTCGCGCCGTCTAACCCATGATCATGCAGACCATAAAGATTTTGGAAGATACGATCTTTATCTTGGAGAAGTTCAGCCATGTGCCCTACCCCTTTTTCTTATCAGCGGCTTTCGCAAGGGCTTTACCTTGCTTGACCCATTCATCGCGTTTGATGCGTCCGGGGAAACTGTCAATGACAGTTTCAACCATTTTAATATCAGCCGCTTTCCATGCGCCGATTTGGCGGAAGTAATAAATTCCCTTGGAATTCAAATCGCCTTCGAATTTCGGACCAATACCTTTGATCTTCTTCAAATCGTCAGGCGTTCCGTCCGTTGGGCCATCCGTATAAAGCACTTTAGGCTTTGGCTTAGCTTTGGCTTTTGGTTTAACCGCGCTCGAACGTGGAGGGCGCGCAGCGTTTGGATCCGTTTCGCCTTTAGGCTTTCTCTTACGCCCCGCCACAGTTGCACGACGCCCTTTCGGGTCCGCAGCATGATGGGTAACAACTGCTTTTTGCCCTGCATTTGGCAGAGCTTTTAGATTTAATTCCTGATCAAAAATCGCATCCGTCACCAGTGCCAAGGCACCGCCTTCTGGTTCAGACGTATGACGTGAATTTTGCGGCCCATAGTCTGGTGTCTCACCTGCAACAAGTTTGTCCAATAAGGCTTCAAAACTCTCAGCCGTCAGGTCTTCATAATAGCTATCGCCCGCAGCATTTGAAATCTGGACCATAGGCGCATTGGCACATGCGCCGAGGCATTCCACCTCTAACCAGCTCAGTTTGCCATCCGCCGAGATTGTATTTTGCGGACCAACCCGTTTTTCCATAACCGCTTTCAGATCATCCGACCCGCGCAACCAGCACGGCGTTGTGCCGCAAAGCTGTATGAAATGTTCGCCCACAGGCGCAAGATTGAACATGGTGTAGAATGTTACGACCTCATAGACACGAATATAGGCCATACCCAGCTTGTCACCGACGACACGCATAGTCACTTCTGGCAACCAGCCACCCGCATCTTTTTGCGCAATCCAAAGCGCAGGAATAAGGGCCGAACGTTGGCGGTCTGCGGGATATTTCGCAATCCACATATCGATTTCTTTTTCGGCCGCCGCAGAGAAAGCATAGCTCTCTGGCTGCTGAAGGGCCATACGTCGCGCACTCATCGGTCGATCTCCCCGAAGACAATATCGAGCGACCCGAGGATCGCGGAGACGTCAGCGAGCATATGCCCGCGATTGAGATAATCCATCGCCGCCAAATGCGGGAAACCCGGTGCGCGTAACTTTACGCGGTAAGGTTTGTTCGTGCCATCGGAGACGAGATAAACCCCGAACTCCCCTTTTGGCGCCTCGACACAGGTGTAAACTTCACCCGCAGGAACATGCACGCCCTCTGTGTAGAGTTTGAAGTGATGAATGAGCGCTTCCATGCTTTTCTTCATATCGGTGCGGCGCGGCGGGACGAATTTATTATCCTGGGTCATAACTGGTCCATCAGGCAATTTTTCAATACATTGCTTCATGATTTTGACAGATTCATACATCTCTTCGACGCGGCAAAGGTAACGATCATAACAATCACCATTTTTGCCAAGCGGGATTTTAAAATCGAGCTCTGAATAGACTTCATAAGGTTGGTTACGACGGAGGTCCCAGGCGAGGCCTGAGCCGCGTATAATTACACCCGAAAAGCCGCGCTCATGGCAATCCTGGGCGGTTACCACACCAATATCGACATTGCGTTGCTTGAAAATTCGATTTTCCGTGAGAAGGGTTTCAATATCTTGTAGCTTTTCCGGGAACTGTTCACACCAGGCATAAATGTCTGAGATCAAAGCTTCTGGCAGATCTTGATGCACGCCACCTGGGCGGAAATAATTGGCATGCATGCGGGAGCCGCAAGCCCGTTCGTAAAACACCATGAGCTTTTCACGCTCTTCAAAGCCCCAAAGCGGTGGCGTCAACGCACCAACATCCATGGCTTGCGTCGTGATATTTAGAAGATGCGAGAGAATACGTCCGATTTCAGAATAAATCACACGAATAAAAGACGCGCGGCGCGGAACACCCATTCCCGTCAATTTCTCAATCGCGAGACAAAAAGCATGCTCTTGATTCATCGGGGCGACATAGTCCAAGCGGTCTAGATAAGGCAAAGCCTGCAAATAGGTCTTATGCTCCATCAGCTTTTCAGTGCCACGATGTAGCAAACCAATATGCGGATCAACGCGTTCAACGACCTCACCTTCCAGCTCTAGCACAAGACGCAAGACACCATGCGCCGCCGGATGTTGTGGTCCAAAATTGATCGTGAAATTACGATCATCGCCTTCGAGCGTTACTTCAGTGGTAGCCATTACTCTGACGCCTCACTCTTTTCATCTCCCGGCAAGACATAGTCCCCGCCCTCCCAAGAACTTAGGAAATCAAAACTGCGATATTCTTGTGGGAGATTGACTGGCTCATAAATGACCTCTTTGCGGCCTTCATCATAACGAACCTCGACAAAACCGG
>CAYTLJ010000002.1:10573-26822 GCA_964438555.1 uncultured Algimonas sp.
GGCTCATAAATGACCTCTTTGCGGCCTTCATCATAACGAACCTCGACAAAACCGGACAATGGGAAGTCCTTGCGCAAAGGAAAGCCTTCAAAACCATAATCTGTGAGAATGCGGCGAAGGTCCGGATGGTTTTCAAAGGCGATCCCATACATATCAAAGGCCTCGCGTTCATACCAATTTGCATTTGGGAAAAGCGGGACGCTAGATTGGACGGGCGTCTCTTCATCCGTGGTGATTTTGACGCGGATACGTTGATTGTTGCTCATCGATAAGAGATGATAGACAACTTCGAAACGACGCGCATTTGTTGGATAATCCACGCCCGCAATGTCAATTAACTGGGTGAACTTGCAGATCGGATCATCGCGTAAAAACCCTAAAACATTTAGGATTTCTGCCCGACGCGCTTCAATATTGAGCTCATTAAAGTCGATTGTCGCGGAATTGATCGCGTCGCCAAGTTGGGTTTCGATATGGGCCTTGAGATCATCCATAACTATCGCTCAATCGTGCCTTCACGGCGGATTTTCTTTTGAAGCTGCAAAATCCCGTAAACAAGCGCTTCAGCCGTTGGTGGACATCCAGGAACATAAATATCAACGGGAACGATCCGGTCACATCCGCGAACAACCGCATAGGAATAGTGATAATAACCACCGCCATTGGCGCAAGATCCCATGGAGATCACATAGCGCGGATTGGGCATTTGATCATAAACCTTGCGCAAAGCAGGCGCCATTTTATTGGTTAGCGTTCCCGCAACAATCATAACATCAGACTGGCGCGGGCTAGCGCGGGGCGCAAAACCGAACCGCTCAAGATCATATCGCGGCATAGAGGCCTGCATCATTTCCACCGCACAACAGGCCAGTCCGAAGGTCATCCACATGAGAGACCCTGTTCGGGCCCATGTAATGAGATCGTCAGACGCCGCTGTGATAAAGCCCTTATCGGCAAGCTGATCGCTTAATTGCGAATAAGCGCCGTCATGGAGCTTGGGATCATAGGCCGGTGTGCCCTTATCCCCATTTGGATTGACGAGAACCATGCGACTACTCCCAATCCAGCGCGCCGACTTTCCAAGCATAAGCCAAGCCAGCCGCGAGTTCAGCGAGGAAAATCATCACGACCAACCACCCTTGCCAGGTGATCGTGTCTAATGTGACGGCGTATGGAAACAAAAACGCCACCTCGATATCAAAAATTATAAAGAGTATCGCTACCAGATAGAAGCGAACATCGAATTTCATACGCGAGTCATCAAACGCCGCAAAACCGCATTCATAGGTCGAGACCTTCTCAGCATCCGGGTCCTTTGGTGCAATCACCGCTGGCACAAGTAGGAATAGCAGCGACAACACAAGCGCTATGCCAAATAAGATGACGACGGGTAGATATTCCAGCAGGAATTCATTCATGACATTCACGCTTTTCAACGGGTCGGAGGACTCACAGACTCACCCTCCTCAATCGCGCCGAAACCTATTGAGACCCAAGGCAAATTGCAACGCACAATCTGACGGTTTTGTCAGGCTTTTTCAGTCAAATGGGTAATTCACTTCTTTTAGGTAAGAATGCGCTGCACCTAATCTCATAAACCCGCCAAAAAACGAGCAAGATTGGGTCACATTGACCGTCATATGTCATTGCGAAGATCAAAAACTTTCCCTAGGTGGCGCCCATGCAAAAGAATGACACGATAAAACCCGTTCACATTATTGGCGCAGGCCTCGCCGGATCAGAAGCCGCTTGGCAATGTGTGTCGCGCGGCGTGCCTGTCATCCTACATGAAATGCGTCCTAACCGCATGACAGATGCGCATGAGACAGGTGGGTTTGCCGAGCTTGTATGTTCAAACTCTTTTCGCTCTGACGATAAGACAGGCAATGCGGTTGGCGTGCTGCATGAGGAAATGCGCCTCTCAGGCTCATTGATTATGGGTATGGGGGATATGACAAAACTCCCTGCCGGCGGCGCGCTTGCGGTCGACCGGAATGAATTCTCTGATGCGGTAAGTACAATCCTGCGCCAACATCCGCTGGTCACTGTGCAATATGGTGAGGTTAAAGGCCTGCCGCCCAAAGATTGGGGTAATACGATTATCGCAACAGGCCCCCTTACGGCACCCTTACTCGCCCAAGCCATACTTAAAGAGACGGGCGAAGACTCCCTCGCCTTTTTCGACGCCATTGCCCCTATCATTTATAAAGACTCGATTGATTTCGATATTGCGTGGATGCAATCGCGTTATGATAAAAAAGGTCCTGGCGGAGACGGAGCCGATTATATCAACTGCCCCTTGGATAAGGCTCAATATGAAACCTTTATCGACGCGCTCGTCAACTCTGACAAGACCGAGTTTAAAGATTTCGAGAAAGACACACCCTATTTTGAGAGCTGCTTGCCTATTGAGGTCATGGCCGAACGTGGCGCGGAGACTTTACGGTGGGGCCCGATGAAGCCAGTTGGCCTGACTAACCCGCATAACCCCACGGTCAAAGCGCATGCTATTGTTCAACTCCGGCAAGATAATTCGCTCGGCACGCTTTATAATATGGTCGGCTTTCAGACAAAAATGAAATACGGCGCCCAAACCGAAATCTTGCGCACCATTCCAGGGCTTGAAAAAGCAGTCTTTGCCCGTCTTGGCGGCATTCACCGAAACACCTTTATCAACTCGCCAAAGCTTTTGAACAAACAGCTTCAACTCAAGAGCCGCCCTGACCTTAGATTTGCCGGTCAAATTATGGGCGTCGAAGGCTATGTCGAAAGCGCAGCCCTTGGCCTGATCACGGGCCGTATGGCTGCCGCGCAAGCCAGAGGTGAAACAATTGACATGCCTGCCCTCACCACGGCGTTTGGTGCTTTGGTCGAACATGTTACGGGCGGGTTCATGTCCGGACCCAAAGCCAAATTCCAACCTATGAATGTGAATTTCGGGCTTTTCCCGCCAATCGAAGGTGAGATCAAATACCCCAAGGTGAATGGCAAGCGCTTACGCGGTAAAGACAAAACCCGTTACCGCAAAAGCTTACTCGCCAAACGCGCCCTTGAAGACATCAAGCCATGGGCGACATCCACTTAGATCAATTAAAGTGCTAGAACTTTCTCGCATAAGAAAGTGAAATGATATTCGTGTCTTCAAGGCGCGTATAGTCACCCCGTATACCGTTCTGGCCATCAAGATTAAATTGTGCGCCAACACCAAAGGCGACACCAGATTCATCTTCATCGGCTGACGCCATTGCAGTTATACCGCCAAAACTCCCGACGGCATCACCACTTACCGAAGCTTCGCCATATCCGATACGGGCAAAGATATCGAATTTATCAGAGACCGGATATATCGCGCGCGCAAAACCGATATAATAATTATCGATATCCAAATCGACAGTTGTGTCGACGCCAACGGTTTGTCCAAGCACGTCGACAGGAATATTGCGATCAACGCTGTCCCCGCTCACGCCGAAACCAATTTCGCCCTCAACCGCGAAATATTTGTTGATCTGATATCCCAAACGACCATTGATGAGAATAAAGTCGGTATCTTCAGTGCCGAAATCAACAACCTGTCCCTGCACATCAATATCATTGAGATCTAACTCAGATGTCAGAAGTGTCGCACCGACATTTACATATAGCCCTTTATCGTCATCGGCAAACGCAGAACTGGAAACGCCAAGTGATAGCGCAAGAAAAGACGAAAAAACTAAAGATCGAAACATATGGTCCTCCATAATTCACCCCATGAATTATGGTTTACAGATGGTTAAATGTACCTATTTTGAACAAGTTTAGCTTTATTTTGATCGACAAGGTCAAAGGCGTCCCGTTAATCCTATGCGAAATAATTTAAATTGCTTGGCTATTGGCCCGTAATTGACGCGTTGTGTCTGCGGATCAAATCCTGACGAGCGCATCCGTTTCAAAAAACCAGGTATAAGACCTATATAAGCGATTGCGGGCATAGCATTAGGGCCAATCCTCTGCATTCCAGCTTTTGTGGCCTCATAGCTTCCCTCAGCGGACGCTATCAACGTCTCAATATCCAACTCTGACAAAATCCTATCATGATAAAATCCATAAGCCCGTGCAAGCCCGGTCATACCCCAAGCCTCTCCGGCGTCTACAGGCTCTGACCCGTCAGCCCCGAGGCACGCTATGCCCAATTGCATCAAGACACCTGATGTTTGACGACAATAGGCTTTGGCTTCATCCAAATTTTCAAACGGTGTCGGATCCAAATCCCGCGCACGACCGTCAATCAATTGATCCACGTGAAATCGAGAGAGCTTTCGCCTTGAAATAAGCTCGGACAACGGCGTCGCAACCTCATGGCGCCTAACCGCTTTCCCACTGTAGATTTCTTCAATAGCATCGCGCCACCATTGATATCTGATTTCGCCCATCATGGGTTCTGATGTAACATCCGGGACTTTCGCCAGTTCGTAATGAAAACTATAGAGCGTCAACAAATCCAGCCGTCCTTGCTGGTCCGCCATTAAGGCGGATCTATAACGGTCCGGATCAGCAGATTTCAGGCTCTGTATTGTCGTTGGGAGTAATTCAGTCATTTTAAGTCAAATTTTCTTCCACAAACTTACTTTGCGCGGCTTGATGCGATTTGGCAATCTGATTAAGGCAAACACTAACAGAATAATTTTTCATCCATTGCGAAAGGACATCATATGACTCGCACTTTACTTTCGGCGCTTGCAGCGACTGCACTCGCCTCGCCAGCTTTTGCGCATACAGGCGCTCACTCAGAATCCGTTTTCACGCAAATCGTCCATTGGCTCAGCAGCCCTGTCCACAGCGCGGGTACGCTCCTCGCTTTGGCAGCATTGGGTGGCGTGACTTATTTCATCAAACGCCGCAAAGCCTAAGGAGAAAATAATGTTACACTCACTTCTTACGAAATTTGATGACAAGATCGATAGCGCCGAAGCGCATTGCGACATTCCATGCGGAATTTATGACGCGCGCATCGTGACCTATTATGCCGTCTCAGCCCTTCGCCAGATCGACATTCTTTTAAGCCTCAAAGATAAAGGCCTATCTGACACAGGCTTTGCCATGCAGGTGGCGCGTAATACCGCGAAAAAAGAAGAAATGGCGGAAAATTGCAAACATCAAACCCGGATCATCTGGGGTGATTTTATGAAGCCAAAAAACCAAGAAGATATGGCGGCGTGTCACGATGCAGCGCATGCGATCATGCTTGCAGGGTCTGCTGTGAAACAAGATCTACACCGCGAAGACGGCGAAAAACTTGTGGCGGCTGCCAACGCATTTGCTGAACTATTTTGGGCGTCAAAAGGCGTTAAAACCAAGACGGTCACCACACCATATGCGCCAAATGTAAAGGTCGTAGAACCTGATCTCTAGGTAACGCCCTTTCATGTTACGGATCATTCGGGTTTCCGGTCTTTCTATGACCCCGACCCTTAATGATGGCGACTATATAATTATAACAAAACCCCGGTCGATAAAGCCGGGGTTTATTTATGTTCTAAGGCATGACCGTTTGGGCCGCATGGTCAAACGACTTTCAAGACTTGAATCTGGTTTTTGCTATTGGGCGGGAGATAGCGTTGAGAGCACGGCGTCTGATAAAATCGGATCTACACCGAAATCCTCAATAATCGGACAAGCGCGATGGGTCATCAAACCCACTGGCATGAAACGACTCTAGCTCTCGACCTCGCCACCTGTATTTGCACCGCGCTTTAACTTTAAGAATAAGAGTAGAGGCGACGCCACAAAAATAGACGAGTAGGTTCCAATAAAGACCCCCCACATCATCGCGAATGAGAACCCTCTCAGCGCAGACCCACCTAAAACATAGAGGGCTAAAAGCGCCAACATGGTCGTCATCGACGTCAAAATTGTTCGAGACAGTGTATCATTAATCGCGATATTGAGGACTTCTGGTAAGGGTTTCTTTTTGAACTTGCGCAAATTTTCCCGAATTCGGTCATAGACGATCACCGTATCGTTTAGTGAATATCCAACAATTGTTAGAATCGCGGCAATAATGGTGAGATTAAATTCAATCTGCAGCAAACTAAACACGCCTATTGTTAAGGCTACATCGTGAGCAAGCGCCAATACGGCACCTAGGCCAAACTGCCATTCAAATCGAAACCAAATATAAAGCAGGACTAAAATAAGTGCGATCGCGACGGAGAGAATACCTTTGCGCCTGAGTTCGCCTGAAACTTGAGACCCAACCACATCCTGACTTCGGACGAAGAAATCGCCCAAACGTTCCTCAAGCCCCGCTTTAACGGCATCCAAAGCTTCTTGCTGCGCGGCCTGGCCCGCTTCGCCAGTTTCATCTTGCAGTTGTAAACCAATCCTGACGAGGCGATTTTCAATCTTTACCCCGTCGCTTGTCTCAGATCCTTCTGGAGGCTGAATCCCTTGAACGGTGAATCCTTCTATACCCATATCTTCTAGGGCCGATCTTACCTTAGCGTCTTCTAGCACTTGAGTTACAGACCCAATTTCAATGACGGTACCGCCCGTAAAATCAATCCCGTAATTTAAGCTCTTTGTAAAAAAGAGAAAAATTGAAGCAAATATTGCGATTATCGAGATTAAGCCAGCAAGTTTCCGAAGCGCAATAAAAGGAACTTTTGGCTGTACCGGCAGAATACGAACGAGAGAAATGTCTTTCATGACGAATAGATCCTGACCCTAAATAGGTAGTGTTTTTGGACGATTTCCGCGAAGCCAAGTCGCGGTTAGCAATCTTGCAAAAACCACTGCGGTAAAGACGGACATCACAATACCAATTGCAAGGGTCACGGCGAACCCCCGTACTGGACCCGATCCAACGAAATAGAGCGTAATCGCTGCGATAAGCGTTGTAATATTGGCGTCCAAAATTGGCTCAAGCGAGAGTTTATACCCTGTCTCAATCGCGTTAATGGGCGTTTTCCCATTATAGGTTTCTTCTCGAATACGCTCAAAGATCAAAACATTCGCGTCCACCGCCATACCGATGGTCAGAATAATACCAGCAATCCCTGGCAAGGTTAGCGTGGATCCAAAGAGGGTCAATGCCCCCACAATGAGTATAATATTTGTCGCTAGCGCTAGATTGGCAATTGTACCAAAGCGTAACCCATAAGATAACCACATAAATAGTCCGACACCGATCAAACCAATAATGGAGGCGACCTTACCCGCACGAATTGAGTCAGCGCCCAAGGATGGATCAACAGTTCGCTCTTCGACGATATTTAGTTTGGCTGGCAAAGCACCCGCATTAAGAAGTGTCGATAACTCTCGTGCCGATTCCGATGTGAAGCTTCCCTCGATAAATCCTGATCCACCGGCAATAACGGACCTAATATTCGGAGCGGAAATAATCTCATCGTCCAAAATAACGGCAAATCTATTGCCTATGTTTTTAGCTGTCATATTACCAAATTCGCGGGCACATCTCACATTAAATGTAAAATGGACAACGGATGAATTATTCCGTTCCGGATGCGGCCCTGAAGACGAACTCTTCAAACAATCGCCTGTAATTCGCGTCCTTTTGGCAACAATCAAACCGCCTACACCCTCGGATTCAGAATAAGGGAAATAGGCATCACTTACGCCTGTTTTCTTACCTTCAATCGCACTGCGCAACACGGCTTCATTTCCGCTCGACTCTTCATTTACAAGATTAAAAGCTAATTTGGCTGACGTATTAATTCGTTCTTTAATATCATCAATATTTTGAGCACCCGGAACTTGTAAAAGAATACGATCATTTCCTTCCGGCGCGAGTGTTAACTCCAACACACCTTGAGGGTCGATCCGACGGCGTAACACGCCAATTGATTTATCAATTGTTTGCTGACGGATAAATTCAACATTCGCATCTGAAATCTCAACCGAAATGACTTTCTCGGAATCGCGCGTAACTTTGGTTGTCCGGTCACCACCCAAGCTGCCAGCATCAATAGGAACAGATAGGTTTTGTAATCGTGGGAATGCCTTATCAGCATCTTCTACTGTCCGCATTTGAACGAAGATCGTTTTTCCCTGGACTGTTGGTGACGTAGCCGTCGCTAATCTCTCACCATCATTGCGGAGCGTGTCTTGTATCGCATCTCGTTCATTTTCCAGCGCTTGATCAATGACCGTCGACAAATCCACCGCCAGCAGCATGTGGGCACCGCCTTGAAGATCGAGACCTAAATTGATTGTTCGCTGAAACGTGCCAGGCAAATTATCCCTGAGATCGGCTTTCATCGCATTTGGCGCGGCGAAAAACAGACCCAGAATTACCGCGCCCAAAATCATCAATATTTTAGATCGTGAGAAAAATAACATGTTTTCAGTCCCTTACGACTAAATCTTGACTATTTTAGTCATTTGCGGCTTGGGTTGTTTTGACTTGAGCCACCATAGAACGTGCAATTTTCAATTCCGATGATCCGGAGGTAATCGTGATATCTTCATCACTCACCTTTTTGATTTTGCCAACAATGCCACCGCTTGTTATGATATCATCGCCCCGTTGAAGTGCTTCGACCATAGCCTTGTGTTTTTTCATCCTTTGGTTTTGAGGTCTCAGGATAAGAAAATAGAAAATAAGAATAAGTGGGCCAAATAGAAGTAGCGAAGACATCAAGCCTCCGGCCGCGCCGCCAGTGGATGCCTGTTGGATCAAACTTATCATAATAACGTCCCCGCGTTATAATTTGTTGTCGGCGAAAATGAGTCCGCTTCGATGATTAAAACGCTATATAGGGAGCCCTCTCATCATTGCAACGCGCAATCATGAGAAAGATGTAGTTGTTAGCTGATCAACGACCTATTTGGGAAGACAATGGCCAGACGGAAGTGTCAATTTTTGACCTGGCTGCAAATTATTCGGATTTTGAATAGAGTTGACGATAATGAGGTCTTGAACACCAACACAGGTCCGTCTTGAGATGGAATATAATGTATCCTTAGGTAACACAGCGTAAATTTGTGTCCCTGACGAAATAACGGGCTGTTGCCTTAGTGGTGCCTGCTCAATAACGCGTCGCGTTACCACGCCGTCGCTTACAGGCGCACTGGCAAAGATAGGCTGAAGCGTCGTTGTCGAATTTAACGTCGATGCATATACGCCAGGAATAGAAAGCTGCTGGCCGATGGATAAATTTGTACCGAGCAACCCATTTTCGGCTTTGATCGAGGCGACATCAGTGCCGTATCTTTTCGAAATATTGTAAAGCGTATCACCTTTGGCCACACGATGGGTTCGACTAGGTGTCGCTGCCAGTGTTTCAGTGGGAGACAGTATTTGTGCAGGCGCAATAATTTCAGTAGGTGCCACTTCAATCGGCGTATATGTAGAGGTTGCGGTTGAAGATGGTTGATAAATTTCAACCTCATAACCACTTGAAACCGCCGTCGAAGACGTTGTTGGATAAGCGTAAGTTGATGAAGACTGAGATGAAGAAACGCTCGTCGCACCTTGAAAAGCACGAATACGATCAGCTTCTTCTAATAGGGCCCTATATTCCGCTTCTGACAAATCGTCAGCCTTGAAATATTGAGCTTTGACAACACCGTTATCATCATACTCAATAGGCGCATTGATGATATCATCGACTGTCGGCGTGACAGGCTCGATAATCTTCTTAACATAAGTCTGCGCAGATGCAGATGCCGCGCTCAGCGCGAAAATAGCCGTCGCTAAAAATAATGTGGCACGCATGGTTCTAGTCCTATCGCAATAATAAAGATTGCGCAGTTATGAACCAACGTGATTAATGAAAGCCTAAAGCCGCTAAGTTTCTTCGGAAGTTTTAGGTTTCTGCAAGATTGCAACAGACACAATCGAAACCTCATATAACAAATATATAGCACCACCTAAGATGAATTGCGTGATCGGATCAGGCGGCGTTGCAAAAGCGGCAAAAACAGCGATCCCTAACACCGCATATTTTCGTTTTGCACGAAGCCCCTTTGCGGTAACCACACCTATTCGACCCAATAGCGATAAAATAACGGGAAGCTGGAAGGCCAAACCAAAGGCCAGAAACAACATCATCGAGAGTGATAAATAGTCACTGATCTTCGTCATAAGGTCGATTGTCTGGCTATCGGCCAGGTTTTGCTGGTTTAACGCAAACTCCATAACGAAAGGAAACACAAACATAAATACAAGCGTCGCGCCCATGATAAACAAAATCGGAGACAAAATGAGATAGGGCAGAAACGCCGCCCGCTCTGTTTTATAAAGACCTGGCGCAACAAATCGATAAATCTGATAACTTATAACAGGAAAGGACAAAACAATCCCGCCGAACAGAACAATCTTCATTTTTGCAAAGAATGTTTCGAGCGGATGGGTTGCAATGATGCCAAGGTCTAGGGGTTTTTGCCCTTTCCCAAGAAGCTTGTCATTGTAATTATCGAGCGCAACATTGAAGGGCTCCATTAGAAACGCGATAATTTCATTCACAAACGGGATGCAGATGAGTGCCGCAATCGCAAATGCACCGCACATTTTCATAAGACGCGACCGAAGCTCTAGCAAATGATCAAGTAATGGCGCTTCACTCGCCTGAACCTCATCTTTATGTTCCAAACGCTCAGTCATCTTGTGACGGCTTGTTTTTATTAGTGGAACGATGGGGTGAAGACTGATCAATGCCATCGCGCAGTTCATCGTTCAATTCACGCATTTCGGCGTTTAAATCCTCTTCAACCTCATCAAGACCGAGCTTGCCGACCTTTTTAAGCTCTTCAATCTCACGACGAATAGCGGCCACCTCATCATCGACGTCCATCTCATCAAAGGCAGATTTGAACTCATTCCCAAGTGCGCGAATGCGTGCCATATATTGCCCAAGCGTTCGCATAAGCTTAGGAAGCTCTTTTGGACCAACAACAATAATGGCCAGTAAGGCCAAAACCATCATTTCCATAAAACCAATTGAAGGGAGCATGGGCAAAAAGCCCTTAATTACAAGCGGTTATCGCTTTTCTTTAACATCATCAGACTTATTGGGCGTCACGTCTAACGCCTCATCCGCGGCATCTTTCATGTCTTCGACATTGTCTTTCAATCCCTTTTTAAAGGATGAAATGCCCTTCCCCATATCGCCCATAATTGAGGATAACTTCCCTCGCCCTCCAAAGAGAACAAGGACAATCACTAAGATTACTACAAGGCCAGTCCAATGCGGCATGGATAAATTCCTTCGTCTATTCAGCCCTATAGATAGACAGCGTCAGGCAAAACAACAAGTTCCTTATGCCGTATGACTAGGAATTTTCTTCATCCTCTCCCAAAAAGTCTTCAAAAAACTCTGGGTCAGCTTCGTCCTCAAGTGGGTCTTCATCCACGGCCAAATCATCAAGCTGCATAGGCTCTGGCATTTCAAAGTCTTTTGGCAAGCGCGGATCGAGCAATCCCGCCGCCTTAAGGTCTTCACGGCCGGGCAGATCAGAAATCGTTTCAAGGTTAAAATGCGCCAAAAAACCTGTCGTTGTTCCATAGGTCACTGGACGACCCGGCGTCCGGCGCCGTCCACGCAAGCGTAACCACCCCAACTCCATAAGAACGTCGAGCGTGCCTTTTGAAACCGCAACGCCTCTAACATCTTCGATTTCAGCCCGAGTCACAGGTTGATGATAAGCGACGATCGCGAGGGTTTCGAGCGCGGCATTTGATAATTTCCGACGGGCCTCTGTCACATTGACAAGGTTTTCAGCCAAATCAGGCGCCGTTTGAAAGCGCCAACGATCCGCAACCCGCACAAGGTTTACACCCCGCCCCTCATAATCTCTTGAAAGACGCGCCAATAACGCACCAACATCGACATCTTCTGGCATACGCTCGCGTAAGGTCTGAACGTCAATGGGTTCAACGGCAGCAAAGAGCAGCGCTTCGAGCAAACGCAGGTTTGCATCTATATCGCCTTTGGATTTCAATCGATCCGTGAGACTAACCACCCCGGCTTCAATGCCGGCCTGAGCTTTATTGATGCGATCAGACGTTTTGCTCATTTTTGATCCTTAGAAAGACGTTGTGCTTCACGTAAAAAGATTGGAGCAAAGGCTTTTAATTGACGCAATTCAATCTCACCTTCTTTTGCAAGTTCTAAACCTGCCAATAGTGAGCTTGCTTTTACAGAGGCCTGCGGCACGCCTTTCGCGCCAATATCGGCTCCATCTGGAAGAAGTCCATCCAATTCAACCCAATCTGAGAGATCAATTCCCGTTGCGCTCAAAGCTCTTCGCAATCTTGTTCTTGCATCATCGAGGCTCATGACGCGCGGTTTTACCAATTTATGATTTCTTATCGCTGCTCTACTGCGAGATGTGCCGTAAGCTTTTAAAAGGTCGAACATCTCCGCTTCGAAAATTGGCGAGGTTCGACTACGTAGACCTTCAGGTTGACCCCTGACGAATATCGCCTGTCCAGTTTTAGGCAAACGCATCAACCCATCAACAGCACGGCGCATCGCCTCTAAGCGTTCCAGACGAAAGGCGAGATGAGCGGCAATTTCCTCAACCTCGGGCTCAACCTCGCCGCCCTCTTTAGGAATAATGAGCTTTGATTTTAGATAAGCCAGCCAAGCCGCCATGACGAGATAATCAGCCGCTAATTCTATGCGTAAGTCCTGTGCGGATTTGATAAAAGCAATATATTGTTCTGCAAGTTCAAGGATTGAAAGACGAGCAAGATCGACTTTTTGCTTGCGGGCCAATTCAAGCAGCAAATGCAATGGCCCTTCATATCCATCTATATCCAGGACAAGAGACTCCCCTTCATCAGCCGCATCCATCACGGCTTCAAATTTGAGATCTTCTTGGAATTCCTCGATCATGATGCCATCAAGGATTCAAATTCATCGCGCGCAGCAGACGCATCAAATGCGGATATATTTTCCGCGCAATAATCCGCAATTAAGGCGCGTCGACGCGCAGCCCCTGAAAGCGGCTGGGAGCCTTTGGCGACAGAAAGGCTGTCTTTCAGGACACCTGAACATTGCAAGGCAATATCGCAACCTGCATAAAGAGCCAGCTCCGTCTTATAGGTTAAGTCACCGGACAAAGCTTTCATATCCAAGTCGTCACTCATCAAAAGTCCATCAAATCCTATCGTCTCACGGATAATTTGTTTCAAAGCCGTTTTAGAGACCGTAACAGCTGATTCTGCCGCGTAACTGTAAACAGCATGCGCCGTCATGGCCATAGGGGCATCTCTTAAAGCTTTGAACGGAAGAAAATCGCTTTTTTCTAAGGTTTTTTGTTTAACCTTAATCGTCGGAAGCGCTTTATGACTGTCAACTTTAGCTCGCCCATGACCTGGAATATGTTTGATAACCGGCGCAACACCGCCTGACATCAGCCCGGACATCGCCGCATGCGCCATATCGATAATGTCAGAGGTTGTGCGTCCGAGAGCACGATCCGAAATAATGGGATCCGCGTATTTTTGTGGGAGATCAAGGACTGGCGCACAATCAGCTGTAATTCCGACCCGACGCAGGTCATGTGCGATCAGACGATGACCAAGAAAAATAGCACGACGACCCTCTTCAATGTCTTGCCTATAAATTTTTGCGTAAGCTTCACCTGAGGGATAGCTTGGCCAATATGGCGCGCGCAAACGTTGAACGCGGCCACCTTCCTGATCCACAAAAATAAGCGTATTTCGCCCCATGGAGTCGCGGATGTCGCCCGTTAGACGCCTTAATTTGTCAGGCGTGTCGACATTTCTCGCAAATAAGATCACGCCCCACGGGTTTGCATCTCGTAAAAAATAGCTTTCTTCTTTCGTGAGATAGTCTTTGGAGAGACCAATAATGCAGGAAAGTGGAGATGACATCGATCTACCGGCGCGTCACAAGACAATCTTGCCCGCCTGCTTTCAAATTTGAACACAGGGTTTGCGCTGACGTCTTATCTGCCAACCCCGCAACACGAAGTCTGTAATATACGCCCTTATCGCCTAGATCTACGCGTTTGATATCTGATGCGGTAGAGCTCACGAGGTTTGGAAATTTACGTTCTAACCCCGTCCATAAATTGCGCGCATCGCTTTCATCACGGACAGACGCAACTTGAACAACCCATTCTGATGTCCCAATCTGGGTGTTGCTTACAGGCTGTGTGCTCCTTACGGGGCTTTTGGGGCGCGGTGCGGGTGCGGCAACTATCTGCGGAGGCGAAGCTGTTGTAGACGGCTTAGGGGCTTCATTTGGTGATTCAACGGAATTGACGACCGGGGCTGGTGCTTCAACTTTGATTGGGGTTTCTGGTGGCGTCTGAATCGATGTGTCTGTTGTCGGCTTTTTGCCGTCCATGACTTCAAAAACAACCTTATCTTGATTGGGCGTCTGACGACCCCCGGCCTCTTTCGGCGGCACTTTAAAGGGTGTGTTATCGGCCGTGATACGCGGCGGATCAGAGCGGTCTCGGACACCTGGTTGATAAAGTTTTAGCACAATTAAAGCGATTAGGATTAAGCCTATAGCTAAGATCGCCAGTTTCACCAAAGGCGGTAGACCGACGCGCTCTCGCGCATCATAAGGCTGTAAGACCTCTGCTTCAGACCCCATGTGAGGCGAGAATTCTGCATCTTGTTGTATGTCAGACATTGGAAGCTCTTAATTTTTGGATCTCTAAAATCCTGATTAGTCCTGCGGAAATAGCTCCGCCGTTTTTCACGATGATCTATAGAGTGGGAAAATGGCGTTAATAAGTTCTAAAGATAGCCGGTTGGTTGGAAGAGTTTTCTGTGTTCAGTTATGGCAAAAGTATCTGTCATCCCGGCAATATAGTCACAAACAACGCGGGCTGTAACATCACTTTCTGCACCATCCGTCATTTCAAAGAGCCCGTCAGGGAGTAGATCTGGTTCTCGGTTAAACAGGTCGAACAGCTCACTGACGACACGTCCAGCCTGGCTCATCATGCGATTAACCTTATAGTGATGGTACATATTTTTATGTAAGAACGCACGAAGTGGCTTCTCCTGCGCTCTGAACTCGCCCGAAAATGCAACCACGGCGTGGTCGAGATTACGAATATCATCTGCGTTTTTTGGCGCGGCTGCCTCTAAGCGCCGGCGCGTTTCCGATAAAACATCCGCAACCATATACCCAATCATATCCCGAACGGCCTCATGTATAAGACGATCCTCAGAAATATCTGGGTAACGCCGCCTTACATCCGCAAACATTTCCCCGACAAAAGGAATATCTGTCACGTCATCAACCCGAAAAAGTCCGGCTCGTAAACCATCATCTATATCGTGATTATTATAGGCAATATCGTCAGCTAGAGCTGCGACTTGTGCCTCTGGGCCAGCGAAAGTTTCAAGTTCTAATGCCTCCCAATTTTCAATGGCCTTTAGCGCCCAAGGCAAACCGTCAATATCGGCAGGTTTTTCGATCAATGGACCATTGTGTTTAGCAATGCCTTCGAGAGTCTCCCAGGTTAGGTTCAATCCGTCAAATTCTGCATAGCGACCTTCAAGAAGCGTCACGATACGTAGGGTCTGCGCATTGTGGTCGAACCCGCCATAAGGCTTCATACATGCTGCCAGAGCATCCTCACCTGAATGACCAAAAGGTGGGTGACCAAGATCATGCGCAAGTGCGAGGCATTCAGCTAAGTCTTCATCGAGTCCTAGAACACGCGCAATCGAGCGCGCTATCTGAGAGACCTCAAGACTATGGGTCAAACGGGTTCGGTAATAATCCCCTTCATGGGCCACAAAAACTTGGGTCTTACCTTTAAGACGCCGAAAGGCAGAAGAATGGATAATCCTGTCTTTATCGCGCTGAAAGGGGCTACGTTCGGACGCGCTCGGTTGCGCAATAGATCGACCACGCGCCTTATTAGGATCAGACGCATATATTGCGAGCGGACGGACAGATGGATATTTAACCACAGAGTTTCTTTCCAAATCAGAACTTCGACCCTATATAGAGATCATGACAGAGATTACTACTGATACACCTGTGACTTTGAGCGCGTCTGCGGCTGCGCAAATTAATGCGATCATGGCCAAGATGGGAAAGCAAGATTTCTTGCGCGTCTCGGTTGAAGGTGGTGGCTGTTCTGGGTTTTCATATAAGTTTGATTTTGCCGATGCCGCAAATTCAGATGACCTTGTAATTGAACGGGATGGCGCCCGCGTGCTCATTGATGAAATGAGCCTTGAATTTCTCTCCGGATCAGAGATTGATTACGCGAAAGAGCTAATCGGCTCTGCGTTTAAGATCAA
>CAYTLJ010000002.1:26922-33552 GCA_964438555.1 uncultured Algimonas sp.
TGTTCAACGGCGGCTTTGACAAAGCCTTTGAACAATGGATGTGGATCAAACGGACGACTTTTGAGTTCAGGATGGTACTGCACGCCAATAAACCAGGGGTGGCCAGGTATTTCGACAATTTCGGGCAAGACGCCATCCGGAGACAGGCCTGAAAATTTGAGCCCTGCAGATTCAAGTCTCTCACGATAATCGATATTAACTTCATAGCGGTGACGATGGCGCTCACTGATCTCGGCTGTGCCATATTGTTTGGCAACCAAACTGCCCTTTTCCAAAATCGCTGGATAAGCGCCAAGACGCATCGTGCCGCCAAGATCAGTTTCTTTTGAGCGCTCGAGCCGCTCATTTCCTTTGGTCCATTCCGTCATCAGACCAACAACATTTTCGCCCTCATCCCCAAATTCAGAGGAACTCGCTTCACTTAGGCCGGCAAGATTTCGCGCGGCCTCAATAACAGCCATTTGCATACCCAGACATATACCAAAATATGGGACGTCATATTCACGCGCATAGCGTACGGCCTTGATCTTTCCTTCTGTTCCACGTTCGCCAAATCCGCCCGGGACCAATATGGCGTGCATGCCCTTCATAACGGTCACAGCTTCAGAGGTTTCAAATTCTTCTGCTTCCAACCAATTGATTTTAACTTTGACTTGATTGGCGATTCCGCCGTGAACTAAGGCTTCGGTAATGGATTTATAGGCGTCAGGTAGAACTGTATATTTCCCAACAACGGCGATATTGACCGTCCCATTTTCAGGATTGTGCAATGTCTCAGAAATTTTACGCCATTTTGAGAGCTTCGCTTTTGGTGGTTTATCGATACCGAAATGTGACAGGACCTCGCGGTCTAAACCCTCTTCATAATAGGCCATAGGCACATCATAAATCGAGCGAGCATCTAAGCCCTGAATAACGGAACTCTCTCTGACATTGGTAAATCGAGCGATCTTACGCTTATCGCCTGGGTCTATAGGTCTATCAGCGCGGCAGAGTAAAATATCGGGTTGAATACCAATTGAGCGTAACTCTTTCACACTATGTTGTGTCGGCTTGGTCTTCATTTCGCCCGCGGCCTTGATGAATGGTAGGAGCGTTACGTGAAGAAAACAGGTTGTGTGACGAGGTTGTTCCTGACTAAATTGTCTAAGGGCCTCAAAGAATGGGAGGCCTTCAATATCGCCAACCGTTCCACCGACTTCACACAGAACAAAATCGACCTCGCCCGCATCTGATCCGATAAAGGCTTTAATTTCATTTGTGACATGTGGGATAACCTGAACCGTCGCGCCCAGATAGTCACCGCGACGTTCCTTAGAGATGATGTTGGAATAAATCCGCCCGGTCGTAATATTATCAGACTGTGCTGCGCTTACGCCGGTAAACCTTTCATAATGACCAAGATCCAAGTCAGTCTCAGCACCGTCATCCGTGACATAAACTTCGCCGTGCTGGTAAGGGCTCATTGTCCCTGGATCTACATTCAAATAAGGATCGAGCTTACGCAGACGGACCTTATATCCGCGAGCCTGTAGCAAAGCGCCAAGGGCAGCTGACGCCAAGCCTTTACCGAGCGATGAAACAACACCACCCGTTATAAAAATATATCTTGGCATATCCCGCCTTTAATACGCAGCGGGGCCTTCTGAGAAAACTACTCTTCGGGCGTGTCCGCTTCTGGGGTCGATTCGACATCTGTTTCAGGAGTTTCCGTCGGCAGAGCTTCATCAACTAACGGGATTGTCCCATCGGACGAATCTAGGGTTGGGGTCAAGCCCTGATCTTGAACTTCTTCAGCAGTCGCTTCCGCCGAGTCGCGAACAGATCTGTCTCGTGTCTCAATTTGATAAACAACTGAAAGCGCCAAACAGTTGATGATAAACAAGGCACCCAAAATAGCTGTCACGCGCGCAATCGAGGTTGTCGCAGAGCGTCCAGACATAAGTCCACCACCGCCGCCGCCGCCAATGCCAAGTGCTCCACCTTCGGACCGCTGAATCAAAATCAGGCCCGTGAGAATGATCGAAATGATCAATTGTATAATCAAGAGTACAGTTGACATATTATAGTCCCGCTATTTTCAGAGGCGCCGATAAACGAAACAAGTTGGAATTGAAAGGGGCGATTGCAAGACCCTTACATCAATTTTGGCACCAAACTTGGCCTTAATCCTAATCCCAAGCTTATGAAATCATTCCAGACATGGGTGAACTTGGTACTGCATATTGCTTCTTTGGAATTCGCCCCGCCAAATAGGCATCCCGCCCAGCGATCACCGCATTTTTAAACGCAGCGGCCATACGAATAGGATCGCCAGCTCCTGCAATTGCAGTATTGGCGATAATACCGTCCACACCAAGCTCCATTGCGGCTGCAGCTTCACTCGCAGTCCCTAGTCCAGCATCGACAATAACCGGGACATTCACGGCTTCTTTTACAAGTCTGATATTTGTGGGATTGAGAAGTCCCAGCCCTGATCCAATTGGCGCCGCCAATGGCATAATCGCTGCCGCCCCTGCACTCTCCAGCTTTTGACAATAAACGGGGTCATCCGTGCAATAGACCATGACTTCAAAACCGTCATCGACCAGCAGCTTAAGGCTACTCAATGTCTCAGCCATATCTGGATAAAGATGTACATTTGAAAGCACTTCTAATTTAACCAAGTTCCAGCCGCCCAGTTCGCGCGCCAAACGCAAGGTTCGAACAGCATCTTCACCCGTATAACATCCGGCCGTATTTGGCAGATATATTGTTTTTTTAGGGTCAATGAAATCTGTGAGCAAAGGCGCATCTGGCTGATCCAGATTGACCCGTCGGATCGCCACTGTGACCATATCCGCGCCAGACGCCTCGAGGGCCTTTGCGTTTTCAGCATAATCTTTGAATTTACCCGTTCCAATGATCAAACGAGAATCGAATTCATAAGTCCCGATAACGAGTTTATCAGACATTTATCCGCCTCCAATGAAATGAATGATTTCAAGGACATCATGGTTTTCAAGTGTAACGTCGCGGTAATTCGACTTGGGAACAACCTCCCTGTTACGCTCAATAGCAATCTTTCTTTCAGGCAGCTCTAAATGCGTAATGAGATCTAAGAGGCTCATGCCATCAGGCAAATCATCATGATCTTTTCCGTTGATGATAAGATGCACACGCATTCTCACTGTTGAAGTCCGTCTCGCGGCGCGTTACCACGTCAATCGGAGAGAATTCAATGCGAAAGCCCATACATATCATTAATGGTCCAAATTTGAACCTATTGGGAACACGTGAACCCGAGGTCTATGGACATCAAAGCCTCGAAGATATTCATGCACTCTGTGAGGAAAAAACCAAACAGGCGGGTTATGACATTGTCTTTAAACAGTCGAACATTGAAGGTGAACTCATTGATTTTATTCAAGAAGCGGGAAAGAGTGGGTCAGGGATTATTATAAACCCCGCTGCCTATACCCATACATCAGTTGCTATTCATGATAGCTTAAAGGCGATCTCAATCCCAAGCATCGAAATTCACTTATCCCAACCCGCGAAACGTGAAAGTTTTCGACGGCGTTCATTAGTCGCCGAAGCCGTCACGGGTACGATCAGCGGGTTTGGTGCAAATTCTTACTTATTGGGGGTGCAAGCTCTCATAAACCTGCTAGAAGCCCAAGTCTGAAAACGCGCAAAGCCTAACACGACTTCTAACCCGGAGTGCCCATTATGGCCGAAAAGTCAGCAAAATCGACAGCTAAAAACAAAACCACGAATCCGCCTGACACCAAAGCCGATACACGGCTTATTCGTGAATTAGCCAATATTTTGAACGCGACTCAATTGACAGAAATCGAAATGAAACGCGGTGATCTTGAAATTCGCGTTGCAAAAAGCGCTGGTCCTGCCGCAGTTCAACACGTTGTTGCGGCACCTGCAGCTGTAATGGCTGGCAATACAGCAAGCCAACCGGTCGCAACCAAAGAATCCCCAGCTGACGCTGCCGCCCATCCCGGAGCGGTAAAATCGCCCATGGTAGGGACCGCATATACGCGCCCCTCACCTGATGCCGACACATTTGTGAAAGTTGGCGACAAGGTCAAAGAAGGCGACACCATTATGTTGGTTGAAGCCATGAAGACATTTAACCCTATAACTGCGCCAAAATCGGGCAAGATTGACAGCATCCTTGTCGGTGATGCGACGCCTGTCGAATTTGGTGAAGCTCTCTTTGTAATCGTATAAATCATGGCCAAGGCTAAATCATCAAATCAAGGCCTATTTAAAAAGGTCCTGATCGCGAATCGCGGTGAGATCGCATTGCGGATTCACCGTGCCTGCAAAGAAATGGGCATAGACACCGTCGCTATACATTCCGAAGCTGATAAAGACGCTATGCATGTCAGGCTTGCCGATGAAAGTGTTTGCATCGGCCCTAATAGTGCGACCGATAGCTATCTCAATATTCCGGCGATTATTTCAGCCTGTGAAATCACAGATGCTGATGCCGTCCATCCTGGCTATGGATTCCTGTCTGAAAATGCGCGTTTTGCGGAAATCGTCGAAGCGCATAATATGGCCTTTATCGGTCCAACCGCAGAACATATCCGTATAATGGGAGACAAGATCACGGCCAAACAAACCGTGATGGAAGCTGGCATACCCGTCGTTCCTGGATCAGATGGCTCTGTTACAACCTATGAAGATGCAAAAAAAGTCGCCAAAGATGTCGGATTTCCTCTCCTTGTCAAAGCCGCAGCGGGCGGTGGCGGCCGAGGCATGCGCCTTGCTGCAACACCAGACAAATTAGAAGAGGCGCTTGCGGCAGCTCAACAAGAAGCCATAGCCGCTTTTGGGAATGGCGAAGTCTATCTCGAGCGCTACCTGACCGGTCCGCGCCATATTGAAATTCAAGTGTTAGCTGACCAACATGGGAATGTTGTTCACCTTGGAGAACGCGATTGCTCGCTACAACGTCGTAATCAGAAAATCCTCGAAGAAGCCCCGTCGCCAACATTGAAGCCGAAAGAACGCGCTGAAATTGGTAAGATTGTTGCCGATGCGATTCGTAAAATTGGCTATAGAGGCGCGGGTACGATTGAGTTCCTTTACGAAAAAGGCGAATTTTTCTTTATTGAAATGAATACCCGCCTTCAGGTTGAACATCCTGTCACTGAGGAAATCACAGGCATAGACCTTGTACGCGAACAAATCCGTGTCGCGGCGGGGCTGAAACTGAATTATGCGCAAAAGGACATTACCTTTAAAGGCCACTCTATCGAGTGCCGGATCAATGCGGAAAATCCAAAAACATTCGCGCCGTCTCCTGGCAAAGTCACGGACTTCCACGCTCCGGGCGGCATGAATACGCGCCTCGATTCCGCATTATATGCCGGATATTCAATTCCGCCCTATTATGACAGCCTGATTGGAAAACTCATTGTTTGGGGGCATACGCGCGAAGGTGCCATATTGCGCCTGCGTCGGGCTTTGGGCGAAATGGTCATTGAAGGCGTGCAAACAACCATGCCGCTTCATCAAGCTTTATTGGATAATGAAGATTTCCAATCAGGTGATTATAATATTCACTGGCTTGAAAAATGGCTCGCTGAGCAGGATTAGGCGACGCGCCTTACCCAACACGCATCCTCGTCATCCTAGGCCTTGTCCCAAGGATGACGGAGGGTTCTAAATAACCATTCAAGGCCGTTCGTAAAATCCTTCACGCGACACCTCTTCGACCTTGGCGCGTCTTATTGCTGGCCCGGCGGCGCCTATGGCTAGAGCTAATTTGCGGCCCTTTCCTGCCCCGACACGCCCTTCCCAAGCTTCAGGGCCGCCTGAGCGCAAAACCTCTCCGATTTCGCGGTAAACCTTAAGGGCTGCACTAATGGCCCATGCGCAGCGAAAATCCAGCTCCCTTATCCCCACTTTGGCGCTTCGATAATAGGCTTCCGCAATATCAAGTTGCTCACAGGCGGCCTTATAAGCAGACGGCCAATTGTCTCGTTGCGCTAGCTCCTGTGCTGCATTTGGCGCTCCGTGTTTGCTCAAAAGGTCTTGAGGCACAAAAACGCGGTCTGCCTGTGCATCGTCAATGACGTCGCGGGCAATATTCGTGAGTTGAAATGCAAGGCCCAAATCACTCGCACGGTCAAGTGTGGCGTCATCTCTGACACCCATAATATTGGCCATCATCACACCGACAACGCCCGCGACATGATAGGCGTAATCAAGAATATCATCGACCGATTTATAGACTCGGTCTTCGGCGTCCATTTCAAAACCCTTAAGTAAATCAAAGGGATGCCGGTGATTGATCTCATGGGTTTTTACAACACGCGCAAGACCCGCAAAGACAGGGTCTTCCATCGGCTCACCCGATAAAGCTCTAGCTGTTTTTTCACGTAACATCTCAAGGCGCTCACCCTGCCCGGTCTTGTAATCCTCAATTTGACCATGGCCCATCTCCTGACCATCAATGACGTCATCGCAATACCGACACCAAGCATAGAGCATAGACGCATCGTCTCGAAGTGCAGGTGGTAGGACACGGCTCGCCAAAGCGAAGGACTTTGAGCCCTTTTTTATCGATGCGTGACCATGTGCTGTGACATTATCCATGGGATGGGGTTAGGCAGAAAACCC
>CAYTLJ010000002.1:33652-41109 GCA_964438555.1 uncultured Algimonas sp.
CTTAGATCATACCGTCATCTTCAAAGAGCGTATCTTTATCGACTTTCTTGTCAGTCATTTTAGCTTTCTCAACAATCAGATCGACAACTTTCTCTTCATAGATCGGCGCGCGGAGTTGAGCGATCGCATTTGGATTCTTTTGATAGAACTCAATCACTTGTTGCTCTTGACCCGGATATTGACGCGCTTCCGCAATCATAGCCTGTTGTAACTCTTCATTTGTAATTTGAATTTCGTGTTTTTGACCCATTTCAGCCAAGACGAGACCTAAGCGAACACGACGTTCCGCAATCTTACGATAATCCTTTTCCAAAGCCTTATCAGTTTTCTTGGCATCTTCTTCATCAAGATTGCCAGCTTCTTTTTCAGCTTGGACTTGTTGCCAGATATTTGAAAATTCAGCTTCGACCATACCAGCTGGTAATTCGAATTTATGCTTTCCATCAAGCTCGTCAAGAATTGCACGCTTTAAACGCAGACGAGATTGTTGCGAAAGCTCAGCTTCATATTGCTCTTTAACGGCAGTCTTAAGCGCCTCAGCATCTTCCATGCCAAATTTCTTTGCAAACTCATCGTCAATTTCGCTGTCTTTAGCACCCTGCACTTCGACAACTTTGGTCGCGAAAACGGCATCCTTACCGGCCAAATCCGCAGATTGATATGGGTCTGGGAAGGTGACTTTAACGTCAATTTCATCGCCAGCTTTAGCACCGATCAATTGGTCTTCGAAACCTGGGATAAAACTTCCTGATCCCAAGACGAGTTGATGACCATCCATTGTGCCACCTTCAAAGGCCACACCGTCAACTGTTCCGACAAAATCAATCAGAACCGCGTCATCTTTTTTAGCTTTGGCGGTTTTTGCTTTTTTCTTATAGGTTTTCTGAGACGATGCGAGTTCCTTAAGGCGCTCATCAACGTCCTTGTCTTTTGCTTCGTGTACAAGGCGCGTAAATTTCAGCTTCTCTGGATCAACTGGGTCAAAATCAGGAATAGATTCAACGGTCAATTGATATTCAAGATCCGCTTCACCTTTTGTCACAGCTTCACCATTTGCACGAAGATCAATCTTTGGCTGACCGGCTGGACGAATATTATTGTCATTCATCGCCTTTTGCGTGCTCTCATTGATTTCTTCTTCGACAACATCTTTCATGATGGATTGGCCAAACATTTTACGGATATGCGCGACAGGCACTTTGCCCGGACGGAAGCCCTTGAGAGAGACTTGCGGTTGCATTTCCTTTATCTTGGCCTCAAGCTTTATTGCCAAATCCTCTTTAGGGATTGTGACTGCGTAAGTCTTTGACAGGCCTTCAGCCTTTAACTCTTTGATCTGCATGATGATATCACCATAGTTTAGGCCTGCGAGGGTCGCGTGGCTGACGATTTGAAATTTCGCGCCTTATGTCATGCGTTGCGCACAAGAGCAACGGTTTAAGAGACCCTTATTTCAGTGACTTGAAAGTATGGTTGACGCGCGGCTTTGGCTGTGGTGGGAAACACACTATGTTGGATATGATTGATCCGATCTGGCTGATCTATGCTGGTATTTTTATTGGGCCCTTTGTGCAAGAAGACGCGGCTGTGATTACGGCCGCGACGCTGAGTGCGACTGACCATAAACATTTCCCAATTGTCTTCTTTATCATTTTATTTGGACTGTTTTGTTCGGATATTTGGAAATACTGGATTGGCTATTTCGCACATAAACATCCGCGCTTTAGACGTTGGGCCGAAAAAGACAAAGTCATCTCTTTGCAAGAAAAGGTGAAGGCCAATTCGATCAAAACACTTCTTGTCGCAAGGTTTGTTCCTTTGGCACGGGTACCTGCATATATTGCATGTGGTTATTTCAAACTTCATTATGGAAAATTTTGCGCCATTATATTTGGAACGGCATTTTTGTATTGCGTGGTAATTTTTGCGCTATGTCACAGACTCGGCTTAATGTTCGGAGACCGCATGGAATACGTTATTCTTGCGATGGGCGCACTTGTTCTTGTCGTGGTTATACTCAGCTGGTTGGGAAAACGATATGTATTCGATCGGGTTAAACGCAAGAAGACTGATCAGGCGGGCGACACGGCTCTTTGAGTGCTCATCCAATTTAAAATATCTAACATCGCGTCCTGATTAGCTGATTGCAGCGCATCCACAATATCAGATACATTTGTCGAATTCGCTCGAGTCGAATGTGCTACGAAATGTGTACCTAATAATTTTCTATCAGCTGACCCGCTATATGTTACGACATATGACACTTTTGCGATAGGCGCGCTATCTTCGCCGCGATCAAAGTTTGCTTCAAAGTTTCGTATGGTAAGGTGGAGACGGGTTTCGGTCCGGGGACCAGAGGTTGGCAATAAACCGATAAAATCGGCATGTGTTGATAGTGTGTCAATCAAGGCTTTTTGAACCATGACAGGCATAGGCTCCGCAAAACGTGCCTGAGCCACGGTTTTCATTTTCAATCCATCCATTGTTACGACAATGTCTTGTCCATTGAAAATTTCCGAAACGCTTGGCCGGTCAATTCTTACGACTTCCGCGGTGGCTTTGGGCTGCACAGGCTTCACATCCATTGCCAAACGATAAACGGTATCAGCTGGCGCTGGAGACGGCAGTAAAGACACGCATCCCGAAGACAAGAGAGACGCGGTTATAAACATACAAGTTAGACTAGTCTTCATTGTGGTAACACCACTTCCTCGCGTTCAGTGCCAACGATAAATTCCGTTGGGCTTTGTTCTAAACTGTCCGCCACGCGCCCTAATGTGTCAACTAGGCTTCGAACAGCGTCCAATGTCTCTTCAATATCCGTAAGGCCGGAATTTGAGAGGCGGTTAATCGCATCTCTCGCATCCACGATCAATGCACTTGCGTCGTCACCAACACCTGCAGCCACACCGTCGAAACTAGATAAAGTTCCATCAACATTACCAAGTGTGGAGTCTGCACTGGCAAGCAAAGCCCTAAGGTCATCACCCGCAATAGACTCGATCGTCTCGGATGTGCCTTCAATAGAGCGCGCTGTTTCCGCAATCGCATCCGCGGCCTGGGTCAAACTATCCATAAGATCGTTCAGCTTTGAAGCCTCTAATTCTGAAAGGTCAACAGATGCTGTGACCTGTTCAATATTTTTCAGAATTTGGGAAAATGTCTGCAAATTATTATCTGACAATAATAGGTTCGCTCTGCGCAAAGCTATCTGTGCCTCGGTCAAAACATCGCCACCACCCAATAATATATCATCCACGGCACTCGCTTGACCAACAATACGCTTTGTTCGTCCAGGAAGGCTATTCAACATAACGGGGTCTAAGGCTGGTCCTGGCGTAATCTCGATATAATTTAAGCCCGTTAGTCCCAGCGGGAATAATTGTGCGCTAGCACCTGTATCAATCGGTGTGTTTTCAGAGACTTGGATTCGCGCCAAAACGAGATTTGGGTCCTCCTCGTCATAGCGCAAGCGCGTGACTTGCCCGATAGACAAACCGTTAAACCGGACTTCGCTCCCCTCATTAAGTCCTCTTACGCCCCCATCAAATGAGACTTCGTAAAAATCATATTCTTTATTCAGGCTTGTACCTGACAGCCAAATGAAAAACCCGACAGCCGCAGCAAATGCAACAAGGACGAACATTCCGATCAGTGCGAAATTGGCTCTATTTTCCATCTACTCACTTTTCTTCCCGGCTGACAAAGCTGCCCGAGACCGAGGTCCACCAAAATATTCTTTCACCCAAGGATGATCATACTGACTCACAACATCAAGACTATCTGCGATTGCAATCCGTTTATCAACTAAAACAGCGATCCGGTCACAAATTGCATATAAGCTGTCGAGATCATGCGTCACCATCAATACCGTCAACCCCATGGCCTCTCTAAGGCCCAATATCAATTCATCAAAGGCATTTGCACCTATTGGGTCTAGCCCCGCCGTGGGTTCGTCTAAAAACAGCAATTTAGGGTCAAGCGCTAAGGCGCGTGCCAAACCGGCTCTTTTTCGCATGCCGCCCGATAAATCTGCCGGATAAAGCACCGCCGATTCGGGCGGCAAGCCAACCATATGTATCTTCATGTCGGCCAATTCCCGCATAAGACGGGGCGATATATTTGCATTTTCTCGCATTGGTACCATGACGTTTTCACGAACCGTCATAGATGAAAACAAAGCGCCGCCTTGAAATAAGACACCCATCTCATTTTTCATGGCGCGTCTAGCCTTGGGCAAAAGATCATCTCGGTTCTGTCCAAAATATCTAATGACGCCGCCTTCAGGCTCTTTAAGCCCCAAGAGCGTATTCATAAGAACGGATTTACCAGCACCCGACCCCCCGACAAGCCCAACAATCTCACCCGTGGCAACTGAGAAGTCTAGGTTTTGATGGATAATATTTGGACCAAATTGGGTTAGAATACCCCTCGCCTCAACAGGCGCAGCATCTTGATTATATATGTCTTGAAACGCCATGTCTTACCACCCCATCTGAAAAAACAGAATAGCAAAAAGCGCATTGGTAAAAATAACGGTAAAAATAGCTTGCACAACTGCGGTGGTCGTTCGTTGTCCCAAACTATCTACACTGCCCGACACAGCCAAGCCCTGACGACACCCGATGAGCGCAATAATCAGTCCAAAGAAAGGCGTCTTGATCATACCCACCCAGAAGTTTTCGATTCCGACCGCCGTACTCAATCGGTTAAAAAATAGAATGGGCGAAATATCTGCTGTGGTCCAAGCGACGATCAGACCGCCGGCTAGGCCACTCATCATAGCCAGAAAGGTCAAGATCGGCATCACAATGATACAAGCAATTGCACGCGGAATGACCAAGACTTCATAATTATCCAGGCCCATAACAGTCATGGCATCGATTTCTTGACGCATCCGCATGGCGCCAATTGACGCTGTAAAAGCCGAGTCAGATCGCCCTGCCAAAAGTATCGCAGTAATAATAACGGCGAGTTCCCTTAGCACCGAAAACCCAACCAAATCGACCATGAAGACACTTGCGCCAAAACTCGCAAGCAAATTGGCTCCCATATAGGCAATCACGGCTCCAATAAAAAAGGACAGTACCATCACAATAGGCGCTGCGTCCAATCCCACAGTTTCAATCAAATTGACGATTGATTTCCACCGCAACCGTCTTGGGCTTGCTAAAACACGGCCAAAAACAACAAAAAAATGTCCAATAAATGCAAGCGTTTCGATAAATTCGTTCCAGAACCTAGCCGTCGCCATACCGACCCGAACAAATATATCATACCATTGACGCTTTCTTGCGGGTTCACGCCCTAAAACGGCAGATGTCGCGGCGCTCATCAGAGTCCTATGCCCCTGTGTGCCGTTAGACACATCCCAACTTTCCGCCTTAGCCATGCCATATCGAATGGCACGGGCCAGAAGATAGGCTCCGGATGTATCAAGATCCTCTATTTCGGACATGTCATAATTTACAATATTATAAGTCAACTTGCCGACATCGAGGGATAAACGACCATCCAATTGTCCCGCTTGTTCGATCGTCCAGTTGCCAAAAGCCTTTACGATCAGGGTTTGACCGTCCATTTCAAGCTGATAATCTGCAAGCATTGCCATAATGGTTGCACGGTGCAAATCTGGTCGTGTGAGGTCAAGCCTCAATACATCAATTTCATTGAGGAAAATTGTGAGTTTGACATTCAAAATACAGGCAAAAACATATCCGACGCGAGGGAGTTTTACGATTTCGCGTAGCTCAATATCTCAGATTGAGATTGTCGAGGTCCAAATTTCTGATGGCGACAATATTGGTCGAGGTGAATGTCGTCCCTATCCACGCTATGGCGATAGCGTGAAAAGTGTGTCCAAACAATTAGAAGGGATTCGACCATTCATTCAAAAAGGTGACTTTAATAAAGCCATCAACCAACTCCCGCCCGGCCCTGCTCGCAACGCTGTTGATTGCGCATGGTTAGATTTTCGTGCCAAACAAAATGACGTTCCGGTTTGGACGGCATTTGACTTACCCCCTCCGACTCCCAGAGAGACGGCTTTCACCTTATCCTGGGCAAGTCCCAATATTATGGCTGATGCAGCCATTAGAGCGGCTGATCATAAATTTTTAAAACTCAAGATCGGCGAAAATGGGTTGGATCATGTCAAAGCGATCACAGCCGCTCGGCCCGATGCGAAACTTATAATTGATGCAAATGAAGCCCTGACACTAAATGCGCTTGAAACCATGCTAAGCGCGTTTTCAAATTTTAATATCGCCCTTATTGAGCAACCGCTCCCTGCGGGGCATGTCGAACATTTACCCTCAACACATATTCCGATTTGCGCAGATGAAGGCCTTCATACAGTCGATGATTTACCGGAATTGTGGCGATTGGGCTACCGGGCGGTCAATGTAAAACTCGACAAATGTGGAGGATTAACGGCGGGCGTGAAACTCATGCAGGATGCAAAAGATATAGGCTTTTTGGTGATGGCAGGATGTATGGTGAGCACGTCTCTGGCTATGGCGCCAATGATGATAGCAGAAAGTCTTTGCGACGTCATCGATCTGGACGGACCGCTTTTACTGTCAAAGGATATTGAAAATGGCCTGAATTATAATGGGGCGATAGTTCATCCGCCCAATGCCAGTCTTTGGGGGTAAGCTAGGACTTCTCGTCCGCGCGCCGTGCTGCTAATTCAGCGGCGGCTTGAAGCCGAACACGTTCACCAAACCGATCTGTGATGCGGGTTAAACCATCGAGTTCAGAGTCCAAATATAATAATTCACTATTTTCAGCATCGATCGACTGAGAGAATACGGTCGAGGCTTCTCTAGCTGCCAGAAGCGCTTTCTCGAGGCTTTGAAGCTCTTCTCGCATATTCTGGTCTGTATCTGCAATTTCCAAATAGACTTCAGCAGCTTTGGTCGTTTGTGAAACCTGTCTTGCGGCATAACGTATATCGGCTTCGACTGTCGCTTTTGGATAGTTCTGCGCGGCATAATCCACACTATCCACCGTAACGTCGCGTTCTTTTAAACCTTCTAGCAAAATATTGGCCGCGGACTGAACCCGTTCACCAGAATCTTTAGCTACAAATCCGCGATTTGTTAGGGCGTTATAAAGCTTTGTTGCCGCCCGGAGAACGATGTTTTTCTCCGCAGGCGCTTCGGCTTTAGCCGTTTGCGGAACCGCAATTTCGGACATGTTGACAGTTGCACAGCCGCTTAAAAGCGACGCGGTCAGCAAACATGTTAGGCCTATAGTCCCAAATCGCATATTTCATTCCCTACACCTATCACGCTACTGTAGCACAATAGAACAACTTACGATCAGAATAGACCAACTATGTTGAATAAATGCTGAATCCTAAGCACAAAATATACGCCCTTAATAAGCCGTAGCCGAGAAAACGCAGTAAACTCAACTCTGTAACTGCGTTTTTACGTTACTTTTTAGACAGG
>CAYTLJ010000002.1:41209-53870 GCA_964438555.1 uncultured Algimonas sp.
TAATCGCATTACCAATACCGATTGAGAAACACGCTTGCCCCAAAGCCGATTGCGCGACACCCGGTGTTATTTTGGAAAAATCTGGAGTGAACATGAAGGCCAAAGCTTCCCCAGTTCCACCCGATTCGATTGATGATAAAATCGAATAGAGAGCCAAACCAGCCAAAAGCATGAAGAATAACGGCATTAAAAGCTTAGCCGCAAATTCAATCCCTTTATTGACGCCACGCGCGACAAGCCAAGTGGTCAATAGTCCGAAGAAAAGAAAATATGGCAGAACAGATAAAGGACCACCTTTGCCGGTTGCCTTGTCTCCACTAATCATAATCCCAAATTGTTTCGCGATGGTATCTGGATCCATTCCACTGAAACCACCAAAAAGGAATTTCGGGATATATGCGAGCACCCAAGCCGCAACAACACAATAAAAGCTAACGATCAGGAATGATGCGATCATACCGAACCACGCACCAGAACTCCAAATGCGTGAAACCCCTGAGCGATCAGCAAGATCATCACTTGATCCGACGGCCGAGGACGCGCGTCCCGCGCGACCAATGATATATTCTGCCATGAGCACAGGAATACCGACAAAAAGAATACAAGCGACATATATGGTGAGGAATGCCGCGCCGCCATTTGTCCCTAATTCGGCCGAGAACCGCCATAAATTACCAAGACCAACGGAACTCCCGACAGCCGCCATGATAAATGCAAATCGTGAAGACCATTGCGCTGTTCCGCGCTCCATAGCTACTGATGCCATCTTGTCTCATCCCTCTTATATTTTTTACGTTGATATCTGTTCAGAATCTGGGGTCAAGCGGGATACATTAAAATTGATGTGGTTGTTATATTCCTTAGAACTCTAAATCAGTTTTCAGAACGAGGTAATGCCGACGATCTGTGCAAATGCGCTGACAAGATAAGACCAAACCCACCCATCACAGCGAGGATCACCGTACCCCCATATGAAATGAGCGGAAGCGGTACGCCGACTACAGGCGCGAGGCCCATAACCATGCCGAGATTAATGAAAACATATAAGGCAAATGTTGTCGTTAGGCCTAGTATTAAAAGCTTTGAAAACAAAGCCTTACACTGAATTGATAACCATAAACACACAGATATAATTCCGATGTAAAGTCCCATGGTTGACAAGCCACCAATCAACCCGAATTCTTCGCCAATCACTGTAAAGATGAAATCTGTCCTATTTTCTGGCACATATTCGCCCTGGCGTTGCGTGCCTCTCATAAAGCCTTTGCCCGTTACGCCGCCACTTCCTAGAGCAATTTTAGATTGAATAATGTGATAGCTGGCCCCTGACGGATCACGCTCTGGATTGATGAATGTCAAAACGCGCTCTTGCTGATATGGCTGAAGGCCAAATCTAAAAAATATTGGAATGGCCACAGCCGCCATCAAAGAGGCAATAGATATGACGCGCCATGTTAGACCTGCCAGAAAGATCAGCGCGAGCCCCGTTGCTGCAACAAGAAGAGTCGTTCCCAAATCTGGCTGATTAAAAATGAGGGCCATCGGTAAAATTAATATAATCAAGGCCCCGACCAAGCCTGAAACGCGGCTAACACGCCAGCTAGACAGATCGTGATAATATCGTGCTAACGCCAAAACAACAGCAGGTTTCATGATCTCTGAGGGTTGAAATCTAATGACACTCAGATCTAACCATCTTTGCGCGCCATTTACGGTGACCCCAATAAATTCGACCCCAATCAATAAAATGAGCCCAAATAGATAGATAGGATAAGCCAGTCGATACCAGATTTTTATGTCGATAAGGGCTATAGCAAGCATAGCTATAATGCCGACCCCAATTCGAACAATGTGTTGAATCGTACCATGGCGCCAAACGCCATCGGTAGCCGCGTAAATCATAGCTGCACCAACTAATCCGACGAGTCCGACCAACGTTGGAAGAAGCCAATTAATTTCATATAATTTATTGACGACGTGGCTATTTTTCATTCCACGAGATTGACCGGATCGATTTGGGCGCTTCACCACTAATTTAAGTCGCTTTTACTTGGCGTAGATTGCGCGAGGTCAATTCCATCTCGTCGTAAGGCTTCACCCAAGACTGCACGCGTAATATTGGCTGCCTTTTTCGCACCCGACCCGCCATGTTCAATAATTGTCCCGACCGCAAAACGTGGTTTATCATAAGGAGCATAGCCGACAAAGATTGAATGATCACGCAATTTCCAGGGTAGTTTTGAATTATGCCGAATGCCGGACAGGCGTTCAGACTCGCTAATGCCTCTGACTTGTCCTGTACCCGTTTTTCCAGCCATTTTTACGCCATCAATCCCAAAGGGATCATTTTTAAAAGCCGTTCCCCCAATTTCAGATGTAACAGAAAACATCGCATCTTTAACGAAGGCAAGATGTGAAGGATCAAAATCGAGCGCGTCAAATGGCGTAGTTGCAGCATCGATTACTAATCTCGGCATCACTTTCTTTTCTGAATTTGCAATACGGGCGGTCATAATGGCAAGCTGTAGCGGCGTCGTTAATACGAAACCCTGACCAATCGACGCATTTAGCGTATCTCCCGTGCGCCATCCCGTCCCTAACCTTTCGCGTTTCCAAGCCTCGGTTGGTACGATCCCCGAAATACCTCCCCCGACACCAATATCATATCGGTGCCCGAGCCCTAAACGTTTTGCGACTTCAGCAATTTTATCAATTCCGATAATTTGAGAAATATCATAAAAATAAGTATCGCAACTCTGCTTAAGCGCGTCACGCATATTCATCGGACCGTGGCCGCGACGTTTCCAACAATGAAAATTCCTATTTCCAAGTCTGACTTTGCCAAGGCAGAGAATTTTGTCTTCCGGATCAATAAGGCCTGACTCAAGTGCAGCCAGCATGACAACCATTTTGAACGTAGACGCTGGTGGATAACCTCCGCCGATAACTTTATTGAATTGTGGACGTTTAGGATCACTATTCATTCTGTCCATATCCGCTTGGGTCAGACCAGAGACAAAAAGATTGGAATCAAAACTGGGCATAGACAAAAGTGTGCGTAACTCGCCCGTTAAAACATCAATGACGCAAATTCCGCCGCTCTCATCGCCCTCATCTTCAGTCGCAAATTGTTCGGCCGCAAATCTCTGTAAATTTGCATCGATTGTAAGCCAAACATCTTGTCCCCGTTTGGCTTGGGTTTTTGGGTCGGGCCACTCTCTAACAATACGTCCGCGCGCATTCACTTCAACTTTCAATCGCCCAGATTTTCCGCGTAAAATTGATTCTTGGGAAAACTCGACACCCGTTTTTCCTATGCGAAATGTTGGCTGTTTGAGTAGCGGGTCTTGATCAACCTCTAGATCTTCAGACCCTGCGCGTCCGACATAACCCAAAATATGCGAAAACACACCCGATCCAGGATATGATCGACCTTGTCCAGCTTCTGATACAACACCCGGCAAGGCATGTAACCGCATATTCAAAGCCGTGAATGTCGACCAATCAATATTGTCTTTCACTAATATAGGGATAAATTTTGGATTAGACTTAATGTCTTTTTCTATCCGCGCACGCTGACCACCCGACAACGGGCTTATATGATTAATCCGGTCCAATGTTTGTGCGATTTCGGAAGAGCGTTCAGGTATTATTACGAGACGAAAATTTTGCCGGTTTTTGGCTAAGGCTTCGCCAAAACGATCGCGAATTTCCCCGCGTTCAGGCAAAAGCATGTTATAGTTGAACCGGTTATTCTCAGACAAGGCTTGATAATTTTCGGCTTGTAAGACTTGTAGCTGATATAGGCGCCCCGCTAGAATTCCAAAAACACCTAATCCGCCAAATCCCAACATCGCCGTTCGGCGTGTAATCGTATTTTTTTCGTCACTATTTTGTTTGATCGGAGGCATTTAACGTCTCCAATCTTCTCGGCTGAAAAACCGAGCATTGATCCAATAGCGAAGGCCTAGCACAATTGGCAAAAAGACCGTTGCAAGAATAAATTGCGTCAAGAATGATTTAAAATCCGGTGCAATACGATAGATGAACACACCCGTTACAGATAAGAGAATGACAGAGAAAATCCCAATCAAGACCCAGACTATAAACAACCGACGAAAGACATAGGGATCAACTCGGATTTCCGGCCTGAATAACATCCAAATACATATATATATGAGGCTAGATTGTCCAATCGCGCCGGCTGTTCCCCAATCCGTGAAAACACCCGCGATAAATATGATTGCAAGGGATGCTATCTCATTCGATCGAGTAGGCCAAATTAGCAAGACAAGTAGAGGTATAAACCCGAAACTGAACGTCTGACCAAAAACCCGAATTGATAGAATTGACAAAGCGCCCGCAACCGCCAAACAAAGCCCAGCAAGAAGAGCAATTGGGATATTCCTATTTGAGACGGAGACATCTCGGAAAGTCATGACGGATCGTCCTGGGTTTCAGCCTTAGATTCATCCGCCGCTTGATCTTCGATTTCGTTAGCGTCTTCCTCCGAGGGCGCTGCAATGGGCGCATATGGGGACACCCATAACCAATCAATTGGATTTTCTAGCGAGGCGAGTTGAACGCGCAACTCGTCCTCGCCAACGCGGATTACATCTCCGATTCTCAATCCTCGAGGCAGAGACCCATCATCACCAGAGGTGATCACTTGATCTCCAATTTTCCATTCCAGCCTCTCGCTGATAAAACTCAACTTCGGCCGCATAGAGTTATCGCCAGCCAAAATAGCCGTCGCGCCTGACCGTGCAGACGCTACTGGGATACGGCTATTCAGATCAGAAAGCATCAAAACTCTCGACGACTTAGATCCCGTATTAATAACATGTCCAACCATTCCATCGCTCGACATGACAGGGTTTCCTATCGCTACATCGTCATTTTTTCCAACATTGATCAATAGTGAGCGAACAAATGGGCCATCATTTTCACCAATCGCTCTTGTTGCGATTTTGCGAAGTGGGATATCTGTATTCGTATCTACGCCAAGGATCGTTTCATAACGCGCAACCTTCATCGCAAGATTTTCATATCGGCTTTGACGTTCGCGCAAAATCGCTAGCTCAGCCTTAAGGTCTTTATTATCTTCGTAAACAGACGCCCGATCTGACAGTCCTTTGAAAAACCCTTCGACAGATTGGATTGGCACGGACGCAATAGCAGCTATAGGCGCAACCGCTTCCTGCCCCAATGTGCGACCCTTTTTTCCGTCTTGGAGATCTGAACGTGCAACAGCGAGCAGAAAAACCGAAAGCGCAAGAAACACGATTATAAAAACCCGGGTCCAACCACTATTGGGGTGATCCTTGCGGGTCATTATCATGTCTCCTTACTTAATGCATGGAATGGAATTCGCTATATCCCTGCTTCGAGGACGGCTTTCCATTTCTTTAGATTTTCGACAACCATACCAGATCCTCTTACGACACAGGCCAAAGGATCTTCTGCGATAGACACGGGCAAACCCGTACGCTCTCTAAGTTCTAGGTCAAGATTACGTAATAGAGCGCCTCCGCCTGTGAGCATGATACCTTTATCAACAATATCGGCGGCGAGTTCAGGTGGTGTTGCTTCGAGGGCGACTTTCACAGCGTCAACGATTTGTTCGACGGGTTCTTCGAGACTTTCCGCGATCATGGCTTCATTGATATTGATTTCCCTTGGAACACCATTCATCAAATCACGACCTTTGATCTGAACTGTCATGCCTTCGCCGTCTTCAGGTGCCATTGCAGAGCCGATCTCTTTTTTTACACGTTCCGCGCTCATCTCACCTAGTAAAAGATTGGTTGTTCGTCTTACATATTGGATAATCGCATCATCCATTTTATCGCCACCAACTCTGACAGATCTGGAGTAGACAACGCCGTCCAAGGACAAGACAGCGATTTCTGTCGTGCCCCCACCAATATCAACAACCATCGACCCCGACGGTTCATGAACCGGAAGTCCCGCGCCCAATGCTGCGGCCATTGGTTCAGGGATCAAATAGACCTTTGACGCTCCCGCCTCCTCCGCCGATTGATAAATCGCTCGCTTTTCAACGGCTGTCGCACCAGCCGGCACACAAATAACAACCGTGGGCCCTCTTCGAAAAAGCTTTCGAGGTGCCACTTTCTTAATGAAGTGGCTGATCATTTCTTCAGCCACTTCGAAATCTGCGATCACGCCGTCTTTCATGGGACGGACGGCTTCTATATTTCCGGGTGTGCGCCCCAGCATTAGTCGGGCATCTTCACCAACTGCATGGGGAACTTTCCGACCATCGCGAATGGAAAAAGCAACGACCGACGGCTCATTGAGAACAATATCGCGGCCCTTGGCATATATCAGCGTATTGGCCGTCCCCAGATCAATAGCAATATCTGATGAGAATCTGTCAAAAAACGACATGGTCTATCCACGTTTCCAGGCTTTTTGTGTCTGTTGTCACGAGCCGTATTGATCAAGTTGAATCAGTTAAATCACTGATATAGCGCTGAATCTAGTGATGATTGGAATCGAACTAATTTGCAAGCAAACTTAACTATAATTATAATAATTTACTGCGTTTTCTTTGTTTCCACCACGGATCGTTCTACCAAACGCCTTCTGGCTATCCATGACAGTGATATTGCAATGATTGCCAGAGCGGCAAACCCGACCGCCAAATAGCTCCCCGAAAGCCCCGAAATTATACCCTGTCCCACTAAGGCAATAATGAGAATTTTCGGAATTATGCCTATCGCTGTACCAGATAAAAAATGTCGATATTTCATACGTGACACACCTGCCGCAAGGTTCACCAAAATCGCAGGTCCCGTTGGAACGAGGCGGACGACCAAGCTTGTCATAAATCCATTTTTTCTGACGGCATTTGATAGTTTTTGAACGAGCTTATCATCGACTCGAGACAGTCTTTCAGCACCTAATATTTGACCTAGGAAAAACCCTAATGACGCTGAACACAGGCTTGCAAACCATGAAAGAATGCTGCCTTCAATGGTGCCAAACGCCAATATAGCCCCAGCAACAAGCATCCATTGCGGAGCGCCGATAAATGCGAGCAAGCAAAATAGGATTATAGTAACAGGAATAGCCCATACCGTATCATCTAGAGCCGTCATCCAACCATTAATATCAGCCTGCGAAACACCAAAAAACGTTTTTGCAATATAGAGCAATAGAAGGGGTAAAATGACGCTCGCAATCACCCAAATTATTGTTTTTGTTTTCAAAAGTTAACCCCAATGCAATCGGAAAGAAATCGCTCTTGGTCTTGCGCATCGATTAGAATTTCGGGCCTGGGGGGTTGATTTCTAAACCACGTCATTTGCCGCTTCGCGAAACGACGGCTCTCCCGTTTGGCGTCTTCAATCGCCTCCTCCATTGAAATATGACCAGAGAAATAACCGCCCAGCTGACGCAGGCCTATCGCCTTCATAACGGGTAAATTAGGGTCATAACCTTTCGAAAACACGCGTTTTGCCTCTTTAAGTCCGCCGTCACCTAGCATTGTGTCGTAGCGCTTATTTATTCGCGCATAAAGCTGGTCGCGTGGCCAAGTCAGCACACAATATTTTGCAAAACGTAACGGAATTATAGGTCTCGTATCCGCCTGCCAGACTGAGAGCGGACGCGACGAGCCTTTTGTGACATTGACGATACGCTGTAATCTTTGCGGGTCATCCCCTAACACCCGAGCCGTTGCTACTGGATCAAGCGCCTGCGCGACCTCGCGCAAAACCGTAACACCTCTTGTGTCCAATAAATCTTGTGTGTTTTTGACAACATGCTCTGGCGGCGTTGGAATATCAGCTATTCCCATAAAGAGCGCCTTAAAATAAAGCCCCGTCCCTCCAACCAATATGGGTATACGCTGTCTTGCTAAACAGTCTAGGATTATGGGCTCGACGTCGCGCAACCATTGCCCCGTGGAATAGCGCGTACCGCCTGAAACATGTCCAAAAAGATGATGGGGAATATTACCCATTTCGGACGCGGTAGGACGCGCAGACAGGACGCTCAAATCAGAATAAACCTGCAGCGCGTCAGCATTAATGATCTCACCACCCACAGATTCTGCCAGCTTCACCGCATAGGCGCTCTTGCCGCTTGCCGTCGGGCCTGCAATACAAATTACGGGTTTCATAAACGAGAATTTTCCATGTCAGATTCGACCTTAAAGAACATAACCACACTTGTCCTTAAAAACTCGGATAAGTCTCAGCTAGAAGCCGCGCAAAATGCCATTGGCCTTAAGGCTAGCAAGACCCTATCTATCGACAAAGCCGTTGAAGGTAAATCTGACATTCAAACTTCACAAGACGGTGCAATGCGTCTGGAAAGCTTAGGCATCGAAGCCGATATATGCGTCATGCCCACGCAAGATCGCCGCAAAAAGCTTTTGATATGTGACATGGACTCCACGCTTATCGGTCAAGAATGTATCGATGAGCTTGCCGATTTTGCAGGTGTGAAAGCCCGCGTCAGCGCAATTACCGAGCGCGCTATGCGCGGCGAAATTGGGTTTGAAGGCGCTTTACGCGAACGGGTGGGACTGCTTGAGGACCTGCCGCTCTCAACCTTGCAAAAATGCTTTGACGAGCGCATTCATCTGAATGCAGGTGCACGAACCCTATGCCAGACGATGAAAGCACATGGCGCAAAGACGGTCATCGTTTCGGGTGGTTTTACATTTTTCTCGGGCCGCGTCGCAAAAGCCTGTGGTTTTGATCATCATCAGGCCAATATCCTCTTAGAAAATGGGGACACATTATCTGGAAAAGTAGCTGATCCAATATTGGGTAGAGAGGCAAAATTAGAGGCAATGCGCTCACATATTGCTGATACCTCACAAGCTATAGCTATTGGAGACGGCGCAAATGATCTGGCTATGATTACAGCAGCTGGCCTTGGTCTTGCCTTTTATGCCAAACCGGCTGTCGCAGAGGCTGCGCATTCCGCAATAAGGTTCACAGATTTGACTAGCGCATTGTATTATCAAGGTTTTTCAGACGAAGACTTCGTCAATTAGTGCATTTTGCACTAGCTCGTGGCGTCGAGCGCGTAGAAGATATAATTTCCATTGCGATTGACCAAGAGTGTGACGGGATCCCCTGTTTCCGCCGCGGCATTCATCGCTTCTTCAAATTCAGCTGGCGTCGCAATCGACTCAAACCCAACCTCTTCGATTATATCGCCCTTTTGAATTTTGCCGCTCGCTTCCGCACGTTTATTGATTTTCACGACACGCACACCTTTTACATGCGGCGCGACCCGGTATCGATCTCTGACATCCTCAGAGAGCGCTTCAACTGAAATCCCAACGACCGAGCGTTCAGCATTTCCTTCTTCCACCTCACGCCGAATTTTTTCTTCATCTGTGACCTGTTCTTTCAGGCGCTCAATCTCAACCGTGATTGTTTTTTTCTTCCGTTTCCGAAGAATTTCGATCTCAAGAGGTTTGCCAATTTCTGCTTCCGCTACCCTGCGTGACAAAAGCCGCGACGCCTCTAATTTTTTACCACCCAAAGAGACAATTAAGTCACCTCTTTGCAACCCGCCCTTATCAGCAGGACTATCTTTGACCACAGATTTCACCAAGGCGCCTTGTGCACTGTCCAATCCATAGCTTTTCGCAATCGCGTTTGTAACGTTTTGCGGTCGAACCCCGAGATATCCTCGACGCGTTTCACCAAATTCAATAAGTTGCGCGACAATGGATTGCGCAAGTTCAGATGGAACCGAAAAACTAATGCCTACGCTATATCCCGTCGGTGATAGGATTGCGGTATTCACCCCAATAACTTCCCCTTCCATATTGAAGAGAGGTCCGCCTGAATTGCCTCGGTTAATCGCAACATCTGTTTGAATGAAATCATCATAATTGCCGGATGAAATATCGCGGTTTCGCGCAGAAATAATGCCCGCGGCCACAGATCCAGAATATCCGAAGGGGTTGCCAATAGCGATCACCCATTCGCCGACTTCCGACGTGTCGCTATCGCCCCAGGGAACAGCTGGAATGTCACTGCCTGTTTCGATCTTTAAGACTGCAATATCTGTCGCAGGGTCCCGACCGATTAGCTCGGCTTCATATGTATCACCATTTGGGAAGGTGACTTCGATTAGGTCAGCATCTTCTATGACATGATTATTCGTAACAATATGCCCTTGATCATCTATGACAAACCCGGACCCAAGGGACTTACTCACCCGGCCATCACGGTCATTGCGACCACCAAAGAAATCATTGAACCGCTCAAGCGGAGACCCTTCCGGGAAAGCTGGTGTTTCGGATGTATCGACTTCAACGGTTTGGGCCGTTGAGATATTGACCACTGAGGGTGAAAGCCGCTTCGCGAGTTCCGTGAACCCGTCCGGCGTACCTCTTGCCTCAGAAATAGACGGCGTAACCAGCGCTGTAGAGAGCGCAAACGCACAGGCAATAGATATAGATCGAAGCATTTTCATATGAATACCCTAGCGATTGTTAGTTAAGTGCCAAGGGGGAATATCGGCCTTTAGCACTTACAATTGTGTCATCATTCGTCACCCGACACAGATTTTAATACCGTATACCAGCAAAGCTGCACCGATAAATACACTGATCAAGCCGGCTATATGTAGCTCGCGATCTTTTGATTCTGAGACCACGCGACGATAGAGCTCACGCATCTGGGCCGGAAAACAGGCCCAGATAAAACCTTCAAACAATATAAAGCCACCAAAAGCGATGAGTGCAATGCCCATAGTGATGCCCTATCGGCGGCGTGGACCTTGCTGGTTATCCAGATAGCCTAGAAAGTCGCTATCTGGTGATAGAACAAAGGTCGTTCCTTTGCCTAAGCCTTGCTTATAGGCCTCCATCGACCGATAAAATGCGTAGAACTCTGGATCTTGTTCAAAAGCCTCTGCGAAAATTCGCGTCCGTTCACCGTCACCCTCACCGCGAATAATTTCAGCCTGACGTTGAGCTTCCGCTCTAATAATCGTTGCTTCTTTTTCTGCCGTAGCCTTGATTTCAATCGCTTGTTCTTGCCCTTCCGCACGTGTGAGGTTGGCTTCGAGTTTGCGTTGAGACACCATACGTTCGAAAACACGTTCATAGTTTTCTTGCGGCAGGTCGGCTCTTTTGATGCGCACATCAATAATATCGATTCCAAGATCCTCGTTTTGGGCAACAGTATCAGCCACTGATTGTATCTCAGTCATAAGTTCCGACCTACGACCTGAGATAATTTCAGGTGTGTCTACGCGTCCTAGAACATCTCTGAGTGTCGAGTCGAATATGGCTTGCAATTGATCTTGCGCACCGCGCTCATTGCGCAGTTTTTCATAAAACCGGATAGGATCAGTGATTCTGTACCTGACAAAAGCATCAACAATCAGACGCTCTTGATCTGACGCCAACAACTCGACAGGTCGTAAATCGACCTCAAGATTTCTGCGTGAAACGTCCACGACATTTTGTATGAAGGGTAATTTGGCTTTTAATCCAGCATTCGCCTCTTCACCCCAAATATTTTCAACGCGCTTAGCTTCACCAAATTGGAACACGATCGCTTGGTTATGCTCTTCAACCGTAAAAAGCGAATTCAGCAACACAAATATGGTTATGGCAGACGCAATGATAATAGCAATTAGTCTATTAGACATTATTTTTGTCCTCCCGCATTTTTCGCACGATTGCCCAACTGATCTAGAGGCAGATAAGGCACAACACCTGACCCGCCTTCGGAGCTCAGAATTACTTTTTCCGCCGGGCCATACACTTCTTCGATCGTTTCAAGATAAAGTCTCTGGCGAGTGACTTCGGGCGCTTTACGATATTCTTCATAAATTTGGTTGAAACGCTCAGCTTCACCTTTAGCCTCTGCGATCACTCTATCGCGATAAGCCTCCGCATCCTGAAGTATTTGTGCGGCTTCACCACGGGCCTGCGGAACAATTGTGTTTTGCGTCGCGACCGCTTGGTTGATACTTGTTTCACGTTCCTGCGCCGCATCAACAACATCACGGAACGCAGCAACCACACCACCTTGGTCTGGTGCATCGGCCTTTTGCAGCTGAACTTCGACAACTCTGACACCTGCTTTATACTCATCCAATGTTTCTTGCATCAAATCTCTAACGGCTGTTGTAATGGCGAGACGTTCAGTTGTGATAATTTTCTGAAGTTCATTTTTCCCGATAACTTCGCGCATCGCGCTCTCTGCGACGGCCTTTACAGCATTATCCGGATTATCAATTTCAAAATAGTAATCCGCAAGATTGTCGATTCTCCATAATACGGTAAAATCAATATCCACGATATTCTCATCTCCCGTCAGCATAAGGGATTTTGTATCATTCCCGCCAATTCCGTCCTTACGGATAATCTCTGTCTCTTGCCGATAAAGTGTCTCAATTGGAACGGGGAGCTTAAACCGTAGTCCAGGCTCAGAGGTTCTTGAATAATCTCCGAACCTAAGAACCAATGCACGCTCCGTCTGATCGACCGTGTAGACCATGGTACTCAACATAAAAACGACTAAGGCAATGAGAGCGATCGCGACGGGTCCAAATGGTCCAATTTTAAAATCGGGCATTTGCGGTGAATTTCCACCGCCACCATTTCTGCCCCCGCCTCCACGCTGCCGGTTCTTAAAACCAACAACAT
>CAYTLJ010000003.1:0-6520 GCA_964438555.1 uncultured Algimonas sp.
ACTTTAATATCATCTGCACGTTCAACAGGTGTATTGGCTTTACGTACTTCCTTATCTTGCAAGGCCGCACCAAAGAAATCATCAGCAACATGTTTTCCGCCTCGATATCTCTTAAAGTCCCGTTTTGCGTCAGCAATATCCGTTAGAGCTGCCATAGCCACGACACAATTATAGCGATTTTCTGTATCCTTGGCACCTCCCATAAGGGCCGCATAACCTCCATAAGACCACCCGGCAATGCACGTTCTCTCAGGATCAGCATATCCTTTGTTAAATAGATATTTTGTCGCGTCTTCGACATCTTCTTGCATAACAATCCAATTGTTTCGGCCAGCCTCTTCAAAAGATTTTCCGTATCCATCAGATCCTCGAAAATTCATTTGCATGACGCCATAACCACGTGTCGCGAAAAATTGCGCAAAATAGTCAAATCGTTTATAGTCCCGCCCGTAAGGTCCGCCGTGAGGCAGGACAACAAACGGTAAGTTTTGAAAATCTTCCTGCGTTTGAATAGTTGGCGGCATGGTTACATAGGCTGGAATTTTTTGACCGTCGCGTGATGTATATTTGACAGGTATGACGACCCCCATTTCCTCAGCCTTAAGGCCATTATATTGCGGACCGATCATTTGGAGCTGTTCATCACCACGGCTAAACATGAAGAGGCCACCCGGGTCAGTAGAATTGCTCATTCTAACAATTATGGTTTGATAATCGTCCGTTTGATCGACGAAACGGACAGAATATTCTGGATATTTTGCTCGAACCTTGTCGATCAAGATCGCATAATCACCTAGGAGTTCCGTTTCTTCTTCATCGGCTACATATTTCGCCCCCAAAACCGTTTCGCCATCACTACTCACAATGACGCCCGATGCATCATAATTATCATTGTGAAAGAGGCTTCGCGTGATACGTCTTTGCTTAAGGTCATAGACATACAGCCCCAATGTATCACGGCCCCTATAAGCGCCTATAATGACCTCAGTACCATCCTTCAGAAAGCGGTAGATAGGCGTTTCTGGCGTCAAGCCTGGATATTCTACAAAACTTTCCCATTTTTCTGTCTCCGGATTGAAAACAGTCATAATATCGGTGCCATTGTCTGTCTGTCCTCTACCAATTCTCGGCACTGCATTGTCGTCAGTTATCCAAAATTCGACACCTGGGCGCCCCCTTTGAATACGTGTATCGCGTCCCGTTTCGACGTTAACCTTGTAAATCGAGGGATAGGGATCATATTCCACTGTGGAGTAGGCCATAAGAATGTGATCAGGATCATCATCAAGCCAATCCACAACAACATTATTAAATTGTCGAAAAATATCACGACTCTTGACCAGAAGACGCCCCTTTTTGCCGTCAGAGGCATCATTTGTATAGAGATACCCAACGTCAAATGGTGTAGAGCCAGATTTTTCAGTCTTCGAAATTGAAACTATATATCTATCATCATTGACCCATTTAATATAACTTGGCTTGACACCTTTGCCGAGCGCTATCACATTTTTTTCTGCTGTTATATCATCCGTTAATGTCGAAAAAACCACATAGGTTCCGTTATTATTTAGTATCATCGCAAGACGTTTTCCATCAGGCGATATATCCGCATCATAGGCAACTGGTAACTCGCCAAAGGCTTTGGCGGGTGGTGCGGCATGTGCTACGCTGGTCAATCCAGCGCCGAAAATCAATGTCAAAAATACAGAGAAATTTTTGAAGTTAAATATATTTTTCATAGCCAAGGTCCCTTTGTCTAATCTTACAAATAGATAATTTGCATAAATCCTCTATCTTCCAAAGTAAAAAATAAGTGACGACCCTTTCCTTACATTTTTTTAACCTATTCGAAAGTGTTTGGAAAGGCGCAGGCCTTGCGCCTGATAATGGCTACCTTGATCTCCATAGAGAATATCTGGAGTTTTAGCCATCGGCTCAAAAACCAATTTCGCCACGGCCTGTCCATGCCTCAAAATAAAAGGTACATCGCGGCCCCTCACCTCGAGTACGGCTCGACTTCCCGCCCCCCCTTGTTTTGCAACACCAAAACCAGGGTCAAAAAATCCAGCATAATGTGCTCTAAATTCACCAATTTCTGGCGCGATAGGGGCCATTTCTGCCGCTTCGCTATGCGGGATTTCAACAGATTCTCGGCTGGCCAAAATGTAAAATTCTTCAGGATCTAAGACGAGTTGCTTGTTTGGCGCTTTGAGGGGGGCCCAAAAATCCTCGGCGCGGTGCGCCCGCAAACCTCTAAGATCAACCATGCCTGAATGTCTGCGCGCCCGATACCCAATAATTGATCCTGGACCAGCGCCTTCAAGATCAATACTCACAGTTTGGGTTCTTAAGGCTTTATGTTTACCACGGCGAAACCGAATTTGGCCCAACCGGTCGCCCGGTCTCACGAGAACTGGAAATGTTCGCGGCGCAACCTCGACATAGAGGGGTCCAGAATAGCCCTTTGGAATATTGTCAAAAAGCTCTCCACCATCGCAAATAACGCGGGTAAACACATCAAGTCGGCCTGTTGAGCTTTTAGGATTAGCATAACCTGCAATGTCAGACGGCAAGTTCAAACTCTCATTTAGAGGTAAAAGATAGACACATCCCGTTTCGAGTACCGCACCGCCGATTAAGTCAATTTCGTGCATTTTCACGTCTTCCAACGCATCAATGACTGAACGGGTGGCGCCAGGTAAAAAGCTTGCGCGTAATCTATATGCCTTACCGCCTAAGCTTAAATCCAAGCTTGCTGGCTGTATAGATGGAGGGTGTGCCGAATCTGATTCCACCCCTTTAATAGCGCCTTGGCTCAAGAGGTTTTCAATATCCTGTCTGGGTAAAACACCATTTTTCATGACCTTAGGTTAGACGTATAATTTGCCTATGCAATATCGGAAATTTCAAAGCTGTTTATGATTTTTACAGCTTACAGGTGTAAATCAACTGGTGAAAAAGCTTGCAGGTGCGACATTCTTTCGTCACGTATAAGGCTACAAAGGTGTGGAATGCCCAGATTACGGGCTGTCTATCGTAAAGATGGAGAGGGGTGTGAAAGAAAAAAATTTCGAGAGGGACGAAAAAAACCCTATAAATCAGGACATTGGATTTTATGAAGAACGCACAGATGATATTATTGTGCGCGTTGAACCAGAATTTTTACCCGATCAATCTAGCCCATCGGACTCACGTTTCATCTGGGCCTATACAGTCGAAATAGACAATCAAAGTGAGAACGATCTCACCGTTATTGAACGGTTTTGGCAAATTGCAGATAGTCGAGGCCAGGTCCATGAAGTCCGTGGATCAGGCGTCGTCGGCGAACGTCCGCTTGTCAAATCAGGTGAAACCTTCCGCTATACGTCTGGAGCGCCATTAACGGCACCATCGGGCATGATGCGGGGATCCTACCGTGTTGAATCTGAAGACGGCACATGTTTCGACATTGCCGTTCCGACATTCTTGCTTGATAGTCCGCATGAAGCTCAGTTTTTGAATTAAACGCATTTCGCGATACCTCATGCGAATTCTCCAATCATTGTCCATTGACATATCTGGGTTGCAAAATCGCGTCTATACCCCTTCGATTTAGACCCCTATAAGCATTTCATGCTCAAACGCCTTGCGACATTTTTCCGGCTGCTGCGCACCGCTTGGGTGCTTATTCGCCATGACGCGCTCGTCCCAAAAGAATATGCACCCTTCGTACCTTGGCCTGTTCGCTTCATCGGCGCGATCAGTCGCATATTCTCATTTGGCAATCGGCGCGGAAATGCAGGCGAACGGTTTGCCAGAGCTCTTCAAAATCTCGGTCCCGCTTATATAAAATTTGGTCAAATTCTCGCAACGCGCGGGGATATGTTTGATCACGAATTTGCACAAGGCCTGTCCGTGCTAAAAGACAAGGTCCCGCCTTTCTCAATGAAAAAAGCCGAAGCCATGCTTGAGAGAGAATGGGGCCAAGCCTGGACAAGCCACTTAAAAAGCCTCTCTGAGCCTGTTGCCGCTGCATCAGTCGCGCAGGTCCATAAAGGCGTCTTACATTCAGGTGAAACTGTCGCCGTCAAGGTCCTTCGCCCAAATATAGTCAAACGCATGACCCGAGATATGGATGTGATCGCCATGGTCGCAGATTTGGCTCATGGCGTTATACCCAATTTACGCCGATTACGCCCAAAAGATTTTGTCGCTGAAGCTAAACGCGCCGTTATGTTAGAACTCGATCTACGCCTTGAGGCTTCCGCGCAAAGTGAACTCTCTGAAATCGCAGAAGATACAGGGCTTTTTCGCGTGCCTGGTTTACATTGGGATTTGGTTGGAAAAGACGTGCTGGTCAGTGAGTGGATTGACGGTACCGCACTCTCATCTGATGACGTCCTAAACTTGCCCGAATCGGATCGTAAAAGCCTGGCGGCGAAAATTATTCAATCCTTTCTGGCCTCAACATTTGAATATGGCGTATTTCACGCAGATATGCATGAAGGCAATCTTTTCGTGGATGATAAGGGTGAATTGATCCTGTTGGATTTCGGTATTTTGGGCCGCTTAGGTGAAGAAGAAATTCGGTTTGAAATTGACACATTGTTCGGGTTTTTACAGCGCGATTATTATAAAATTGCGCAGGTCCATTTCGATATTGGCTATGTCCCGCCGCACCATAGTGTCGAAGAATTTGCGAGTGCCTTACGCGCCGTTGGCGAACCCATATTTGGTAAAAAGGCAGAAGATGTCTCCATGTCTAAAGTTCTCTTGCAATTACTGGAAATAACAGAAATTTTTGACATGGAACTTCAGCCGCAACTTATTCTTTTGCAAAAAACCATGATGCAAACGGAAGGTGTTGCACGGCGCCTCGATCCAGAATTTGATATGTGGGAAGCCGCACGTCCAATTGTTGAAAAAGCGGTCCGGCGGGAATTAGGGCCCGAACGCTATCTGAATGATTTTTTATACGGACTAGGTAGAACCCGTCGAACCCTATCAATTTTACCTGACGCGACCGATAATATTGCCAAGCTCGCACAAGCTTGGGCCGATGGCGATGTCGATCTTTCACCCAATAGATTATCTGCCCCTGAGCCAAAGAAGCGGGAATTTCTAAGGCCCATAGCCTATGCAGGTCTCGGCGCCGCGATTGCACTGGGCGCGAGTTGGGCCGCGGCGCAGCTCTAGGAGAATATTATGACCCAAAAAGTTCTCCTCATTATTGGCGGTGGTATTGCCGCTTATAAATCCTTGCTTCTGATCCGAGAGCTCGCACGCAAGGGGATTGAGACGCAAGTTATTCTGACGAAAGGCGGATCAGAATTTGTGACCTCCCTGTCTGCTGGCGCGCTTTCTGGCAAGCCTGTTTATACAGATCTCTGGGAACTCGATGAACAATCGGATATGGGCCATATCGAATTATCTCGCTCGGCCGACATGATTATTGTAGCCCCAGCCACAGCCAATCTTATGTCACGCGCCGTACACGGCGTGGCAGATGATCTCGCAACAACCACCTTACTCGCCACAGATAAGCGCGTGCTTTACGCCCCCGCCATGAATGTGCGTATGTGGGAAGCGGATACAACTCAACGCAATGTCGAAACCCTTGCGGAAAGCGGGGCTTTGTTTATCGGACCCGATGCTGGCGAAATGGCGTGCGGCGAATTCGGCGAAGGTCGCATGGCAGAACCCGATGCAATTGCTGAAGCAGTCCAAGCGGCCCTTATGGGGGACATGACATTAGACGGGCTTCGCGCAAAAAAGCCGCTCCAAGGTAAATCAGCGATTGTGACGGCCGGACCAACGAGAGAACCAATTGACCCCGTGCGCTATATTTCAAATCATTCAAGTGGCAAACAAGGCTATGCCATCGCACAAGCCCTTGCCGATCAAGGCGCAAGCGTAACCCTAGTCTCAGGCCCAACAGCGCTCCCCGCGCCCATCGGGGTGAACCGGCTTGATGTTGAGACGGCACAAGAGATGTTAAATGCTGTCAAAAATAGTCTGCCCGCCGATATTTTTATATCTGTGGCCGCCGTCGCGGATTGGCGTCCTGCTATTTGTCACGATAAGAAAGCGCCCAAACCCAAAGACGGCGCGCCCGTACTTGAGATGGCCGAAAATCCAGATATCTTGGCAACGATATGTGCATCAGATCAAAAACCCGAACTCTGTATCGGCTTCGCCGCTCAAACACATGACGTCATTAAATTGGCCAGAGACAAGCGAAAGCGTAAAGGCTGTGACTGGATCGTTGCCAATGATGTGTCGGGAGACGTTATGGGGGGCGATAAAAATGCTGTCACAATTGTAATGCAAAAAGGTGAAACAAGGTTGCCTCAAGCCAGTAAAACCTCAATTGCCCGTCGCTTAGTCCAAGAGATTGGAAAGACATTTTCATGATAAAACCTGGTTTCGTTTTACTTACAATTTTAGGAATTTCGCTTGCCGGGCCCGTCTGGGCTGATGAGACTGAGCTGGATGAGCGGTTTTCGAGCTGCGAAGTTTTGACAATGCGTTTCATCCCAGA
>CAYTLJ010000003.1:6620-52032 GCA_964438555.1 uncultured Algimonas sp.
AGCTGGATGAGCGGTTTTCGAGCTGCGAAGTTTTGACAATGCGTTTCATCCCAGATGAGGCGGGTCAGGGCGGAATGGATTTGACCACCTATGCGCCCGCACAAGACTATATAAATTCCGTCTATGACGATGATGCGGGTCACATATCAACAATCCGCGGAGACCGTATTCGGGCCCTGCTTTGCGAGCGCGATGACGTTTTACCGGTCGATGCTGACTACCCGCTTCTCACCACAGGTGTGCCTTTCATCTTGTCGCAAGATTTTGATGACACGGAGACAGATAGCCTTACTATTTTTTGGCGCAAAACCTATTTCGACTATGTCTATAAAGGATACCCTTTATCACTTGAGACTGAAACATTGCTAAAGTCTCGATTAGAGGCGTATTCAAATCGGGATCACGGTCTCAATAAGGATAAAGTAAAAACCCCAGAGATATTGAGCACAAATGTGGCTCCGCAAAAACCAAATTAAATAGATAAACGGACAAGCTGCAAATATGACACTTACATTGCAATTTAAGGCCCTTTCGCATTTTGAAGGCCTGACGCTTCCAAGCTTTGAAACTGAACTCGCGGCTGGGGCCGATCTTCGCGCGGCTGTGGGCCAAAGTGATCCGCTTACACTTTCACCCGGTGAGCGTGCGCTTGTTCCCACAGGGTTATGCATGGCTATACCTGCCGGATATGAGGTGCAAATCAGACCGCGCTCGGGGTTGGCTTATAAACACGGAATTACCTGTTTAAACACACCTGGGACGATTGATGCAGATTATCGCGGCGAAGTGAAAGTTCTACTTATCAATCACGGAGATAAGGATTTTACAATTCAACGCGGCGAAAGAATAGCGCAAATGATCATCGCACCGATCACCCAACCCGCATTTGAACTTGTGACAGAATTATCCGATACAGAACGCGGTTCGGGTGGGTTTGGATCAACTGGGACGACCTAATTAAGTCCGTCACAGATCGAAGAATTTTCGATGGAACGCTTTGTTAGACATCGCATAAAATTATGAAAGAGATGAAATGGCAGACTTATTAAGAGGGCGAATTTACGACAATATCGCCCAGACTATGGGCAATACACCCCTTATTCGTTTACCGGGCATAAGCGAAGGTTTAAAATCTGATCTTTGTTTTAAACTCGAATTTTTCAACCCCGTCGCGTCTGTTAAAGATCGGATTGGCATAGCCATGATCGAGGCGATGGAAAAATCTGGCACCTTAAAACCGGGCGGAATAATTGTTGAACCCACCTCTGGGAATACTGGCATTGCGATTGCCTTCGCTGCGGCGGCTAAAGGCTATAAAGCTATCCTGGTTATGCCAGAACAAATGTCGATAGAGCGTCGCAAAATGATGAAACTCTTTGGCGCCGAACTTGTCCTCACAGAGGCCTCTGGTGGAATCCCGCTCGCGATAGAGGTGGCAAACGAAATTGTTGAAAAAACACCCGGCGCCGTACAGGCTGGACAGTTTTCCAATCCCGCCAATCCACAGATTCATTATGATACAACAGGCCCTGAAATCTGGAATGATTGCGCTGGAGAGATAGATGCATTTATTGCTGGTGTTGGCACAGGTGGCACGCTCTCTGGAGCTGGACGTTTCTTAAAAGAGAAAAATCCAAATTGTCAGATAATTGCGGTCGAGCCCATTGGGTCTCCTATGATTTCCAAGGGCGAAAAAGGCCCGCATAAAATCCAAGGCATAGGCGCTGGCTTTATTCCGGACAATCTAGACACAGATCTCGTCGATGATGTCGTAACCATTTCAAGCGATGCCGCTTATGGTACGGCTAAACATGTCGCCGCGCGTGACGGCGTACCCATAGGTATTTCTTCTGGTGCAGCAGTTGCTGCAGCCTTAATTGTTGGTGCGAGGCCCAATATGCAAGGCAAACGCATTGTTACAATCATTCCAAGTTTTGCGGAACGCTATCTTTCGACACCTCTTTTTGATGCCGAAGAGACAACCGAGATCCGTAAAAAATCTGAGAGCTAAGCGGCAAAAATGGCCCTCACGCCAGAACAAACAGCGCGGTATGCAAGACATATTGTTTTGCGCGAAATTGGCGGTGCGGGACAGAATTCACTCCTCCGCGCAAAAGTTGCGATCATTGGGGCCGGAGGTTTAGGCGGGCCAGCCGGTCTCTATCTGGCCACGGCAGGCATCGGTGAAATCACTTTAATTGATGATGATATTGTCGAGCTTTCTAACCTGCAGAGACAAATACAATTCTCAGACGATGATTTAGATAAAGACAAATCCAAAGCCATGGCACAGACGCTTTCGGCACGGGCGCCCCATACAAAAATCACACCGCAGCAAGTTCGTCTAACCTCTGAAAATGCGATGACCATCCTCAAAGGACATGACGTTATTTTAGACGGAACCGATAATTTTGCGACACGGTTAGGGATTAATAAGGCGTCTAGAGCGCTAAACATCCCGCTTGTGTCTGGGGCAATTGGGCGTTTCGAAATGCAATTAGGCGTGTTTAATACAGGTAACGCCTCACCCTGCTATCAATGTTTTGTCGGCGACATTGAAGATACGAACAGAAATTGCGCCAGTGAAGGTGTTTTAGGGGCGATTGCAGGCATGTGCGGGTCTATGATGGCTATGGAAGCCATCAAGCTTATCACAGGGACCGGTTCGCCCTTATCATCCAGATTATATATCTTTGATGCTCTGACGGCAGAGGGACGAACACTAAATTTGAAACAGGACGCAAATTGTCCTGTTTGTCATTAAGGTATTAGTCGACTTTGCGAACATTAACCGGACGACCGGCTCTGAAACCATCGAAATTCGAGAAACCATTGAAATTTGAGAAACCAAAACCTTGATTAACAAATCTCGTCCGACCGAAACTGCGATGTTGAATGATACGATTGCGGAACCGTTCATTTTCAATTTCGAGACGCCTTAAATCTGCAATCTCAGCCTGCGAACGACGATCTGCTTGAATACGTCGCAACTCAGTTTCTTGACGAATTTTGGCAATTTCCAATTGGGTCGATGCAGCAGATCTTCCAACAGGGATGCTTGACGGGGCGTTATGTCGAAAGACTTTGACGCCGTTTTGACAGTTCACAGAAAAGTTGCCATCGGCACTATTTCCACAATATGCGAAAGCCGTTGTCGGTAATGACATAAGCGCTATCGCTATAATTCCAGCACGGATCATAATATATCTCCTATTTGGACTTGAGACTTTCTTAATCCCAGAGCTTTTGCAACCCCATTCAAGTCAGGCGCGAATCTTAGGTAATTTCTACCCGTTAATTGAAATCGCATGATCCGCCATCGTTTTATAGTCAGATCGACAAGCCTCTAATAGATCATGGTGGTCAGGTGATATTTCCGGTATCACTGAAGACGGCTTGCCAAAACCAGTAGAGGCCCAGACCGACTTATACCACCACGGTGCCCATGGTCCGTCTTCAATATGCGCGCCCGCTTCCCAGGAAAGCATGGCTGGATCAAAAGGAATATCTATGGCTTGGCAAAGTGATCCCAGCGCTTTTTCGGGATTTTCCAATATTGTCTCACTATGAATGATAGGAGGTCGTCCCAATAGGTCCCAAAACCTGCGTTGCGGCGCATAGCCCAAATCATCCAAATCAAATGCGGCTCGCCCTTTTGCATAGCTTGCAATTACGCGCACGGGATCACGGATCAGAAAAAAATGTTTCGCGCCTTTAGACCAGTCCATCGGAAACCCGTCCAACATGTGATGCGGCATATGTTTTTGAAAGGCATATTGTCCGCGCCGACCATGCTGGGCGCAAAGCTCTGCCACACGCAAAGGATCCGTTTCGCACTGTTCCAATGTTTCGCGACGGCCCGGATGATCTTTGCCCGAGTGTTTTAAAAATGGTGCAAAGAAAGGCTCATCGAATACTGTACAATCTGCGCGTGAGCCAAAACTCCGCATCATGGCCGTGGAAAGGTTGCGCGGCCCCGACCACATCGCAATGATCACGTCGAGCAGTCCTGATCAATGAGGGCCAGATAAAGCTGTTGCAGGCGCTCCGTCACTGGCCCGCGCACACCCTCTCCAATTTGTCGCCCGTCAATTTCTCCGACGGGCGCAAGACCCGCAAAGGTCCCCGTCGTAAAGGCTTCATCCGCACTATAGCATTTCATCAAGCTGAAATTCTTTTCAAATACAGGAATTTCATTTGCCCGACAGAGATCGATGATTTTCCCGCGCGTAATGCCGCCCAGACAATAATCCCCCGATGAAGTCCACACCTCGCCTTTGCGCACAATAAAAAAATGCGTGGAATTACAGGTTGCAACGAATCCTTGAGGGTCGAGCATTAGGCCTTCATCAGCCCCAGCTTTAATGGCCTGAATACAGGCCGTAACACAATTTATCTTGGAATGTGAATTAAGCCCAGGATCCTGAACATCAGATCGCCCGCGCCGTACGCTGACAGTATAAAGCCGCAAGGGATTTAAGGCAGTCTCCGGATTGGCTTTTTTAAATTCTGGGGCAATGACAATTGTCGCATCTGATATGATGACCCTTGGGTCTTGATAAGGGGTCGAGCGCAAACCGCGTGTCACCATAAGACGAATATGCACATCTTCGCGCATGTCATTGGCCGCAAGGGTGTCATAAATTCGCTTCGTTAGATCCGATTGGCTAAGCCCTATATCGATGTCGAGAGCTGCCGCGCCTTCCCATAATCGATCCAAATGGTCAGCGAGAAAGGCAATTCGTCCATGGTGAACGCGAAGTCCCTCCCACACACCATCGCCTAACATAAAACCTGAATCAAAAACATTCACCACCGCTTTATCGCGCGGAAGTAGCGTTCCGTTCACATTGAAGAGAACAGACGCATTTCTTTCATCCGGAACATAGGCGTGAGATCCATAACTCATAATCTAGCGTTTTAAATATCTCCGCCCAGAGACCGCCATGTCGCCGTAATCATTGCAGGTTTTGTGATAAAAGCCTCAAGCTCCGTCATATCTTCGAGCGGATCTGCAGCGATAATATCCTCTAGGCTTTCACCTGCATCTTTGCGCGCTTTGATCCTGTCATGAATAGATTGCAAGCGCGCAATACTATCACCCAGATCAGTTTTAGTTGAGAGCGGGCCGTGACCCGGAATAATTTTGGTATTTGCATTAGCCAGATCATAAGCCGTTTGCTGGGCTTTAATCATGCCCTGTATGCTCCCACCGGAATCAACATCGACAAAAGGCAACATGCCGCGGAAATAATTATCACCGAGATGGATAATATTGGCCTCGACGAAATGTACAATGGAATCACCATCCGTATGACCATGTGGAATATGAATGGCACGCACTTCATCGCCGTTGAAATGTAGGGTCATACGATCAGAAAACGTTAAGGTTGGCCATAATGCGGGATCGCGCGCATCTTGCTGGCGACCAAAGGCCTCATTCATAAAGCTAGTGCCCATTCTTTCGCGAACATTATCATGGGCAACAATAGTTGCGCCAACCTCTTTCATCTCAACATTGGCACCTGAATGATCACCATGATGATGCGTGTTTAAAACATATGTGATTGGCTTGTCTGACAATGTCCCGACAACATCGATGATTTCCTGCCCAAAACGCGCAAATTTATCATCAATCATATAAACGCCGTCATCGCCCGTACTAACACCAATATTCCCACCTGGACCAAGCAACATATAAAATCCGCCACCCAAATCTTGCGTTGTAATATTGGGTTTAGCAGGTGCCGCAGCAGCTTTCGTCTCCGTTTTGGATTGCGGTTCCGCTTTCGCTGAGAGTTCGGCTTGCGGTGTTTGTTTCGTCGTTGTTTCGGCTTGCGAACAGGCGGCAAGAAAAACAGCGGATAAGAGTAGGATTTTTTTCATCAGAAGCGCCCTTTCTATGACGTTATTGGGCTAAAAATTTATTGGACTATGAGGCTATTTGAAAACTCGCCCCCGGCGGTAAGACACGATTTGGACACGCATGATGATCCATCATGGCGCGGATATTGATTAGGACCAATTCACCCATCTCCCGACGGGATTCATGGGTCGCTGACGCTATATGCGGCGCGAGAATAACATTTGGTAATTCAAGAAGGCGGGCGCGCGGCTTGGCTTTGCGTTCATAAACATCCAGACCTGCGCCTGAAATCGTGCCGGATTTCAAGGCTCCGGCCAAAGCCCCTTCATCAATAATTTCACCCCTGGCCGTATTAATAATATAACTGTCTGGCCGCATAAGCGACAGACGGCCTTCATTTATAAGATGATAGGTATGGGGTGTGGCCGGACAATGCAGCGATAAAAAATTTACCTGACCTAACATCTCGTCCAAATTTTCATGCCAAGTCGCGCCGACAGAGGCTTCAATGCCTTTTGGCAGGCGGCGGCGATTATGATAATGGACTTTTAAACCAAAAGCATTTGCACGTCTTGCTAAGGCCTGACCAATACGTCCCATCCCAACAATTCCGAGGTCGCCCCCGCGAACGCGATGCCCTAACATATGGGTCGGCCCCCACCCTTCAAATTCACCGCGGCGCATCAGACGATCGCCCTCGACCAAGCGACGCGGCACGGCCAAGATAAGCGCCATAGCAAGATCGGCCGTATCTTCCGTCAAAACACCTGGGGTGTTTGAAACTGGAATATTTTTTTCATAGGCGGCTTTAACATCAATATGATCTGTTCCCGCCCCAAAATTTGCGATGAGACGTAATCGGGATGAGGCGGCCGCAATTACCTGAGCATCGATATTATCCGTGACCGTCGGAACAAAGACATCACAGTCCGAAATCGCGCTCGCCAATTCATCTTGGGTCATTGGTGTATCATCAGCGCGTAACACAGTATCGAATAAATCGCGCATACGCGCTTCGACTTCTTCGGGGAGTCTGCGTGTCACAACAACCTTGGGGCTTTTCTTCATAAAGTCACATTGCGGGAATATTGACAGAAAAGCAATGCGTAGAGCGCCCAGAATTAGGAATGGATTAACCAAAACTATTGCAAATAGAGCAATATGCGCAGTCTTTATTTTACGCTTTGTTTTTCAGTGCTCTCTTCGACAGCCGCTTGGGCTCAGATCGAAACCCAACGGATTGTTGAGCCTATTCCGCAAATAAACACGCAAAATATTTACCGCGTGAGTGCTGACCGGACCCCGTCTGGCTTTGCCGTACCCAGATATGTGTCTTTGAAATTTACAAAAGTGAATGCGCGTACAGGTCCAAGTCGCGACCACCCGATCGCCTATCAATATCAACGTCGTGGCCTACCCGTTATGATCGTCGCTGAAACTGAAATGTGGCGAAAAATACGCGATATTTCTGGGGATGAGGCCTGGGTTAGAAAGCCTGCTCTGTCAGGGTCAAGAACTGTAATTGCCCTAAACCCGACAAGCCTTCGAAAAAAACCTAAAGCCGATGCGAGAGAGATCGCACGAACGGAATCTAACACCGTTCTCAAACTCGAAAGCTGTAATGAGACTGGATGGTGTGAAGTAAGGTCTGAAGGCGGCTTCAAAGGCTGGACCCGCAAAATAGATTTGTGGGGCGCAGATCTATAAGGCGTGCCGTTAGACCACGTCTCTAAGACTTTAAAACGCGACCTGCAACCGCATCTAGTTTTGCCATTAATTTTGGATCTCTCGCCGCAGAAGGCGTAATAATCGCGACATCCAAATTTGTATCTATTCCGCTTGGACAGGATGTGCGCTCTATTGATCCAAGCTTTTTTGTCAATTCAAGAACCGCTTTAGCCCCTGTTGCAGAATTTTGTTGTAAGATAGCGATTACACTGGCCACATCCACACTCCCGTGGCCGTCATGCCAACAATCATAATCTGTCACCATCGCCATAGTCGCATAGGGCAATTCGGCTTCTCTGGCGAGCTTAGCTTCCGGCATATTTGTCATGCCAATCACGTCACACCCCCAGGCGCGGTACATATGCGACTCGGCTTTTGTCGAAAATTGTGGACCTTCCATAGCGAGGTAGGTCCCGCCTTTATGAATAGTCGCTCCTGCTTGTTTTGCCGCCTCACCAGCCAATGTTGATAGCCGGTTACAAATAGGGTCTGCGACACTGACATGCGCAACGCAGCCTTTTCCAAAAAAGCTCTTCTCGCGTTTAAAGGTCCGGTCTATGAATTGATCAACCATCACAAAATGACCTGGAACATATTCCTCTTTAAGGCTTCCAACCGCCGATACAGATAAGAGGTCCGTACAGCCCGCACGTTTAAGGGCATCAATATTGGCGCGGTAGTTAACATCGGATGGGGACAAGGCGTGTCCGCGGCCATGACGCGGCAGAAACCGCAATTTTACGCCATTAATTTCGGCAAAGAGAATGTCATCTGAAACCTCGCCCCAAGGCGACGAGACAGATACCCATTCTGGGTTTTCTAGTCCTGGAATATTATATAGTCCGGATCCGCCCAAAATGCCCAAAGTCCATTGCGTCATGTTCACTCTCCAAATTGAGCTATAGATGATATGAAAAAACCCGATCTTTCAACCGGGTCTTCACGTCAAATTTTCGTGTCTTCTCTAATGTTTCACATGTCTCCAGACACGTTTGTAAGAGAAGAATAAAAGGATCGATAAAATCAGAAGATAGATCAATGTCATCAGACCTGTTGATTTCCGCTCTGCCATTTTCGGGTCCGCCGTCCAAGCCAGAAATTGCGTGACGTCTTTTGCCATTTGCTCAACGGTTGCTTCAGGCGCTGGAATAGTCTTGATCTCGCCGTGATCTTCATATTCGACCGCTTCATATTCTATCAGACCTTCAGTTAAAGGCGGCGCCATCGCGATTTTGCCTTCGCCATTTGTAAATACCGGGTTCCAATGTTGGCCTGTTGCGAGCTCTACACCATTTGGTGCGTCGCCATAGGCAATCATAAGATTATAGAGATAATCGGCACCACCAGATCTTGCTTTGACCATATTGGACAAATCAGGCGGCAAAGATCCGCCATTAGAGGCTTGAGCAGCAGCTGCATTTGGAAATGGATTCGGGAAATAATCACCAGGAATACCAGCTCGATCAATCGGGTCGCCAGTTTCAGTATCGATATCAGGAATTGAGGCTTCCGCTGCGAAGTTCTTCACATAAGGATTATCATTGGGGTTTTTAAAATCCTCGAGATAATAGGGTCCACCTTTATCGCCAAGATGTCTGAAGGCCACATAATTCATGCCATGACAGGCTGCGCAAACTTCGCGGTAGACCTGATAACCACGCTGGACAGATTCGCGATCGAATTGACCAAACGCGCCCTTAAATGACCAATCAGGGTGTTTCATCTTATAATCGCCAACTGGGCCACTACCCGCCGCAAAGGCGATCCCAGTCACTGATGCTAAGGTCACAACACCGCCGAGGAGGACTGTTCTTAATGTCTTCAACGCCATGTCTTACGCTCTCCGGTTAGTCAAAATTCTCACAAATCAACCGCTATGCCGCGGCAGATTTGGTCTCACCCAATACGGCCTTGGTAATCGAATCTGGGCGCTTCAGTGGTTTTTCAACCAGACCCAATACAGGCAAGATTATCAAGAAATATGCGAAATAGTAAATCGTGGCCACGCGCCCCAAAATTAGGAATGTGATACCCGAATCTTTCCCAAATGGGATTGCAATATCGTCAGGTGTTCCCGCACCACACCACCCAAGAATGAAGCAGAAGACGATGAAGAGAATGAAAAACCCGCGTGCGATTGGACGGAAGCGCATGGACCGAACCTTATGCGTATCTAACCACGGCAAGACAAAGAGGACCACAATGGCACCAATCATGAGGATAAGGCCAAATAGTTTATCCGGCACAGCCCGCAAAATCGCATAGAAAGGTAGGAAATACCATTCCGGCACAATGTGGGACGGTGTCACGAGAGGGTCTGCCTCAATATAGTTATCGGCATGTCCTAGGGCGTCGGGGAGATAGAATAAGAAAATCGCAAAGATGATTAAGAAGACTGCAATCGCAAAGGCATCCTTCACAGTGTAGAATGGATGGAAGGCTAATGTATCTTCTTTTGTTTTTTCTGAAATCCCAATCGGGTTATTTTGCCCCACATGATGCAAGGCCCAAAGGTGAAGTCCGACAAGGGCAGCAATCACAAAAGGTAAGAGATAATGCAGCGCAAAAAATCGATTGAGCGTTGGATTATTGACGGAATAACCGCCTAAAAGCCACTCTTGAAGGCTTTCGCCCACAACGGGCACAGCTCCAAAGAAGCCCGTAATCACGGTCGCGCCCCAAAATGACATTTGCCCCCAAGGTAATGTATAACCAAGGAAAGCCGTTGCCATCATAACGAGGTAAATCAAACAGCCGACAATCCAGATGACTTCGCGCGGCGCTTTATAGGAGCCGTAATAAAGACCACGGAAAATATGCATGTAAACGGCGAGGAAGAACATTGAGGCTCCAACCGCATGCATAGATTGTAACAACCAACCAAAGGGGACATCCCGGCGAATACGTTGAACAGAGGCAAAGGCCGAGTCGACATCAGCCACATAATGCATAGCAAGGATAACGCCTGAAATAATTTGAATGACGAGGCAAAGCGCCAAAATACCACCAAATGTATACCAATAATTCAAATTCCGCGGCGACGGAAATGTCATATAATCCGCGCCCATACGAATGATCGGCAGACGCTGATCTATCCATTTCGTGGCGGCATATTTTGGTTCATAGGTCGAAGGATGTCCGGCCATGAGATTATCCTACCTTGATGACGTTTTCGGAAATATATTCATAGGGCGGGATCGCCATATTCTTTGGCGCCGGTCCTTTACGGATGCGACCTGATGTATCGTAATGAGATGCGTGGCATGGACAGTACCACCCCCCAAAATCTCCATTCTCACCCACAGGGACACATCCAAAATGCGTACAAACCCCGACCATAACCAAATATTGCGGGCGTAAGTTACCATTTAAATCAGGTATGAGACGATCACCATCCGCTTCAGGGTCAGGACATTCTTCCACATTCGTACTTTCGGCTTCAGCAATTTCTTCAGCCGTACGGTGACGGACAAAAACGGGTTTACCGCGCCATAACATCTTTAATTGCTGACCTTCTGCAACTCTTGACAGATCAATTTCAATCGATCCGGCAGATAAGGTATCGGCAGCCTTGCCCATTTGCGCCACTAAAGGCCACGCGACAGCCGCCGCACCGGCAGCTGCTGCAGCACCAGTCGCCAAATAGATAAAATCACGTTTGGACTCGTCTTCTAAACCCTCATGGGTCTCAGGATGATCAGACATGTCTTTCGGCCACTCCCTTTAAACCGTGATATCACGGCAAGATTCATGAATCGGGCGGTGTTTATAGGGATATAAACAGGATTGCCAGAGCCTATTCGCGGCATTGCGACGCAATTATCATAAAGAATACAGTTAACTGCATATTCGAACGTAAAGTTTTGCATATTTTAAGGTGTCACAATAAGCTTCAAATATGGAAATCACACTATATCAGCCAGAAATCGCGGGCAATTTGGGCTCGATCATGCGGTCTTGCGCTTGTTTTGGTGTTGGGCTTTCCCTTGTAGAGCCTTGCGGTTTTCCACTTGGCGATAAACGTATGCGCAGAGCTGCCATGGATTACGACGTTCCAGGCGGGCTAAAAACCCATCAAAATTGGGATCAGGTCCGTGCGGGGGCCAAAGGCCGGCTTGTTTTAATGACAACCAAGGGCGCGACCCCACTACAAGATTTTGAATTCCAACCTAATGATTGTGTCGTCTTTGGCGCGGAAGGCTCAGGCGTGCCCGATTTCGTCCATCAAAGTGTTGATGCGCGCATTGTCATTCCTATGGCAAAAGGCGCCAGATCCCTTAATCTATCAAATTCAGTGTCGATCACCCTTTTTGAGGCCTTGCGACAAACGTGCGACCTGCCATAAGGCTTTTCATGAAAAAAATTATCCTCCCCCTCATTGCCTCCACAACCTTGCTCGTGTCTTGCGTGCCGAAAAATAGTAAAGAGTCTGCACCAAACAAAGCGTCCGAGCCTAACATTGCCTTGCCAAGCGCGGCAGATTTTCCAACGCAAATTTCGCCAGAGCTCAGCACACGCTTTTCAAGGCTGGCGCTAGATTGCGTGCAAAAAGAATTTCCGAATAAGATTTCGCGCACGACGAATACGGCTGACACGATTGGTCCGCCAAAAGAAATCTTTCCGATTTTTTATGGCTGTTTCGATTGGCATAGTGCGGTCCATGGCCATTGGTTATTAGTGCGGTTATTGCGCGAAGCGCCAGCAAATGCCGCTTGGCGCGATGAAGCCATCGCAAAGCTCAATCAAAATTTCACCGAAGAAAATATGGCAGGCGAACTGGCGAATTTCAGACGAGAAGAGCGCGGATCTTGGGAACGTCCCTATGGTTGGGCCTGGTATCTTCAATTAACCGCCGAACTTAGAGAGTGGGATGATCCGCAAGCCAAAACCTGGTTGGACATCCTCGAACCGCTTGAGGCTGATATTGTTCAAGCTACAAAAGACTGGTTGCCAAAACTTGCCTATCCCATTCGTCTGGGTACACATAATCAAAGTTCATTTGCTTTTACCCTTATGTTGGATTGGGCCGAGACGGCTGGGGATGATGAATTTGCCGATCTGATTAAAATGAAAAGCCTGGAATTTCACAAAGCCGATGTAAATTGCCCCATGGCTTATGAACCCTCTGGTGAAGATTTCCTGTCACCTTGCCTGATGACCGCGGACCTTATGCGACGTGTTCTGCCTGCAAGCGAATATAATAGCTGGCTATTAAGTTTTATGCCGCAAATTCCACGTGACGGATCGAGTGACTGGCTGGCACCTGCCATTGTTAAAGATGCCAGTGACGGAAAACTCGTCCATCTTGATGGCGTAAATTCATCCCGTGCTTGGAACCTTTATAATATTGCGCGCGCCCTACCTGAAAATGACGCACGGCGCGCTAGCCTTGTCTCTGCGGCAAAAATTCACCAAAGCTCTGGTGTTGCGGCTGTAACAGCGGAACATTATTCAGGGTCTCATTGGCTTGCCAGTTTCGCGACCTATCTCATGACGGATCGAGGCTGGAATGACGGATAAATTTGCGGAGAATAAAGAGCTCGCAACAAGCTGGTTCCGCGACTTACGCGATAAAATTTGCGCTGAATTTGAAAGCCTGGAACGCGAGGCACCAGTAAATCTTTATCCGGGTGAGCCCGGCACGTTTGAATATGAAGATTGGCTGCGCAAGGTCGAGAATGGCGGCGGCGGTACGGGCGGCATGATGCGCGGGCGCCTCTTTGAAAAATGCGGCGTTCATATCAGCGTGGTCAAAGGCGAATTCACACCCGAAATGGCGGCCCGCACACCAGGCGCAGATAAAGATCCGCGCTTCTGGGCTGCTGGTATTTCGCTGATCGCCCATATGCGAAATCCACGCATTCCGGCTGTTCATATGAATACGCGCTATATTGTGACCACACAGGATTGGTTTGGCGGCGGCGCTGACCTGACGCCCACCCTTGCAATTGATCGCGCGCAAAACACAAAGGACGCCAAAGCTTTTCATGCCGGTATGGAAGCCGCCTGCTCGCCACATCACGTCGCGGATTATCCGCGTTTTAAAGACTGGTGTGATGAATATTTCCATCTCAAACATCGGGATGAGCCGCGCGGCATTGGTGGTATATTTTATGACCGACATAATAGTGGCGATTGGTCAGCCGATTTTGCCTTCACACAAGACGTCGGACGGCATTTTCTTAGCACATATTCAGAAATTGTACGCAGACGTATGGTTGAACCTTGGAGCGACGCCGAACGCGAAGAACAGCTTATTACGCGAGGGCGTTATGTCGAGTTCAACCTATTATGGGATCGCGGCACAACCTTTGGGCTTAAAACGGGCGGAAATGTTAAAACCATCCTCAGCTCCATGCCTCCTGTTGTGAAATGGCCATAAACCCATATTAGGTTCAAAAATAGCAGCGCTTTTCGCTGGACCAAACTTTCCATTAACCCTGTTTCTCTAGGGCAGTTCCATGTCTTGGTTACATTTGATTCTATTGGCTATTGTTCAAGGATTGACGGAGTTTCTGCCGATCAGCTCTTCAGCCCATTTGATTTTACCTTCGATATTGTTTGAATGGGATGATCAGGGCCCACTCATTGATGTCATGGCGCATTTTGGCTCGCTCTTTGCGGTTCTAGCTTATTTTAGAAAAGACGTTATCGACATCTTTAAAGGGTTTATTGATTTGCTGGGGCGCAAGCTAAATGTGAATTCGGCTTTGGCTTTAAACCTCATTCTCTCAACCCCGCCTGCCCTTTTGCTCGGCTTTATTCTAACGACAACAGAACTGGATCAAGCGATCCGTTCCCCGGGTGTTATCGCCTTTACGACCATCACATTTGGCGTTTTATTGTGGCTATCAGATATTTGGGCAAAATCGGATAAGCCAGTCTCTGATTTGACCTGGAAAGGCGCTATAACCTTGGGTCTTGCACAGTCGATCGCGCTTATTCCGGGAACTTCGCGCTCCGGCATCACCATGACGGCTGGACGATTTATGGGACTGTCTCGTGAGGCCGCCGCCCGTTTTTCAATGTTGATGAGCTTGCCTATTATTGGCGCAGGTGGATTATTTGCTGTGTTGAAATTAATGACGGCTGACGCGGCTGAACAAACAGCGACGCTTTCCAATGGACTCGTCGTCGCGGGCCTATCTTTTATAACCGCCTATGCCTGTATCGCGCTCTTTATGAAATGGGTAGGTCGCATCGGCTTCTTCCCCTTTATGCTCTATCGGCTCGCCTTAGGCGCAGCCCTCTTAATCTGGATGTTTACATGAGGTATTTTTCATCTTTTGAACAATTGTTGCGGGCCTCAAAACGCATTAGGGCGCGGTCTATGAAGACGATTTCGGCCATAAGTCTCTCGCTAGCTTTATCTATGGGCGCCCATGCGCAGAATTCTGTACTTCCAAATGTTCCCCCTACGCAGACCAGTCTGCCCGATTTAAATCAGACACAAAAGCTTGATGTTGAAGAATTAAACCGACGCGCCGAATTGCTTATGCAACAGCTCGAAATGACAGGCCTTGCTATGGCCATTGTCGAGAATGGAGAGATCGCCTTTGCCAAGGGATATGGCGAAGAAGTGCGCGATAGCGGACGTCAGGTGACAGCTGATACAGTCTTTCGATGGGCCTCTGTTTCAAAAGGGGTTGCTGCAAATACTTTGCTATCTTTGATCGAAGACGGTGAAGTATCTCTCGCAGATAAAGCCGAAGACCTCGCACCGTCGCTCGATCTCCCGGGTGACGCGAAAACGGTCAATCTCCTCCATCTCCTATCACATCAAACAGGCATTGTTCGAAATGCCTATGATAATCGTATTGAGGCCGGAAAAGCGGCTAAACCAACCCGGAGTGCCTTGCAAAGTCTTGGGACACTGTGTGAACCCGGAACCTGTCACACCTATCAAAATGTCGCCTATGATGCGATCTCAGAAATTGTCGAAGCGAAAACGGGCTTACCCTATAAAACGGTTTTAAAAGACCGCGTCTTTGACCCGCTAGGTATGGAAACAGCCTCAGCAACGCTTGAGGGCTTGACGCAAAATAAGCGGTGGGCGCGACCCCATAATCGTTACGGTCAACGCATCAGCGAGGTTAAACCAACCTATTACCGTATTCCAGCGGCAGCTGGGGTGAACTCGTCCGTCAAGGATATGGCAAAATGGATGATTGCCCAATTCCCGGAAAGCGATCAGATCCCGGCGGATCGCCTAACAGCGATGCAAACGCCAGTTATCCAAACCACCTCTGAGCAAAATTTTATGAATAGACGCTTCAGAGATCTGCAACGCGCCCATTATGGCTTGGGGTGGCGTGTCTATGATTTTCACGGTCACAAAGTTGTGGGGCATCGCGGTGGTGTCCAAGGCTACCGCTCACTTGTTCTTTTTGATCCAGAGGCCAAAGCGGGTATCGCCTTAATGTGGAATTCGCCGCATACAAGGCCCATTGGTCTGCAAATGGAATTTCTAGACCAGCTTTACGGCCTTTCAAAACGCGATTGGCTGCGTCTTAATGAAGGGCGTCTTTAACGGCGCTAATGATCCGGTCCTGGATGTCTCGAGCCAGATATGCGTGCATCGGCAGACTAATCGAGCGCGCACTTGAAGCTTCGGTAACAGCGAGCCCCGCTGAGCTTATCGGATAGTCCGTATAGGCCGTCTGGCGATGAATGGGCTTGGGGTAATAACGCGGCGCGGGAATACCATGCTTGCCTAGAGCTTTTTGCAAAGCATCCGGATCTTCAGTCTCTACCGTATAAATTGCCCAGATTGGTCTGACCCCGTCCAGGACAAAAGGAGTCTGAACATATTGGCCAAGAGCCTGATTATAACGATCAGCTATCTCATTGCGGGCTGTAATCTCATCTTCAAAAATAGAAAGCTTGGACAGTAACACGGTCGCTTGGATCGTATCTAAGCGAGAGTTTAATCCGATCCGAACATTGTCATATTTGTCTTTGCCCGCACCGTGCATGCGAAGCGAACGAATAATATCTGCAAGCTCCGCATCATTTGTAAAAACAGCGCCGCCGTCACCATAACACCCTAAAGGTTTGGCTGGAAAAAAACTGGTTGTTGCTGCATCCGCCCAATGGATGGGGTGCAAGCCATTGAGTGTCGAGCCAAAGCCTTGCGCGGAATCTGCCAAAAGCTTGAGATCAAATTCTTTGGTGATCGGGGTGAGTTCATCATAATTCGCGCATTGCCCAAAGAGGTCCACGCTCATCACAACTTTGGGCGTGAGGTCAGTCGGACAATTTTCGATAGCCGCTCTTAGATTATTTGGATCCATATTATAGCTCCGTGGATCCACATCGACGAAAATTGGCGTCGCCCCCAATAGGGCAATAGCTTCCGCACTCGCGCAATAGCTCCAACTCGGCACAAAGACGGCGTCGCCTTGACTAACGCCCCAAGCCATTAGCGGCAAGATCAAGGCATCGGTTCCATTGGCACAGCTTATTGTCTCACTTGCCCCGCAATACTTTGCCAAAGCCGCTTCTAACTCGCGGACTTCATCGCCCAAAATATATTGATTGTGATCCAATACGGTTTGGATACGGGCATCAATATCGGATTTCAGGCGCTGATATTGCGACGCCAAATCGATAAATGGGATTGGCTGATATGGCGGTTTACGATCCATAAGCGCCTTCTGCCCAAGATAACTCGAAACGCAAGAGAGAATACGCAGATATAAAATCGCGTCGCGATAGACCTAATCGCGCAATAATTCATTCACACCTGTTTTGGCGCGGGTTTTTGCATCCACTGTTTTTACAATGACAGCACAGGCCAGACTATGGCTTCCATCTTTTGACGGCAGGGTTCCTGGAACCACGACGGAATAGGCAGGCACTTCACCAAAACTGATCTCTCCCGTGGCGCGATTAAAGATTTTCGTTGATTGCGAAATAAAGACACCCATGGCGAGGACAGCGCCTTCTCTGACAATCACACCTTCAACCACTTCAGACCGCGCGCCGATAAAACAATTATCTTCGATAATCGTTGGATTGGCCTGTAGCGGTTCCAACACGCCACCAATTCCAACACCGCCCGATAAATGCACATTTTCACCGATCTGCGCACAAGACCCAACGGTCGCCCATGTATCAACCATTGTGCCTGATCCGACATGTGCGCCAATATTGACGTAAGACGGCATGAGCACGGCATTTGGCGCAATAAAACTTCCGCGTCTTACCGCCGCCGGCGGCACAACCCGAAAAGCAGCTTTGGCAAAATCCTCTTCGGTCCAACCTTCAAATTTGGACGGGACCTTATCAAAGAAATGACCATCCTGCGGACCGCCTGTCATCATTGCATTGGGATGAATACGAAAGCCCAAAAGCACAGCCTTTTTTAGCCATTGGTGGACAACCCAGTCACCATTGCCTGATTTCGACGCGACACGCAGACTTCCATCGTCAAGTTTTCCAATAGCGGTTTCAATGGCATCGCGCGCCTCACCTTTGGTGTCAGGTGATAAAGACGCTCTATCTTCCCAAGCAGCTTCAATGGCGGATTGGAGTGTGTCTAAAGTCATGGTAAATCCTGTTAGTCCAAAGGCAGTTTTTAAAATCGGGCGCAACATAGGCGCGTTAATGGCTGCGTCAACCTGATCTTTAAGGCGTTGTCAGAACACGCCCATTTGCGATGAAAATATCATCATAGCGTACGCCGCCATTTCCGTAAGGATCGCGCTTGGGACCCGTATTTGAAATCGCCATAAAACCGATTAATCCTTCTTCGCGTTTCATTCGAAATTGCGCACCCTCGAAAACTTTGATCTGCTCTGTAAATTCTCCGCCTCGCATATATAAATCATAGCTCTGTCCGCCTTTCGCGACAGGTGCATTATTGATGACGCCCCACATTTCATACCAGATATTAGGGTCAAGCGGCTTTGCCGCCTCACCTGTTTTTGGGTTTTTTATTTTGGCATAGGTCTTAGGTCCCGTAAGCACCATGAAAGTGCCATCATTTTTAGTGCCGTCACTTTCCGCCTTATCCGTGATCCGAAACATAGGTTCAAACGCATTATAGCCCAATTCCGCCATATCACCCGCGCCGCGATTTGTCAGACCAAAGGAATGGTTATTTGGAAAGGCTTCGACGTTAAACCGTAGATAAAGCGTCGCCATCTCTCCCTCCGCAATCGGAACAGGTAATGCTCGCAGACCAATGGCTTTGCGATTGCCAATCACGCCCTCTGCGGCCGGTTTGCGGATCATAAAGTGATTGCCGTTTTCCGCTTTAATATCGCTGATCTGAGGCGATTCAATAAAGGGATCGGTTTGATTATCAACATCAAGGCGGTGCCAAGCTTTTATCGCGTCAGGCGCCTCGAAATCATCAACCTTTACCCAGTCAGTCTTGGAACAGCCTTGCAAGGCCAAGCTTAGCCCGACACATATCAGAGATATAAATCGCATATTCACCTCTCACCCGCCGCGTTTCATCGTTTCGACCATTAAATGTAGCGCTTCTAAAAATCGAGACCGGTCACGCGCTGTGAAAGGTGGCGGACCGCCAATATTAGGTTGCTCCGCGCCTGCACGTAAATCGGCCATAATCGCGCGTATGGCAATCTGGCTTCCAATTGTATCAAGCGTCATAGGCTTACCATTTGAGCCCAGCACACGCCCACCGGATTTCAAGACGCGTTCAGCCAGCAAAATATCCGAGGTAATCACAATCGCATTTTCATCCGCAGCCTCAGCGATAAAATCATCTGCGGCGTCAAAACTATCATCGACCAAATGAAAGCTAAATCCTGGCTCCTTTGGAACTCTTATAAAACTATTGGCAATAACGGCGACGGGCACATTATGCCTGCGCGCAACTTTGAAGGTTTCCTCGCGCACAGGGCAAGCATCTGCATCGATATAAATTTTTAAACGCACAAATGATTAGATAACGGCTTGTCGTGACCATGTCGCCTGATAATGCATGAAATATGTCCGGCCAGAACACATCAAAAGAAGACAGTTTCTCGGCCTTTCGGCATTCCGCCTTTAAGCGGTTTTTCTGGGCGCGGTTTTTGACCGCAACAGCCATTCAGATTCTAGCCACCGCTGTGGCCTGGCAGATTTATATTGAGACGAAAAATGCGTTATTGCTGGGTCTCATTGGCTTGGTACAATTTCTGCCTGCGCTTATTCTTGTTTTGGTTACAGGCCTCGCGGCTGACGTTTTAGGTCGGCGACGCGTTATGGGGTCAGCCATTCTTTTAATGATGATCTGCGCCTTAGGCATTTTAATTTTATCTTTGACTGGAACCTTGCAGCCCACATTTGTGCTCATAATATTGACAGTCCTTGGGGTCGCGCGCGCCTTTCATTCACCGGCTTCAAGTTCATTGGTTGTCAATGTCGTCCCGAAACAAGACTTTCCCAACGCCGTTGGATGGGTGACCTCCTCATGGCAACTCGCCACTATTGTTGGACCTGCATTAGGTGGACTTTTAATCGCGATATCTGGGCCGCTCGCTTATAGTATCTCTGCTATCATATTATGCTTTGCCGCGCTTTTGATATTTTCACTCGAAAAACCAAATCAACAAAAAGAAACAGACCCTACCGATTGGGAGACGATTGTGGGCGGCTTTCAATATATCTGGAAAGAGAAAATCATCCTGGGGGCCATGACCCTTGATCTCTTTGCGATTTTACTCGGGGGTGCGGTGGCACTCCTGCCGATTTATGCCGAAGACATTTTAAATGTTGGTGCCATCGGAAATGGACTGTTGCGCGCCGCGCCCGGGATTGGTGCCATCATCACCGTTATCCTGCTTGTGCGGTTTCCGATCCGAAATCACGCAGGACCCATATTACTTTTCACGGTCGCAGCCTTTGGCGCAGCCACGGCTGTGTTTGGGATATCAAAGATCGCCTGGGTCTCTATCCTTGCCCTTGCTCTGGTCGGAGCCTTTGACATGGTCAGCGTCTATATCCGCGAAATCCTTGTCCAGTTCTGGACACCTGATCGCGTCAGAGGACGTGTCAATGCGGTGAACGGCATATTTATTGGCGCCAGTAATGAGGTAGGTGAATTTCGCGCGGGCGCGATGGCAGCGCTTTTCGGTGCCGTCTTTACCGTTACAATCGGGGGCGTTGCAGCCATCGGTATCGCGGCGAGTTGGCGGTTTCTCTTTCCTAAAATGTCAAAGACAGGGAAATTAGAAGCACCAGACTTCGATGCGTAGTGCCGGTTTTAAGGTCCCTATCTCAGCCCAAAATCTCGTCCACCCAGTCTGGGACAAGCTGTGTCGCGGGACCCAGTCGACTTTCATGGAAAATAGCGGATCCTTCTGAAGGCTCAAGATTTAGCTCTAACGTCTTTGCGCCTGTTGATTTGGCAAATTGAACAAAGCCTGCGGCCGGATAGACGGCACCTGAGGTTCCGATTGAAACAAAGAGATCACAGGCGTGTACCGCTGTCTCAATTGTGTTCATGGCATATGGCATTTCGCCAAACCAAACAATATCTGGACGTGGGGCTCCTTCCGATCCGCAAGACGGACAAATGGAGGAAACAGATAAATCATCTTTATTTTCCCAACGATGACCACAAGACGCACAAAGCGCAGAGAGCAATTGCCCATGCATATGTATGACATGGGGTGATCCACCGCGTTCATGGAGGTCATCCACATTTTGCGTCACCAAAGTCACCTCGCCGTCAAATTCTGATTGCAACCGACCAATCGCTTTATGCGCTGCATTTGCCTCAACTGTTTTTAAGGCCTCCCGCCTGAGATTATAAAATCGGTGAACGAGGGCGGGATCTGCTGCAAAGCCCTCAGGGGTTGCGACTTGTGAGATTGGATGATTTTCCCACAGGCCGCCCGCATCCCGAAAGGTATCAATGCCACTTTCTGCCGAAATTCCTGCTCCCGTAAGGATGACGATATGTTTTGGATGTGCCATAAGCCCCTTATGCCATCAATTCTCTTTGTTTGTCTCGGTAATATTTGCAGGTCCCCTACAGCGGAAGCTGTCTTTCGGTCGCGCGCGTCTCAGGCCGGTTATAAAGATAAAATTGTAATTGATAGTGCAGGAACCGGAGCCTGGCATGCGGGTGAGCCGCCTGATCCAAGAAGCCGTGCGGAAGGTGAAAGACGCGGATATAGTTTTGCTGGGCAGGCTGCGCGAAAGGTCCGCCTCGATGATTTCATGGAATTTGACTATATTCTAGCGATGGACCGCTCAAATCTAATCGGTCTAAACTCGATTGCGCCTGGCAATATGCGCGCCAAACTTTCACTTTTCCTACCCGATGGCAAAGATGTCCCTGACCCTTATTATGGGGGGCCGGACGGGTTTCGAAATGTTGTTGACCTTATCGAAAATGCCGCAGATCACTGGCTGCGTATATTGCAAGACGAGGTGGACACAAGGGACGGGAAAGCCTAATCGGTAGGCTGAATGTTTTCGAGATAAGGTCACGATTCATGACACCCAATTCAAAACTTGTTACGGTTTTCGGTGCTTCCGGTTTTCTGGGCCGCTATGTGATCCGTGCCATGGTGGCCAAAGGCTGGCGTGTTAGAGCTGCTGTCAGAAATCCCCATGTCGTACCGGAACTCAAAGTCATTGGAAATGTTGGCCAAGTCCAATTGGTTCAAGCCAATTTAAGGTTTCCAAATTCTGTTGCGCAAGCCATTGAAGGTGCAGATGCCGTGATTAACTTGGTTGGCATCTTATATGAATCCGGTCGACAATCCTTTGAAGCCCTTCATGCGGATGGACCAGATCTTATTGCTTCAACATGTGCTGAGGCCGGGATTGCCAATCTCGTGCATGTTTCGTCGATTGGTGCAGATATTGGCTCGGATAGTGACTATGCCCGCACAAAAGCTGATGGTGAAAAACGTCTCTTGGAACATGTGCCGTCCGCCGATATTCATCGTCCCTCTTTGATCTTTGGCGTAGAGGATGAGTTTTTCAATCGATTTGCGTCCCTATCTGCTTTCGCGCCAGCTCTTCCCTTATTTGGTGGCGGCCAAACAAAATTCCAACCTGTTTATGTCGAAGACGTCGCCAAAGCTGTCGCTGAGAGTGCGGTTCGCGGTACAACGGGTCAAATTTACGAATTAGGTGGCCCGCGAAGCTATAGCTTTAAAGAACTTTTGAAATTCATGCTGGGCGTAATTGACAAGAAACGTCTCTTGCTTCCCATGCCGTGGTTTGCAGCAAATATTATGGGTGTCATGGGAGAACTTTCCGGTGCCCTGCCCTTTGTCAAACCTTTCCTAACTCGCGATCAAGTCAAAAGTCTGAAGCTTGACAATCTTGTCTCTGATGACGCGATTGGGTTTGAAGCTTTTGGTATAAAGCCAAAAACAATTGAATCTATTGTACCGGATTACTTGTCAAAATATCGGAAATATGGCGAGTTTTACGAAAAACGAGACATCGTCGAAGACTAAATTTTTAAAATGGGTTGAACAAAATCATGATTAAACCACTTAAGACAATTCTTACCCTTTCTGTCGCCTCCCTATTATTTGTTGGATGTTCAGATAGTGGTTCATCATCGCCAGCGGCGCAATTTGACTCGACTGCCTTAGAAACTGTTTTAACAAGTCAGGAAGATGAAGCAAAAGCCCGCTATAAATATCGCAATCCGCATGACACGTTAGAGTTTTTTGGCATTACGCCTGGTATGTCAGTTGCCGAAGCATTGCCCGGCGGCGGATGGTACTCAAAGATTCTTATCCCATATCTCGGAAAAGACGGACACCTTTTGGGCGTCGATTATGCCATGGAAATGTGGAGCGAGTTTAGTTTCGCGACACCCGAATTTATTGAAACGAAAGCCAACTGGCCAGAAGAGTGGACGGCAAATGCGCGTGAGTGGGTTGAGGGCGGCGCGCCTGTTTCAGCCATTACATTTTCTGGCGACGGGGCGCCTAAAGCGGAGTTAGACGCCATTCTTTTCATTCGCGCCCTTCATAATTTTAACCGTTTTGAGAACGAAGGTGGCTATATGACAGACGCCGTCTCTCTCGCCCATGATATGCTAAAATCGGGTGGTATTGTTGGCGTCGTACAACACCGCGCGCCAGAAAGCGCTAGTGATGACTGGGCCAATGGTTCAAAGGGCTATCTGAAACAAAGCCATGTTATCCGTATTTTCGAAACAGCCGGTTTTGAATTGGTCAATTCGTCAGAAATAAATGCCAATCCAAAAGATGTGCCAGGTAAAGATGATATTGTTTGGCGTCTCCCACCCTCGCTTAGCGGCGCCAAAGATGATGAGGCCCTAAAAGCCGAACGCGAAGCCATTGGTGAAAGTGATCGGATGACCCTCAAATTTCGAAAACCATAACGCTAGGTTTAAGAATTTCAGGCTTTCGTCGACGTTCAATTTAAAACAATCAAAAGCCCCCCTGATCACTCAAGGGAGCTTTTATTTTGTCTCTGATCAAATTTATTGGAAGGCTTTAACCGAATGGTCCGCAAGCGGCTTGGTTAGGTAGCTAAACAATGTGCGGCTTTCCGTTTTGATCATCGCTGTAACCGGCATACCGGCTAAAATATCGGCACTGCCCAATTCCGCGATTTCATCCGCCTCAATCGAAATTGTCACTTCAAAAAATGGAAGACCTGTCTGCTCATTTAAGGACATATCAGCACCAATATGGCTGACCGAGCCTGTGATTTCGGGTGTCTTATTGACGTCAAATACGTCAAACCGCAATCTTACAGATTGGCCAATAAAGACTTGATCAATATCCGTTGGTCTAACCTTCGCAGATAAGACAACTTCTTGGTCCTGTGGCACGATCTTCATAACCGTTTCGCCAGGTCGGATAACACCGCCCTCATTAAACACAGTGAGTTCATGCACCTTACCAGAAACAGGAGCCTGAATAACATGACGGTTTAATTGATCTTGTAGACGGTCATAGCCTTGGTTGGCCTCCAGCAATTCCGCCTCTGTAGCCTCAACCTGGCTCAATATATCACGTTCAGACGTCGTAACAAATTGGCTGAGTTCATTTCGGCCATTGATCAAATTAGATTCCAATCTAACACGCGACACATTTAAAGAATCGAGCTGGCTTTGTGCCGTAACAAGTCCGCGACGCAGATCCAACTCTCGTGCTTTAGGAACAAGTTGATCTTCTACAAGCGGTAAAATATCGCTGATTTGCTGTTCGATCAAACGAGCTTGTTGAGAGGTCGTCTGGATTTGGGACTCGAGCGCCGTAATTTCTGATTGCAGCGAGCTAATTCGCTCATTGAGTTTTTGTTGTGTCGCCAAGAAAGATCCGCGTTCTGCTTCAAATAATTGTTTCTGTGTCGTCACAATTTGATTGGCCGCAGGGTCACGCCTCGTATCTTCGGGTAGGTAATAGGAAAACGGCTCATCAGGCGTAAGGTTAGCCTTTAGTCTTGCGAGTTTCGCACCGAGTTCAACCCGACGAAATTTGAGCACGTTGAACTCAGATTTAACCGCCTGATTATTTAAAAGAACAAGCCATTGCCCCTCAGACACAACATCGCCGTCTTTGACCAATAGGCTATTGATAATCCCGCCCTCACGATGTTGGACAAGTTTATTCTCACCTTCGGGAATAACTGTCGCCGGTGAAATGACGGCGCCTTCAAGATTAATCATGAAGATAGACGCGAAGAGTAATCCACCAAAAGCAGCTGAGGTCAACAATCCTCTAAAGGCAATTTTCTGAAGCCTTTTGGAAAAGACGTCTTTTGACGCAGGCTTATTGGGGTTTTGGAAATCAGGACGCATTGTGTGTCACCCCTTCAGGATTTAAATAGGGATTTGGCGGTGCATTAAAACGCAGCGCCGTCGTTGCGAGTGCCGCCTGATCAGGTTGAACGGGCGTCGATTGAATAGGCGCATATTCAGTTTTACCTGGTTGAGGCGGAAGCTCCGGAAGATCTGGTTTTTGAGTTGACGGCTTCGCCTTTTCTACCTTCATCTGCTCAAGGGTTTTCTCCAAAACGGGCGTACGGTTTGAGGGTTGCGCACGTTTAACGGGTTTGTCCGTCTTCGCCTTATTTGACCCCATTAATTTTTCGGCAACGGCCTTAGCAGGTCCAAATAATCCAAGTGTTCCATTTTTAATGACACATAATTTTGTAGCATGTTTCAAAATCTTCTTACGGTGCGCGACGATAATAACGATCTTACCCGCATCTTTGAGATTTTTGACCGCTTCTAATAGAGCTGTTTCACCTGCATCATCGAGATTTGAATTCGGCTCATCCAAGACAATGACGAATGGGTTTCCAAATAAGGCCCGTGCGAGGTTTATTCTTTGGCGTTGCCCGGCAGACAAAGAAATTCCAGTTGGCCCGACAGGCGTATTATATCCCTGTGGCAAGCCCAAAATCATCTCATGAGCACAGGCCGTCATGGCAGCATGGATCACCGTGTTTTCATCAAAATTTTCCAAAAATCCGGCGATGTTTTCTGCAACTGTGCCGTCAAATAGCTGACAATCTTGCGCCATATACCCGATAGCAGCGCCTAATTGATCCTGACGCCAGTCCGGATAATCGGCACCGTCCAAAGCGACAGAGCCGTTTTGAACCATCCAAGCACCAGACAAAGCTTTAGCAAGAGATGATTTACCGCTTCCGCTTGGGCCAACGACCCCTAGAACGTCTCCAGACTTAAGCGCGAATTTGACATTTTTTAAGACAGGTTGTTTTGCGCCAGGTGGCACGAGATAGCCAATTTCAGTTTCAAGCTTTTCAGATGGTACTGGCAAAGAAATTTTATGATCTTCTATATCCGCAGAAATCCAAGTCTTCACACGCGCCCAAGATTGTCTTGCGCGTGTCAGTAAGGCAAAATTCGCCAAGAGACGTTCAACAGGTGAAATTGTTCGCGTAAAGACGATCGAAGCTGCGATCATCGCGCCGGGTGAAATATGACCCTTAATAGCAAGGAATCCACCCAGTCCCAAAATCATGGATTGGACAATCATCCGAATTGTTTTCGAAGAGACTGTATATTTTGCTGACAGAGACGAGAAGTTTAAAGAGTCAATGCGCGCTGTTTTTTCAGACGCCATCCATTTTTGCGCCATATTTTCGCTCATCCCATTTGCGATGACGAGCTGCGCATGTCTTTGAATATTAGCAAGCCCTTGACGTGAGGCGCTAATACGTTCGCTCTCAGCCTCAACCCGTTTACGAGATATACGCTCTTTTAAAAGGGCAACGCCAATCAGAAAGACTGTCGCCACCATTGCGGTGACGCCCAGAACCATATGTAAACTGAATATGAAAAACAAAAATACGGGTGTCCACATCACGTCAAATATAGAGGAATACCCCTTTGATGTGATGAATTGTCTTATCGTTCCTAAGTCTTCTACGGCGTAACGACGTCCAGATTTATGGCTATCTCTCGCATGGGCGTTTAGGGCCGTTTGAAAGGCTTTGGGGGCATGTTTATCTGCGAAGCTTTCGCCATGTGCACTCAAAAATGCGGTTCTAAGATAATCCAGACATCCCAAAAATAAATATAAGATAAGCGCAATGATAGATATGCCGACGAGTGTCGGAACTGAGCCACTACTTAAGACCCGATCATAGACTTGCATCATATAAATCGCGCCAACAAGTCCAAGTAAATTGATCCCGAAAGATAGCATCAATATAAAGCCGGAATGCTTGCCTAGGCTCCAAGGCGAGCGGATATTTTTCACCTTTTTAGTCATCTTATACTTACTCGCAAACGCTTCAAGTTGGAGCAGCTAATACGATACTATGTTTGATATTCGATTTAGAAACATACTTAAGCGGGGCTTAACATTGGGGGGGGTGTCAAAAATTTTGACACATTATTAACCTTGTGAATTATGCTCAAATTAATATTGATCACCTATGTCTGTGTCAGGTCGAAACTTGAAAACACTATGCCATGACAAATCGAGACATCCTAAATCATGGCGCCATTATCGCCCTCACCTCACTTCTTGCTTCATGCGCATCGGTCGATCGAGCGCCTGAGACATTACGGCCCGGCGTTACACAAGATTACTATTCGGCGCATGAAACGGACTATCTAACAAGTTTAGCAACTTTGCCGGAAAACGCCTTTAAATCGCAAGATGCGCGCTATTGGTGGGAAAATTTTCAAGACCCTCTTCTTAACCGCCTTGTTTATGAATCGCTAAATCGGTCTTTTGATACCAAGCGGGCTCTCGCAAATGTCGAGCAAGCCGAAGCTATCTTGCGAGGTGTCAGAGCAGATCTGTTACCAACCGTGGATTTAAATGGGGATTCAGTTCTTTTTGATGTGAGTGACGCCGATGTCGGCACGTCTCTGGATCTTGAGTGGAATGTGGATCTCTTTGGACGCACGCGAACAACGGTTCGGCAGGCCCAATCTAATTTGGCAAATAGTCAGGCTAATGTTCAAGACATTAGGCGGCTTATTTTGGCGCAAGTTAGTCAGGCCTATACATCTTATCGGACAACAGAGGCCAGAATTGCACTTAGCCAAAGCAATTTAAAAAGATTGGTTGAAAATAAAAGCCGGATCACTCGACTTGTCGATAATGGCTATAGCTCAAAATTGGATTTAAATCGGGCCGAAACCCAGATCTCGCAATTGCGCTCCAATATTGTCGACCTCGAAGCTCAAAAAACAGCGACACGAAATGCGATTGCTTTAATCGTTCAAGCCGTTCCTCAGGATTTACAAAGCGTGCTTTCAGATAGTTCAACGTCTACGCCCTCACTTCCCACACAAATTTCACCGCCGCGCCTTGATTATATTGTCAGACATAGGCCGGATATTAGGGCGTCTGAATGGGCTTTAGTTGGTGCAACGCAAAGTCGCCAGGCCGCGCAACTTGCGCTCTATCCAGATATTACATTGGGTGGTGATGTATTGAGATTGGGATCTCTAGGAAATTTGGCAAATTTTGGAAATGTCTCATCCTCTCTATTTGCGAGCATTGTTCAGCCGCTTTTGGGTAGAGGTCGGCTTTTGGCCAATATTGATCAAGAAAATGCGCAGGTAAAACAAGCTCTGATAAATTATGAAGAGACCGTTTTTGAAGCCGTTCTCGATATAGATACAGCCCTTGAAAATTGGTCAAGACGACAAGATCAAGTCAAATTCGATAAACATTCGCTAGAGACTGCGATTGAAGCGCAACAATTGGCCGAGCGCCTATTCTTTGCGGGTGAAACCAATTTTACCGCCGTAATCGTTGCGGAAAACACACGTCTGGCTGCCGAGGAAACCTATCTCTTGACCCGTCAGGCCGCCTTTGAAAGCTATATTAGCTATTCCGCGGCAACGGTTCCAAATTGGTAAAATTCACCCTTATTCGGCCTCTACGGCTTTATTTGTCATAGCATCTAGCGCACCCGTCATTTTTTCAATAATGGCCGAATGTGTTTGAATATTATGACGCGTTTCAAGAGACGCAGGCGCTGTATATGTGAGATAGGTCTGACCGTCCGCATCGGTATAAGCGAGCGCTTTTAAAGGCAGGTCTAAACCCATTTCAGGGTTTTCCTGCATGAGCGGTGTCCCAAGTTTTGGATTGCCAAAAATTATAAGCTCGCTCCCACCAAGAGCTAAATCAACCTTGGCTGCACCTGCCCCGTGATCAACCCGTGTAAAGACAGTCAGACCTTTTGCGTTCAAGATATTTTCCAACCGATCAATCGTTTCACTGGCAGAATACGGGCTTGGTTTTTTGATAATCATAGTTTGGTCAATCTCATTTAGGGTTTTAGAATTAGAAGCGGTACAACTCGCTAAGGCAATGACAATTAACACCGGAATGAAAATCTGTTTCATTTTATTTGACATGGGTCAGTCCCCGCATTGCACTTTTGTTTGCGCTTAAATCCTTAAGACCTATTCGGTCGGGTAACAACGGGATCAAGCATGAATATTGACCTAGTCCAGTTTTGCACGCGCAAATTCACTGAGGAGTTCAGCATAACCCTCACTATGACGCCAATAGGGGGTGATTTGGCTGAGAGTCATAAAGACACCCTGATCTATCAAACGGCTTTCGGGAGCCGTGCCATAACGCAGCTCATGATATTGCAACCAAAAGGTAAAATGCTGCGCTATTCGGCCAGACAAAGCCGCCTTCTCGCCTTCGTCAAATCGTAAATGTCCACCATCTTCGAGCGTTGAAAGAAGCGCAAAGGCTGTGCGTTCTTTAAGGCCTAATATGCGGGAAAATGGGCCCCGCAAATGGGGCATACGTTGCAATAATTCGGCTTGGTTTCGGTAGAAAAACCGGAAGTCGAAAATCTCTTCGAATATGATATAGAGATAAACCCAATTATCTTCGATGGCGAGCGGGTCTTTGAGCGGCGCTGTCAGCACTTGTCTGATTTCTTCGTCAAAATCTTCAAATAAGGCCGCAATAATTTCGTCTTTGCCCTTATAATGATAATAGAGATTTCCCGGTGAAATGCCCATAACAGAGGCAATATCAACTGATGAGACCTGCGCTTCCCCTTCATTATTAAAAAGCTGAAGCGCGGTCGCGAGAATTTTTATCTTTGTGGCGGAACGGGCCACAGATCAGCTACTTTGTCTTTTTCGAAGATGGAACAGTTCGTTGTGTTGTCATCTTTTTCTTTGACGGTGTTTTGGCTGTTTTTGCTTTTGATGGTTTTTTGGCCGCCGTTGTTTTTGAACGCGTTGAGCGCGTTTTAGTCGGTGTGGTCCCTACCCCATCAAGTTTGGCTAATATCAGTTCTAATTTAGCTTCTATCGCATCTACACGTTCAGCAAGGTGATGCTCGCTATTGGATTGACCTTTTCCAGATAAGCGCGCACGCATTTTAGCGATCCGGTCATCAATATCCAAATCGGGCTTGATATCACTTACGGCAGATTTTCCTTTTCCAATAAACTCCTCGGCTTTATATTTTCCGACCGCCTCGAGCACCTGTCCTTTTTGAACAAGCTCGTCAAAAACGGCAGATGACTTGCCTGTTAAACTATCAACAGCACCCTTAGCTTCGCTAAAGGCACGGCCATAGGCGCCTATGCCCGCTAGCCATATTTTTCGGACCATATCCTTTTCATCAGTCGAAGCTTCGGATGTGTCTTTTGTGGGCTTTTTGGCCATTATCTAACTCGCAGCTTTAGTTTTATAATTTATATAGCTTTCTTCAACCGATGGCAATTTGACAGACTCTACATGTGGAAGCGCCATTTCCGGCTCGCCAAAAAAATCACGAATAATTTCAATCGTCTCATCACGCCGAGTAAGCAAAAAGAGATGACCTGCATCCTCCATGATTTCTAGGCGGGAGCGTTTCAAAAAATAATCAAGAATACGCCCATTTGCGACCGGTACAATGTGATCCTTCTCACCCATAATGACCAGGGTCCGCGCTCTTATCTTCCGAATAAAGGGTAAGGTTGAATAGCCCATCATGGCGGTTAATTGAAATAAATATCCCTTTAGCGAAGGCGGCATCATATTATGGGAAAACTCACCCACATTATCGGCGGCATCACCGTAAAGTGTCTCAAAATTCTTGGCCAGAAAATCACGGTCAATATAGCGCTTAGGCGAAATCATCTTTGCAATGGCCTTGGGTTTTCCAGGCACCATTGTCACACCTGTCGTTGTCGCGCATAGCACGAGACGACGGATCATATCTTTACTTTGCCAAGCAAATTGCTGGGCCGGACCACCGCCCCAACTCACGCCTAAAACATCGACGCGGTGATAGTTATTTTCCTTGAGGATCTGACGCGCCGCTTTTGCAATCCACCAAGGCCGGTACGGAATGGTTGGATCAGGAGACCCGCCCACACCTGGCATATCAAAGGTAATAATATCGCGGCCTGTAAAGGTATCCGCAAAGGCTTGAGCAATCTCGAGGTTCGCGCCTATACCGTTAAAAAAGAGAAGCGGTGTGCGTTTTCCATAGCCTTTATCAATACCAGACCAAATCGCGGTCCGGAGTTTTTGATTTCCGACTTTGGAGAAAAATATACGTGGCAATGTATGATGCTCAATCGGCTCATCATGCCCGTCTATTGCCTTTAGCGTATGCGGCATATCGATCTTTCCCCGGATGTGTCCGGCGTGTTGAACGTGTGATCTTTGTCACCCTAATCAACCTAATGTCTCTCGGCCCAAGTTTAAAGGCGCGCATCTGAACTTCGGATTAAAGCCTTTATAGAGCTTTAATGGGTCTCACAATTAAACGCGATTACGTGAAGACATATTCACCAGGGGCCTGAGATAGCGGTTTAAACGCTTTATTTCCGAGAGACTTTGGCGCATTTTTCATCTCACCAGATCGAATAGATAGCCATTTATTCCAGCGAAGCCACCAACTCTCATTTACACTCTCAGCCGCTTCAAGCCATTTCGTTGCGCGCGGTGGATGAACGGGGTTGGTAAAATATTGCGCTTTTGGATTTCCAGGTGGGTTTAGCAGGGATTGCAAATGGCCCGAATTTGAGAGGACGAAATCAATCTCACCGCCAAAGAGGCGAATATTGCGGTAACATGCCATCCAAGGCGTAATATGGTCTGTCACACCCGCAACCATAAAGCCGTCTTGGGTCACGGCTTCGAGATTTACAATATGGTCCATAAAGACGACCTCTTTGTCCTTACGGAAGCGGCGATCTTGGAAAATGTCCAAATAGTCTGAGTGTAATTGCGCCGGAAGATTGGTCGTATCATTATTCCAATAAAGAACATCAAAGGGTGGCGGATCTTGGCCTAAGAGATAATTATTGACGACATAATTCCAGATTAAATCATTGGGTCGCATCCACGCAAAGGCTCGACCTAATTCTTCTCCAGCCAAAATACCCTTTCGACGAGAATGTTTCCGCGCCGCCTCGATCGCGGCGTCATTCACAAATAGGCCGACATCACTATCGACCTTTTTCCCGTCCAGTACAGACACCATCAAAGTGTAGCAATTAATCCGGTTATCGCCGCGCGCCGCAAGCTCTGAGAGAAATAGCGCGAGTGTTATGCCGCCCGAACAAGCGCCCGTCACATTTATACGGGCCGAGCGCGTAATTTTTTTAACCGCATCACTCGCCTCAAAGAGCGCCTCAACATAAGATTCGAGGCCCCAATGGGCATGTTGACGGGTTGGGTTTCGCCAGGATACGGCAAAAACCTGATAGCCCATTTTTGTCAAAAACCGGACCATAGATTTATTTGGCGCCAAATCTGTTGCGTAGAATTTATTGATCTGCGGCGGAACGATCATCAAAGGAATTTTATAAACCTGATCCGTTTGAGGCGTATATTGAATGACCTCGAGCATCTCATTTTGAAAAACGACGGCTCCAGGTGAGACAGCGAGGTTTTCCCCGACTTTAAAAGGCCGGCCATCGACTTGGCTCGGCATGCCGCCATTCTTTGTCAAATCATGATAGGCATTTTGCAAACCCTTAATTACGCTTTGTCCCTTTGTGTGAACCAGCATTTTCATTGCGGTCGGGTTCCCGATCAACGTATTTGTTGGCGCCAAAGCATCGACAATCAAATCTGTTACGAATTTTGCGCGCGCCTGATCTGCAGGATGCATGCGCGAATCACTAATCCAACCATTGAGTTCTTGCTGCATTGCCAGCCAGGATTGCATAGCGCGCTTATAAAGCGGGTTTTTCTGCCAACTCTCATCTTTAAATCGACGATCTTTATGGTGCGGTGCAAGCTCCGATTTACCGCGGGCCACATCGACCATTTCAGAGGCGTATTTTACGAGATGTTTGGCAAAGGGTTTAGGTTGTTTTGCCGCATAACCAGCCATCAGACCAAAGCTCTTAATAATCTCGGAGCGCCTAAACCCAACAAGACCATTTACGGCCGTGGTTGATTTGGCAGCTTGCTGTCCAATTTTCTCTGGTTTTTCAGCCATTTACACCTCCACGTCATTATACCCTATTTTGGGTAAATCACCGACCCGCCCATGTCGAGTCTTCCAACAATTTAAAAAAAAGGCGTCCATCCTTTTTGGGATGAACGCCTAAAGGTGTTTGATTAGCCAACGAGTCTTAGAGATATATTGGGATAGACCCGGTTTTAGGGGAGAGATTTAGGCTAATCAAACAAAGGAAATCCAGACCTTAGGCGGCTTTTTCCGAAACCGTTTTATCCGTCTTCATGACGTCTTTATTGATCGCTGTTGCCTTAGCCTTTGCTTTCTTAGATAGCGCCGCAATTTTCTTGTTTAACGCAACAACTTCAGCTTCAAGTTCGACAACACGGTCATTCGCACCAAATGGTAATTTTGACGGTACAGCTTTTACTTTTGCTGTTGTGTCTTCAAATGTCTCGACAACACGCTTTTGAGCTGTCTTTGCTGTCCCGAGAGCTAATTGCTCGACCTTTTCGCCGCGCTCGACAAGATCTTCAAACAAGCCATCCGTCGTCTTAGCATAAATAGCTTTGACCTGATCCGCGCGTTTTTGGGCACGTTCTGCAGCAAAACCATATAGGCCTAGATAAGCGAGAGCGCCTTTACGCACAAATGATGGTGTTTTCGTTTCAACCTTTTTCGCTGTCTTAGCTTTGGTTGTTTTCTTAGTCTTTGTTTTGGCAGTCGCCATGATGAAGTCTCCTTAATTGAATGAGGCTTTGAACACCTCAAAAATATGTATTGATCACCATGTAAGGGACAAAATTAGAAAGCGCATCCTAATGCATTTTGAGATAAGTTTTCGCAAATTGCTCTAATTAGGATTTCTTCATCAATAATTCGATCAACTCAGAGACTTTTTGCTCTCGCTCAAGCTGATTATCACTCTTGATTGCGGCCGCTAGGCAATGGTCTGCATGATCGGATAAAAGCTCAGCCTCGACTTTCTTTAGAGCAGCCTGAACCGCTTTCACCTGGGTTAAGACATCAATACAATAACGGTCCTCGTCTATCATACGCGAAAGACCTCTGACCTGCCCCTCAATTCTTGCAAGTCGGCGTGTCACACCCGCACGTCTTAATTTCCTGTCTGTCATTTTCAATTTCACTCTCTTGCCAATCTCAATTGGCGCATATACCCTATGGGGGTATGTTTAAGCTAGCCCTGATAACATGTTTTTTTATTGCAGTCTCACAATGTGCCTCCGCCAGACCCGTTTCATATGCCGGCGGCTGGACTTTAATAGAAGAAACTAATCGCCAATCTACCAGGGGTCTCATTCATTATACGCCAAATAGGTTTTATTCTCTTGGACTAAGGGCGGATTGGGATCGCCAGGATGATATTTTCTTTGTTGGGCCGCAGGCAACCTGGCTGGCTAAGCGTTGGTTTGGCGAGGATCATCAGGCAAATCTCTATTTTTGGGGCGCAGCAGGTCTAGCAGATGAAGACGGTAGCGATGGGTCATCTTTTGGCAGCCAAATTGGAGCCATCGCCGATTGGGAAACTAGGCGGTTATTTCTCTCTTATCGCGCCTCTGCGCGCTATTATGAAGATATAGACAAGACATTTTCACAATCCTTGCGCCTCGGGGTCGCACCTTATCTGGGCGATAGCGGAGATCTTCACACATGGCTGATGGTTGAACTGGATAACCGACCTGACAATCCAGAGCCTCTCGGTATAACCCCACTCATAAGATTATTTTACAACTCCGCCCTTTTTGAAGCAGGTTGGAGCTTGACGGACAATCAACCTCTTATAAACTTTCAATATCGTTTCTGAATGGAGAGCCGCATGCTACGTTCCCTTTTAATCATAGCTATGATGACGATTGCCCCAATTGCTGTCGCACAAGATCAGTCCGCGCATGGATCTGATTATAAAGCCACAACTATAGACCATGAGACAGACGCGCTTTATCTATCCGATCAACCAGAGCTCATCGCCGCCTATGAAGCTGGCGGGGACGTTATAGTGGCCAAAGTGCTGGGGGTTGTCTGCGATTTTTGTGCTCAAGCCATGAAAAAGACCTTTGGGCGTCGCGAAGACGTTGCGGCTGTATATGTCGACCTAGACGCAAAAACGCTAAATTTGGTTTTGAATCCTGGCTATGAGATCAGCGATGACCAACTGGCCAAAGCCGTCAAAAAATCTGGTTATAAAATAAAGAATGTCCAACGAGGCGCTGCCTTAGTCCAAAATTAGGCTCCCAAAATTCATGGTAAAGCCGATTTCAAGAAAAATTCTTCTGACACCAACCCTGTCTCTCTTTGCCAGTACGTCAACTTTGCTCTGTTGCGCGCTTCCGGCCTTACTCGTATCGATTGGTGCGGGCGCGGTCATGGCGGGTCTAAGCTCATCTATTCCGGGCTATATCTGGTTGACGGAACAAAAGCTCCCGCTCTTTATCATATCAGGCCTCCTTTTGAGCTTGGCCATATTTATGCGCTGGACGTCACGTCATGCCCCCTGCCCGACTGATCCAGATGCGGCAAAAGCCTGTATGCGGCTTAGATATTGGAGTGGATTTATATTAGCCCTCTCAACCATCTTATATATTGTCGGTGGTTTTTTCGCCTTTTTTGCCGCAGATTTATTCTTTTAGGACAAAATATTTGTACCGAACTCTATTTCTTTCTGATTCGGTTGAGCTGGAATCCGATTCGCAAAATTTGATTGGAAATTCGATAAAATGAAGGAAAATTTCATAGACTGGTAATACTTCCTAACAAAGTTGGACCGATTGTTAAGTAAGGCTAACGAAGCCTTAAAACTTATGGTTAATCAACAGCTTAGAAATGGAGAGTAAGGACTTTAGTAACCATATTTGTCGCAATAATTTCATTCAATTTCATCTGAAAGAAAAGCGACCCCCCAGTGAGCGACCAACGTAAATCCAAGTTCAAGGTAATTACAAATCCGAACCCCCCGAAACGGAACGACCCAAACTATGATCTGGCAGTCAAAGACATGCCCTTAAATCAGATCGTGCAAGGTGACTGTATCGCAAATATGAACAATCTACCGGCTGAGAGCGTTGATCTTGTCTTTGCTGATCCGCCCTATAACCTTCAACTTGGCGGAGATCTCTCACGTCCCGATAATTCCCATGTCGATGGGGTGACGGAGCATTGGGATCAATATGATACCATGGATGCTTATGATCTGTTCACGCATGAATGGATGGCGGCGGCGAGGCGCATTTTAAAGCCCAATGGTGCCATTTGGGTTATGGGCAGTTACCATAATATTTTTCGGGTTGGGACAATATTGCAAGATCAACAATTCTGGGTCTTAAATGATATCATCTGGAGAAAAACAAACCCGATGCCAAATTTCAGAGGCACGCGGTTCACAAATGCGCATGAAACGCTGATTTGGGCGTCTAAATCTGAGGATGCGAGACCAACCTTTCACTATGACGCCATGAAAATGCTCAATGAAGGTGTGCAAATGCGATCAGATTGGACCTTACCAATTTGCACAGGTCGCGAAAGATTAAAAAATGCGCAAGGCAAAAAAGCTCATCCGACGCAAAAACCCGAAAGTCTCTTACACCGCGTTATTTTGGCTACAACAAATCCAGGCGACCTCATTGTCGATCCGTTTTTTGGCACAGGAACAACGGGAGCCGTCGCTAAAAAATTAGGCCGGAATTTCATCGGCTTTGAACGCGAAGAAGAATATATTCTTCACGCCAGCCGGCGCATATCAAAGGTTGAAGAAGGTCAAACAGTTGCGGTTACAAAATCGAAACGGTCAGAACCAAAAGTGCCTTTTGGGAATCTCGTCGAAACGGGACTCATAGAAATCGGGACGAAAGTCTTCTCTAAAAACGGGATATTATCGGCGACTGTCAGAGCCGATGGAAGCCTGGAATCAGGCACGCAATCCGGTTCAATTCATAAGCTAGGCGCCCTTTTAACCAATGCACCGTCTTGCAATGGATGGACATTTTGGCATTTGCCAGGTCCAAATGGGCTTCAGCCAATCGACACGATTAGAAGCGAAGTTCGCGCAAAAATGGCGGCTGCCCAAGCCTAATTTATTACTTGTGGACTTTTTTAGGTCGTTCAGCTTGCGTTTAACTCGAATTAACCATAGCCTTGATGCGGTTCGGGTTTATGTCCGAACCTCATTTCAATGGGGATTCCTTAAGGAGATATCATGAGTAAACGTGACGCATTAATCGAAAAATATGCAGAAGACCTAAAAACTAAGATCGGTGTAACGCCCGATATGGACCTACTCCGCAAGGTCACAATCGGCTGTGGCCCGTCTATTTACAATAAAGACGCGTCTACCGTATCTGGATCTGACCAGTCAGAACTAGACACAGTCAAGAATAATTTCCTGATCAAGAAGTTAGGTCTTTCTGAGAGCCAAGATCTTGACGGTGCAATCGCATCTGTGATGGATAAATATGGTAAGTCTAATCGCAGTAAATATCGTGCAGTTGTCTATTACCTATTGGCCAAGCATTTTGGCAAAGAAAGCCATTACGGTTAAGCCGCACTTTTGATGCGTGAATTCAAACCGAGCCTTAGGGCTCGGTATTTTTTTGACTAAGGCTCAGACATTGCAAGCCTGACAGCCTTGCGAAACACGGTTGGCAAGGCGGACGCATCTTGGGTCCAAATTAGCGAATTTTGGTCCAGATGAGACAAATTTTCCGCCTCAACGTCGGCAAAAAACACGTCGAGGCGCAAATCAAAATGCGTAAAAATATGTTTGACCTGTCCGAGTTTTTGCCAATTTCGCGCAATCGGTGCTGCCCTATGGTCGATTGATTTATCTCCCCATTCTGATGTCGGGAGACCAAGCATACCGCCCAATAATCCCTTATCGGACCGCCTCTCGACAAGAAAATTACCGCCTGAGCGCAGGATATAAGCATAGCCATATCGAATGGGGAGTGGTGTCTTTTTTACTTTCTTCGGATAATTCGTTTGCGTGCCCTCGCAATGGGATTTGCACCACTGTGTCCAGGGGCAAGTGTCGCATTTTGGGTTTTTAACCGTACAAATCGTCGCGCCCAAATCCATAAGCGCCTGACCGTAATCACCGGGACGCTCATCTTTAACCAAGGTAGCCGCCAAGTTTCGTAAGCCCTTTTTGCCTTTTGGGAGCGGGTCTTCATATGTGAAAATGCGACTAATGACGCGTTCAACATTTCCGTCGACGATATTTGTCGGCTGATCGCCACAAATCGCGGCGATTGTTGCGGCGGTATAAGGTCCAATACCAGGCAATTTCAAAAGGCTGGCTTCATCCACTGGAAAAATGCCCTGATATTCATCTCGGACCGTAACCGCACATTTATGTAGATTTCGCGCGCGCGCATAATATCCCAAACCCGCCCACATGGATAAGACTGTCTCTCGCTCACAATTTGCGAGATCAATTACAGTCGGAAACTCAGCCGTAAAGCGCTCCCAATAAGGCGTTGCATGGGCGAGCGTCGTTTGCTGGCTCATGATTTCTGAAAGCCAAATTTTATAAGGGTTTGGGGACATCCCGCGAGCACGGTCTTTGGGGCGCACACGCCACGGTAACTCCCGTCCTTGCAGGTCATACCAGCGCAAAAGCGCACCATGCATAGCAGAAAAATCTTGCATAAAATTCGGTCTGACCGCTTTACCCTGTCCGCGCAATAGGCATAACGGGTATATATGTCAGATAAACGCCATAAAAAGGACGTGTTAGGCCGCTGGGTTGAGACCCAGCCTGGTCGTCCACAATTTCGAGCGGCCCCGAGTGCAGGTCTAGCCATTTCCAAAGTTATGCGCCCGCTTGCCAAAAAATATGGTGGCGGCAGTTCAGCCTTAGCCCTCGAGAAAATATGGCCAGAGATTGTAGGGCCACGCTGGTCCAAAATCTCATCGCCCGTCCGCTTTTTGGGGGGACGAAACGGCCGAACACTTATTATCACAGCGCCTGGTGCTGCATCTGCACTTATTTTGGCACAATCTGGCCCGATTGTAGAAAGACTAAATGCCCATTTAGGTTCTGGTCATGTTCGACAGATTAAGGTGATTCAGAGTCGCATGATTCAGGCGTCTGATTCAGGTCCTAAACGTGGCATATCTCCACGAAAGGCATCAGACCTAAATAGCGGTTTATCAAATATTGATAACCCTAAATTAAAAGCGGCGTTAGAAGCAATGGGACGCGGAGTTTTGAGTAAGGTTGAACGTAAATTATGAGACTAAATTCTTTCGTCGCCAGTTTAGCCATAATGCTCATGCCTTTTGCAGCCACAGCTCAAACAAATGGTGCCAATCAACCAAACATTCCTGCCCATATTAGTGAAACAATCTTTGTTCAATCACCTGATGACCATGTTTTAGGCAGCGAAACCGCGGTACAATCCATGATTGTCTATGCCTCTGTCACCTGCCCGCATTGTGGCGGCTGGTTCAGCGAAGAATGGCCAAAAGTCAAAACCGAATTAATCGATGCGGGTATTATGCGCTTTATCTTTCGCGAATTTCCAACGGCGCCTTCAGAAATGTCTGTAACCGGCTTTATGTTGGCATCTTGCGCCCCAACGGATCAATATTTCGACATCATAGAATACCAGATGGAAAATCAACAACAGATATTCAAGGATGCGCGAGAGGGTCGCGCAAAAGAGGCTTATGATAAGATTGCCGCTAAGGCCGGGATGACGGAACCGGAAGCCGTGGCAGCCTGCCTCGGCAATCCCGATATACTCAGACATATTCAAGACAATGTGCAACGCGCGCGGCTCGGCGGTGTTGAGGGCGTTCCAGCCTTTTTTATCAATGGTCAGCTTTATAAGGGTCCTAGTGATGCGGATAGTTTGATCGATTTGGTCAAAACGCTCGACAAAAATCGTGTCACCACACTCCCGACTGAATTGACTGCGCCAAAGGCGAAACGATAATCAGCTTGGCTAAGCTAAGCTTAAAGTGAATCCTGATTGAGGTGTAATGCTCTAGTGACCATCCACAGAGATTTAGCTAGCTGTTCATACAGGCTCTTGCCATAACCGCATAAATCTCAAGGATATCAGCATGTTTGCTATTGATTCGCTTTCCCGACGCCTCCTCCTCACTTTGATGGGCTCAGCACTCGCGCTTTCGGCCTGTGGGGGTGACAAGTCTAAATCATCCATAGGTTCGGATGGGGAATATACAGTTGAAGGGGATTATATTCTTGGCGAGGCAAATGCGCCCGTAACATTGGTCGAATATGCATCTGTTGCCTGTGGCGGTTGTGCCTATTGGCACAATAATGTCTATCCAGACCTCAAATCGAAATATATTTCGACAGGTAAAGTCAAATATGTCTTCCGGCCCTTCCCTGCCTCGACGCCGCAAATTGCGAATACAGGACATAAGCTTGCTTATTGCTCTCCGCGCGACAAATTTTTCAAAAACATTGACCTCCAATTCGAAGCCCAACCGCGACTCTTCAAAGCTGCGCAAGAGGGGCGCTTAAGACAAGCTTATGTCAGCCTTGCTAAGGCTTCAGGTCTTTCTGAAGACGAATTTATCGCCTGCCTGACGGATGAAGAAATTGAAAAGCGCTATGAGCGTGATACGCAATTAGGCGTAGATATGGGCGTCACGGGAACACCAAGTGTTTTCGTTAATGGTGTCAAAACGGACGGGACCGATCTTGAATCGATAGAAAAACTCCTCCTACCAGCTTTAGGGGAAGAGATTCCTGTCAAAGAAGAAGGTGCGGCCGAGTAAGCCATGACGTCGCTCGTCTTTAATTCGATCAAGCTGACGGGGTTTAAATCCTTTGTCGAGCCGACCGAGTTCCTGATCGAGCCCGGGCTCACAGGGATTGTTGGCCCGAATGGGTGCGGAAAATCTAATCTTCTTGAAGCCATACGTTGGGTCATGGGCGCAAATTCTGCTAAAGCCATGCGCGGGGCCGCCATGGAAGATGTTATCTTTAATGGCACAAAAACAAGGCCCGGACGAAACCAGGCTCATGTTGTTCTCAATGTCGATAATTCAGCGCGTATCGCACCACCTGCCTTTAATGACAGCGATGAGCTGGAAATTATGCGGATTATTGAAAAGTCAAAAGGCTCAAAATATAAAATTAACGGCAAAACCGTTCGCGCTAAAGATGTTCAGTTACTTTTCGCTGACGCCTCGACCGGCGCCAATTCACCTGCCCTTGTTCGTCAGGGTCAAATCTCAGAATTGATTGCGGCGAAACCCTCTAATCGGCGCCGCATCTTGGAAGAAGCCGCTGGTATTTCAGGTCTACATTCCAGACGTCACGAAGCCGAATTACGCCTCCGGGCCGCCGAGAACAATCTTAACCGCCTAGACGATATTATTGGCCAGATTGAAAGCCAGCTTCTCTCTTTGAGACGCCAATCTCGTCAAGCCGCACGCTATAAGCGTCTGGCAGGCGAAATTCATGAATTCAAAGCCTTGCTTTGGCTCAAGCGTTGGCAATCAGCACTCGACACCTTGCAAGCCGCACAAGAAGACTTACGCGAGCGCGAAAATACTGTTGCGGACACGCAAGTCAAAGCGTCTGAAGCCATTCGCCACGCCGATGAACTCTCTGCTCTGCTTGAGCCAAAAAGAGAGGAACAACTTATTGCGGCCGCACTCTTGGCACGATTAAATGCGGCTAAAGAAGCGCTCGAGCAAGATGAAGCCTCTGCAAAATCTGAGATCCACAAATTAGAAAACCAACTCAAAGATATTTCTTCTGATCTGGAACATGAGACCCATGTCGTCAGCGACGCGGCAGAAGCCGAAAAGAGATTAGCGGCTGAGCATGCTGAATTATCAGCGTTAAAAGATATGTCGGCCGCGCTAGACGCAGCGGCAGACGCCGCATCTGAGGCTTTGAAAATCCGCAATCGTTTAAATGAGGACTTTACAGAGCTTACCCGAAAAACGGCGGATCAGGCGGCGCGTCGTGACGCGGCTGAACGCGAATTGACACAGGCGCAGCAACGTCAATCCCGCATTAAAATTGAGCTGGATCAAGCGAAAGAAAAATTAGAAGGTCTAGATGTCGAGAGTTTTGGGAATGCCAATCTCTTTACGTCTGCGGCGCAAGACGCGCTTAACGCCCTAGAAACGGCGCGTAAAACTGAGCAACAGCTCACAGCAGATAAAAGTGCCGCCGAAGATGCAGATAATAAAGCCAGAGAATATTTATCTAATTGCCGACAAGCTGCGCAAAAACTGACATCTGAAAAATCTGCATTAGAAAATGTATTGCGCCGGTCTGAGCAAGCAGATTGGGCACCAGCGCTTGACAGTATCCAAGCCAAAACGGGTTACGAACAAGCTCTGGCTGCCGTTTTAGGGGAAGATCTTGATGCCGCAATTGGCGGCTCAGCGGGACTGAGATGGGACGGCGCCGACGCACCAAGCCAGGACCTACCAACAGGCGTTGCGCCTATTACTGATTATATTACGGCGCCAAAAGAGTTGCAGGCCCGGCTGTCACAAATTGGCGTCGCATCTAAGGCCGATCTAGACCGCCTTGCTGGAGCGCTTAAGCCGGGGCAACGTCTTGTCAGCCCAGAGGGTGATGTCGTGCGCTGGGATGGCTTCACCATTGCCTCTGGTGTCGAGACATCAGCTGCGATCAAACTAAAACAACAAAACCGCGTATCTGAATTATCCCGTGATATTGAAACGGCTCAGGCTGAGGTTGAAACAGCCAGTCAAGCCTTTGAAGCTGCCCGCGAGACCCGTCAGGCGGCGGAAACATCAGCCCGCGAAGCGCGCAAAGCCTTGCCGGATCTTGAACGCGCTGACCGAGCCGCGCAGGCCGCAATGGCGCAATATGAAACGGATATCGCACGGGCCTCTGCTCAAAAAACAAGTCTCGAAGACCGCGTGAAAAGGCTCACAATCGAAGCTGAAGATGTGGCCGCTCAGGTCCAAAAAGCTGACGCCAATCTATCTGAACATTCTCAAGGTGAAGATCTTTCAGAGGAACGCGGCACACTCTCTCAAAAACTCAACGAAGCGAGAGATGTGGCTGATGAAGCCAGCGCACAATATCGCAGCCTGAAAAATGAATCAGAAGCTCGCGCATCCCGCTTAAATGCAGTCGAAACAGAACGACAAAATTGGGCGCGGCGGTCAGAAAATGCGACCCAACGTTTGGCAACGCTGGAAAACCGTAAGGCGGCTGTCAATATGTCGCTCAAAGCCGCAACAGAAGGGCCGGATCAATTTGCGGAAAGACGTCGACAATTATTTGCTGAACTCTCGGCCGCGGAAGCGCGCAGAAACACAGCTGCAGATGTTTTGTCCGTATCTGAAAAAGAAACAGCCGATGCGGTCCAAGCCGCGCGCCAAGCGGAAACTGATGCCAGCACGGCACGTGAGGCGCGCGCCGCCTCTCAGGCCCGATTAACTGCAGCCCAAGAGCGCATTGGTGAGACCAAAGCGCGTGTCAATGAAACGCTAAATTGTGAACCGTCTGAGTTGAAGTCTCACTTGGGCGAGTTATCGGCAGACTCTGGCCTCTCAGAGAATGATATTGAGCGTAAGCTTGAGCGTCTTAGCAAAGAACGCGAAAAAATGGGCGGGGTGAATTTGCGCGCCGATGAAGAAGCGGTTGAGCAAGAAGAACGCCTCACGGCCATGGCCGAAGAAAAAGAAGATTTGATCAAAGCCATTGCCCGTCTCCGCGAAGGTATTGATGAATTAAACACGGAAGGTCGTCAGAGATTGCTGGCCGCGTTTGATCTCGTCAATGGACATTTTGGGCGTCTCTTCCAGACTCTATTTGGCGGCGGGGAAGCCGCGCTTGCCTTGACTGAATCTGATGACCCTCTTGAAGCTGGCCTCGAAGTTATGGCGCGCCCGCCTGGTAAATCACTTAAAGCCATGTCACTCTTATCTGGGGGTGAACAAGCGATGACGGCCACGGCGCTTATTTTTGCAGTCTTCCTCTCAAACCCTGCCCCCGTTTGTGTGCTTGATGAGGTCGATGCACCGCTCGATGATGCCAATGTTGGCCGCTATTGCGACCTGCTGGATGATATGAAGAAAAATACAAATACGAAATTCATCGCGATTACGCATAATCCCGTCACGATGAGCCGGATGGACCGCCTCTTTGGCGTAACAATGGCCGAACAAGGCGTCAGCCAACTCCTCTCCATTGAACTTGCCAAAGCCGAGGCCCTTGTCGCAGCGGAATAATTTGTCCCGACACGAATTTAGCCGTGTCCCGACATGATTTCACTGGCCTGAGCGCTCGCAGATTGTGATGTTTGGCGTGCGGGTTAATTCTGACTCATATTATGGAAATCAAAATGAAATCGTCGAAAAAATCAGAAACGATTGAAATCAGATTATCATATGAGGACAAACAGGCCTTACAAGCCAAAGCCTCAAAACAAGGCCGAACTGTCAGTTCAGTCATCAGAAGCTTGATAGCTGATTATATGTTGAAAGATGAAACCCGCCCTTATTCAACCCGATTAAAGGCATTTATCATGACAATGAAATCCAAACCCAAATCAATCGCCGCAACTCTGCTTGCCTGTGCTTTAGCCCCTTTTGCTTATGTGCAATATGCAGCGGCCGAAGATATTTCAGTCAAGCTAGACGGCGAGTATATCATTCCGCTCCCTGCCAGCGGTGAAGGATGGTCTCATAAGAAGAGCTTTTCGATAGAAACGCATTTCGATAATGGTGGTGATGCAACATTCGACATAGCACCTGACATGACCATGTATATTAAAGTTGAGCAGAGTGGTGACAATCTTTTCCTCGAAATGGTGATCAAGGATAATGATGAAGTGATAGCCGAACCTAGAATCACGACAACATATGATACGCCTGTACGTGTTGAGGTCGGGTCGGAGAACGGAAGTATGTTCACGCTCAATGCACTGCCCGAGAAATTGGAACATTAGCCCGTTTTGAGTGCATGGTATGATT
>CAYTLJ010000004.1:0-11084 GCA_964438555.1 uncultured Algimonas sp.
GCATCCACCGTATCATCTATTTCCGCGCTCCATTCACCCATACTCGCAAGGCCGTTCATGCGGGCGCGGTGATTAAAGGCCGTTTGCGCAGCGTCATAATTCTCTGCTTTGCCTTTCCACGCAAAAAGCGCAGATTGTTGTAAGGCGCGACCGAACGAATATGTCAGCTTCCATGGGAAACCTCCAATTTTATTCATCATATCCAAATTACGTGTCGCCTCTTCATTGGCTTGGCCACCTGATAGGAATGCAATACCTGGAACCGCTGACGGGACGGTGTCTTTAAGGACTTTGATGGTTCGCTCTGCAATCTCTTCGCGTGTCGGCTGGGTGGGGCACTGCTTACCTGCAACAACCATATTAGGTTTTAGGATTGTACCTTCTAAGGCCACGCCCTGTTCATAGAGTTCGGTGAATAGAGAATTCAGTGTGCGCTCTGTAACTTCGTGACAGCGTTCAACAGAATGATGCCCGCCCATAAGGACTTCTGGTTCCACAATTGGCACAATGCCGGCTTCTTGACATAAAGCGGCATAGCGGCCGAGCGCGTGTGTGTTAGCTTTGATCCCACCATCTGATGGTGTGCGTCCAACCGCGACATCAGGATGGCTGATTTCAATCACAGCGCGCCACTTCGCAAAACGTGCACCCAGGTCGTAATATTCCGCCAAACGTTCGCGGAGACCATCAAGGCCTTGCGTAATGGTTTCACCGGGGCGACCTGCAAGCGGTGTGATCCCTTTATCGACTTTAATGCCCGGGATAGCCCCTGCATCTTGCATTAATTTTACAAAAGAAGTTCCGTCCTTGGCACTTTGACGGATTGTTTCGTCAAATAAAATAACGCCGCTTACCGAATCCTGCATGGCAGGTTGTGTCCGAAACAACATTTCACGCCAATCGCGGCGGTTTTCTTCAGTATTTTCAACGCCAATGGAATCAAATCTTTTTCCGATGGTTCCGTGACTTTCATCCGCGGCCAATATGCCAGACCCTGGCTTGACCATAGCGACGGCAATTTTATTTAAGGCTTCTAGATCCATGAGAGACTCCTTGTCTTAAGCTTTATCTGTTTTGAGAATATCTACACCAGGAAGAGGTTTGCCCTCCATCCATTCAAGAAACGCGCCACCCGCCGTACTCACAAAGGTGAAGTCATCCACCACATCAGCAAGGGCTAGGGCCGCAACTGTGTCACCACCCCCTGCGACGGAAATGATTTTGCCAGATTTACAAAGTTTGGCAGCGTATTTCGCGCATTCCACCGTCGAGGTATCAAATGGTGTTAATTCAAATGCCCCTAGGGGACCATTCCAAATAAGGGTCTTGGCTTTTTCCATCGCGTCAAGAATAGCGCTGACCGTGTCAGGTCCTGCATCCAAGATCATTTCCTTGGTTTTAACACCGTCGAGACCGCAAACACGGCTATCCGCTTTGGCTTTAAATTCTTTGGCAGCCACAACATCTTTTGGGAGGATAATTTTACATTTGGCTTTCTTTGCCGCTTTTAAAATATCCAAGGCTTTATCTTTTAGGTCATTCTCACACAGTGAAGCACCGACCTTATGACCTTGTGCAAATAAGAATGTATTGGCCATGCCGCCGCCAATGACCAAAGTGTCAAGTTTTGAGACTAGGTTTTCCAAAAGGTCAATTTTTGTTGAAACTTTAGCCCCGCCGACAATTGCCATAACAGGCGTGTCGGGATGGTCCAACGCGCTGGCAATGTGATCAAGCTCGCGTTCCATCGCAAGACCAGCATAGGCTTTAAGATGCGTTGCCACCCCAACACTAGATGCGTGGGCACGGTGTGCGGCAGAAAACGCATCCATAACAAAAATATCGCCAAAATCGGCAAAGTCTTTGGCAAGGGCCTCATCATTCTTGGTCTCACCAGCATGAAAGCGTGTGTTTTCAAGCAGTGTCACATCGCCGGGCTCCATGACATCCAAGATATTCCGGTTGAGCACGGGAGAAAAATTGACGGGTTGATCGAGTAACTCAACCAATGCCGGGACGATGAAGCGCAAGGATAAAGTCTCATCAACTTTGCCTTTGGGTCGTCCGAAATGTGACATCAGTACAATTTTAGCGCCCTTTTTTTGCAATAATTCGATTGTCGGTAGGGCGGCACGAATCCGTGTATCATCTGTAATTGAGCCGTCTTTGTGACGCGGCACATTAAAATCTACCCTAACAAGCGCAGTTTTCCCTTTTAGCCTTGCAGATTTAAGGCGACGAAATTCCATCTAAGAGGCTCCTATATTTCTACCCATGACGCGGGCCACATCTATCATGCGGTTGGCAAAACCCCACTCATTGTCATACCAAGCGATAATTTTAACAAGGTCGCCATCCATATCTTTTGTCAGCGGAGATGCAAATATCGCGCTATGCGGGTCATGATTCAAATCAGAACTCACAAGCGGGCTCTCCGAATATGAGATAACGCCTTTCATAGGGCCTTTTGCTGCTTCTTTCATATAGGCATTGATCTCGTCAGCATGACTTCGCATTTCCGGCTGAAACGCAAGATCGACCATTGACACATTGGCGGTGGGGACACGTACCGCTGAGCCGGACAGTTTGCCTTGTAGTTCTGGGATCACAAGACCCACAGCTTTGGCTGCACCTGTCGAGGTCGGGATCATATTTAAACCTGCCGCACGGGCGCGGTATAGATCTTTATGCGAATTGTCTAAAATCCTTTGATCCTGGGTATAAGAATGCACAGTCGTCATAAATCCGCGTTTAATCCCAACAGATTCCAGCAAAATTTTTGCAACCGGTGCGAGGCAATTCGTGGTGCAAGAGGCGCATGAAACAACGTTGTCATCCTTGCTTAATTTGTCATGATTTACCCCGTAAACAATCGTTTTATCTACGTCTTTTGCAGGTGCTGAGATTAGGATTGATTTTGCGCCTGCCTTGAGATGAGGTTGTACCGTATCACGCGAGCGAAAAATTCCGGTACATTCCATGACAACGTCAATATCCATACCACCCCAATCAACAGCGCCGGGGTCGCGCTCATGGCTCATGGCAACCCGTCCGCGACCATAATCGATCCAGCCATCACCTGTGACAACCGTTTGTCCGAACCGACCATGCACGCTGTCATAGCGAAGCAGATGGGCTGAGGTTTCCAGAGCACCGGGTGAGTTGATTGCGACGAGTTCAATATCGTCAATCTTATATTCGGAAAGCGCGCGCGCGACGAGACGCCCGATTCGGCCAAAGCCGTTTATTCCTATTTTCACTGACATTGCAGTATCCTGTGTTGCGTCTTGTTCACGGACTCAGGGTGATTTTCTGATCGAAAATTCGGCTCCCCATGAGCAGGCCATAAGAACAAGTCAATATATTCTCTTGTTTCGATGCATTATGCAGTCCATTCTGTTAAAAAATTGGTAGATATGAGAGAACAAAATGCATGACAGCGTTGACATAAAATCCGCCAAACTGGCCTTGGATGATGCCATTGATTCGCTTGAGACAGCGATAGGCCCCATTTTATCGCGAATAAAGGCCTTAGAAGCTACGGCGAGCGACACAGAAGTGTTTAAAGAGGACCGCGCAAAATTAGCTGCCCAACTCGACGAAATGGCGGCGAAAACCGAAGAATCGGCCACACAAGCGGCCGAAGAAATTCTCAAAGCTGAACAGGCCATGTCGACTTTAGCGCGCCGCGAAGAAGAATTTGCCGTTTTGGCACGGGATAGCGAAGCTGAGCTAGACCGTGTTATGTCAATCATTCACAAGGCAATGGAGGCCTAACTGATGGGACGCGTAAGTTTAGATATTAATGGACGCAAATATGCCATGGGGTGTGAGGACGGCGAAGAGGAACGTCTTTTTCGCTTGGGACAAAAGCTAGATGACCGCGTCAACCAAATCGCCAATCAATTTGGTCAAATCGGTGATTTAAAACTATTGGTCATGGCTGGCATTACCTTAATGGATGAGGTCGAAGACACGGCAGAAAATATTGAAAAACGCGTTGATGCACAGGCGGCAGGCTTACGTAAAGAGTTGAATGCAGCCACATCTGCGAGTCTCAAATCTCAAAAAGATGCGGCAACGTCACTCAATGCAGCGGCTCAAAAAATAGAGACCTTGGCAAATAAGCTGAAAGCCTGATTGCATAGATCCAATCTCTGCGGATTAACAAAATGTGGCTTGCCATTCACCTATTCAGTGTCCACATGAGAGCTGATGGTCGCTGCAGGCTTTGTGTGAAACACTAATCCACCGGACCTTACTGTATCCTTAGGGAGCTGGCTCTGTCTGGGCCGTGGTCCAGTTAATTCCGGCACCCACCTCAAATCGAGGTTCACGAGGATTTTTAAGTTTCCACGGGTTTTGTGGTGGCCATCACTCTCAAAAATAAAACCAGTCTTTTGGACGATGAATGAAAGCTGACGCACGAAAACAGGCTCGATTGCGCAGGTCACGTCTTGGGGCCGCTTTTGACCCAAATAGCTTGATTAAAAATTTCCCGCTCGACCGTGCGCCAAAAATCATCGCTGGTTTTGCGCCTATTCAAGACGAAATAGATGTCTGGCCATTACTGTGTCATCTGCATGCATCGGGTTATAAAATCTGTTTGCCCCTCACGCCTAATAGGCCAGCGCCGCTTAGCTTCAGACAGTGGGAACCCGGATCACGCCTGGCAAAGGACAGATATGGCATATCCTATCCGGCCACTGGTGATGAATTGTGCCCAGATTTCATACTCCTGCCTTTACTGGCTTTTACGTCACGCGGCGCCCGCCTTGGTTATGGCGGGGGCTATTATGATCGAACATTGCAACTTTTACGGTCCAGAGGTGAAATTTTTGCTTGTGGTGTCGCCTATGCGGGGCAAGAGATAGACGCCTTGCCGGTGGGGGATCATGATCAACATCTTGATGGCGTATTGACTGAAACCGGATTTAGAAAGTTCTAAATGAAATTTGCCTTTTTTGGAGACGTTGTGGGTCGCTCAGGACGTGAAGCGATCAAACGTCACCTGCCACATCTCAAAGGTCATTTGGGACTCGATGCTGTGATCATTAATGCGGAAAATGCTGCGGGTGGTTTCGGAATAACATCGGCCACGGCAGAAGAATTATTTGATGCGGGCGCGGATGTCATCACACTTGGCAATCATACATTTGACCAAGCTCAAGGCATATCAGCGATTGACAATGATCCTCGTATTTTAAGGCCGTGTAATTATCCCAAAGGGACAACGCCAGGTCGCGGTGCAGGTCTGTTTGAGATTAAGGGCTATCAGCTCCTCGTAATCAATGTTTTGGGTACTGTATTTATGGACCCGCTCGACAATCCCTTTCACGCCGTTGATCATGAGTTAGAAGCCGCCCCGCTTGGCACGCTCGCCGATGCTGTGCTTGTCGATATACATGCAGAGGCTACCTCAGAGAAAAATGCGATGGGGTATTTTTGCGACGGTCGTGCGAGCCTTGTTGTTGGGACGCATCAACATATTCCAACTAGCGATACGCGAATCCTTCCAAATGGTACGGCTTTTCAGACAGATGCGGGGATGTGCGGTGATTATAATTCGATCATCGGGATGGAGATAGAAGAACCGATAAGGCGTTTTACCACCAAAATGCGCGGCGGGCGTTTTACAACATCAACTGGCCCCGGCACGCTTTGCGGTATTTTTGTGGAAACAGGCCCAAATGGTCTTGCCATACGGGCTGAACCTATTCGTATGGGCGGTCAATTAGCGGAATATATCCCGGATTAAGCCATAGGCCGTGTTCGGGTGGTTGCACCCACCCTTTCGCCCCGCTAAAGCCCATCCAAATTCAGAGTTTTGATACAAAAGAGGTCTCCCGTGGCAGGTCATTCCAAATGGGCAAATATTCAGCATCGTAAAGGGCGCCAAGATAAGCTTCGCTCAAAGCTGTTTTCCAAATTGTCTAAGGATATAACGACGGCTGCAAAAATGGGTGGGTCCGATCCGGATATGAACCCGCGCCTGCGTCTAGCGATTGCCAATGCTAAAGGGCAATCCATGCCCAAGGATAATATTCAACGTGCCGTGGATAAGGGCGAAAAAGGCGAGGGCGCCGATTATGAAGATATCCGGTATGAAGGGTTTGGACCGGCTGGAATTGGATTTATCGTTGAGGCCTCGACAGACAATAAAAACCGGTCAGCCATGGAAATCAGAACGGCATTTTCTAAAAATGGTGGAAATTTAGGCGAAAGCGGATCTGTCTCTTTCATGTTCGACCAAATTGGGAAAATCGAATATCCGCTGGAAATTTGCGATGAAGATACAATGATGGAAGCCGCTATCGAGGCTGGCGCAGATGACGTGGAAACAGATAAGCCAGCCGCAGATCAATGGGATGAATATGAACCCGTTCATACGGTCTGGACGGCAAGAGATGATCTGGGTGAGGTCTCAGCCGCCCTCAATGCGAAATTTGGGGATGCAAAATCTGTCAATCTGGTGTGGAAAGCTCAGAATGATATAGACAATCCCGATGCCGCCAAATCAGTGGTTAAATTGCAGGATGCATTAGAAGATCTCGATGATGTTGAAAATGTCTATCATAATTTTGATATGACGGAGGCGGCTGCCGCGACCCTGTCTGACGATTAGTTATATATAAAAATAAAACCCAAAAAAATAGGTGGCCTACCCTATTGGATAGACCACCCGGGGGCTTCCCTGGAGGGGAAGCTTCAACATCATATTCAAAGACAGGGGCGCTAGTCCTTGATCATGATGAGTTTTTGTTGCGGGTAAGGTGTCGCCATACCGGCGGCCCCGAGCGCAGCTTTAATTTGTTCAGGCACCGAATAGCGCACGTCAAAATAATGCTCGCCATCTGTGAATGGACGCACCAAAATTTCAACAGAGCGTTCCGTTAGATTTTCGACCTCGATGAATGGAGCGGGATCGGATTTAACATGCGGGTGAGCTGTTAGGACAGATTTGATCACCTCACGCGCGGCCGATACATCATCTTCATAGGCAATGTTAAATTTCATATCGACGCCGCGAACTGGGTCATAGCTGTGATTGATGATTTTCTCGCCCCAAATTTTTGAGTTCGGGATAATGATCTGTTGATTGTCAAAGGTTCTAACGATCGTTGTGAAAAGGTCGATTTCTTCTACATTGCCAAATGTTCCGGCTGCATCAATAAATTCGCCTACCTTATAAGGGCGGAAAATTAAAAGCATCACGCCAGCCGCAAGGTTCGATAATGACCCTTGTAAGGCTAGACCAACAGCGACAGTCGCCGCACCTAGGACGGCAATGATAGATGTGGTTTCGACGCCGAAACGGCCGAGAACAGCTATGCCGACAAAGGCAAGGATCATGAACCGCGCTATGCTCGCAAAGAAACGAAAGAGGGTTTCGTCCAAGTGAGCATTTTTTTGACCAAGTTTAACGATCGCATTACGGACACGTTTCGAAATCCATAGGCCAAAAATAATAATCAGAATGGCTAAGACGACATTCATGCCTAAGGCCACGCCTTTACTGGTTGCGGCTTCTAATTGTTCTGGACTAAATAAAGTTTTGAGTTTTTCCACAGCTTCCCCTCCCAAGGTAAGGTTTTAAAGCTGTGTCATACGTCCTTTTATGATGAACAGTATCTGAACGTCGATTTTAGCGTGCGTTCATCTTTCATACAGCTTTCCAAAACTATCGCCGCGCCTTTCACCCAAAATGGAGACTTAGGGAAATGAAATTGAAAAAAGACCTGTCAGTAGCTTTTCTGGCAACAGCTATTTTAAGCATCGCGGCACCCGCCATAGCTCAAGATGGTTGGACTGGCGAAGCTTCTCTCAGCGGATCGCGCACAACGGGCAACACAGATACAACGGATTTGGGGCTGGCCCTAAAACTGGAAAAAGACACTGAAACTTGGGGCCACTCCCTTTACGGGACGGTCGATTTTGGCCGCGTAGATGGCGACCAGAATAAAGAACGCTATACGGTTGGCTATCAATTGGATCGTAACCTTACTGAGCGTCTTTATGTCTTCGGCAATGGCGATTATTACCGCGATGAATTTGGCGCTTTTGATGAGGGCTATTATCTCGGTGCGGGTGTTGGGTATAAGCTTGTCTTACCAGCCCCTTTAGGATGGGATATTGAGGGCGGTGCAGGTTTCCGGTCTCAAAACCCCAGAACGCCAGATGTTCCCGACGAGTTGACAGAGGCAGAGCTTGCCATTCTTGAAGCGACAGGTGATCTTGACCGTCAAAATGAATTTGGCTTGCGCGGTGCGTCAAAATTAACCTATGATTTTAATGACAATGTTTCGCTCTATAATAATAGTGAAGTTACGTGGACATCTAGCGATACCTATCTTTGGAATGAGATCGGAATCACCGCAAATCTTTTCGGTAATCTCGCAGCACGTGCCTCTTACCGCGTCGATCATCATACAGATCCTATTATCGGTGAAAACACAGATACAATCTCGCGTGTTGGCGTGGTTTATACCATCAAATAGGTCGCTTCGGGGCGAATGATCAGCCCTTACAATTAACAATAGAATCCTGTAAGAATCGCAAGTGATTCATACAGGATTTTTTTATGTCTGACGACGAGCAAAACACACCTGCCTATGGCGCCGATTCGATCAAGGTCTTAAAAGGCCTGGATGCGGTTCGAAAACGCCCAGGCATGTATATTGGCGATACAGATGACGGGTCTGGCCTGCACCATATGGTCTATGAAGTTGTCGATAATTCTATTGATGAAAGTCTTGCGGGTCATGCTGACCGCGTCGAAGTTACATTACATCCCGATGGATCGTGTTCAGTGCGTGATAATGGCCGCGGTATTCCTGTTGCGCTTCATCCCGAAGAGGGCATTTCAGCTGCCGAAGTGATCATGACCCAGCTTCATGCTGGCGGTAAGTTTGACCAAAATTCCTATAAGGTTTCAGGCGGCCTCCACGGCGTGGGCGTATCGGTCGTGAACGCCTTATCTGTGTCTCTACAGCTTACGATTTGGCGGGACGGTAAAGAACATTTCATGGAGTTTAAGCATGGCGAGTCGCTCGCCCCCCTTAAAATTGTCGGCGATGCCCCCCAGGATAATCGCCGCGACGGAACAACCAAGGTTTTGACAGGGACAGCCGTTCGCTTCCTGCCGTCAGAGGAAACCTTCACCATGGTCGAATTTGACCGCGATACGCTTGAGCGCCGCTTGCGCGAGCTCGCATTTCTAAATTCGGGCGTCATGATCATATTGCGCGATGAACGTCCAGAAGAAGCTATTGAGACCGAGCTTTATTATGAAGGCGGTATTGAAGCTTTTGTCCGCCATATGGACGCAAATAAAACCGGGCTGCTAGACGGACCCATTAATGTCCACACGGAAAAAGACGGGATCACTGTCGATGCGGCTCTATGGTGGAATGATAGCTATCATGAGAATGTACGTTGTTTTACCAATAATATTCCGCAGCGCGATGGCGGCACCCATTTGGCAGGCTTTCGAGGTGCTTTGACGCGGACCATCAATACCTATGCGCAGAACATGGCCAAGAAAAATGACAAAGTGAAACTTTCAGGCGATGATGCGCGCGAAGGTTTAACGTGCGTTTTATCTGTCAAAGTTCCAGATCCGAAATTCTCATCCCAGACTAAGGACAAGCTTGTTAGTTCCGAAGTTCGTCCCGTTGTCGAATCTGCCATGAATGAGGCCTTGGGAGAATGGTTTGAAGAACATCCAACAGAAGCGAAATTAATTGTTCAAAAAATTGCAGAAGCGGCGGCTGCGCGTGAAGCGGCGCGCAAGGCCCGGGACCTAACCCGTAAAAAGAGCTCTCTCGATATCGCCTCCTTGCCCGGCAAGCTCGCTGATTGCCAAGAGCGCGATCCGGCGCTTTCAGAAATCTTCATTGTGGAGGGCGATTCTGCGGGTGGCTCTGCCAAACAGGCGCGCGACCGTCATAATCAAGCGATCTTGCCGCTTAAGGGGAAAATCTTGAATGTTGAACGGGCGCGGTTTGATCGTATGTTATCGTCCCAAGAAATTGGAACCTTGATTACGGCTCTGGGTACGGGAATTGGTCGAGAAGATTTTGATGTAGATAAGGCGCGGTACCATAAGATCGTTATCATGACCGATGCCGATGTTGACGGTGCCCATATTCGTACGCTGCTTTTGACATTCTTTTATCGTCAAATGCCCGAGCTTATTGAGCGCGGCTATCTCTATATCGCGCAACCGCCGCTCTATAAGGTCGAGCGCGGGAAAAATACGCAATATATTAAAGATCAGGCTGAGCTTGACGAATATCTTATTGATGCAGGGTCGAGAGATGCGACGCTAACGTTGGATAATGGCGAAGTGATTTCGGGCGAAGACTTAAAACGCGTCGCCCGCGAAGCGCTTGCAGTCCAACATCTCTTAAACCGGATGAAACATCGTGCCCCTGACAGTGCCATTGCCCAGCTCGCGATTGCGGGTATTTTGACAGTCGAAGAACATCCAGAACGCTTAGAGACGGCTATTCAACGTCTCGACCTTATCGCCGATGAAGGTGAAGATGGTTGGGCGGGACGCTATGATGATGACGGTTCCCTCGTTTTTGAACGCGATGTTCGCGGGGTCATGGACCGGATTACATTGCGGCCATCTTTCCGCGATAGTGCGGATGCGCGCCGCTTGCAAAAATTAGCCCCGTCTTTGATGGAAACCTATTCGGGTACAGCTACATTCAGACGGGGTGACTCTGAACCCGTTTACCTCTCAGGTCCCGCTAGATTGCTCGAAGTGATTTTTGAGGGCGGACGAAAGGGCTTTAAAATTCAACGCTATAAGGGTCTTGGAGAAATGAACCCGGATCAACTTTGGGAAACGACCTTGGATTCAAATGCGCGTTCGCTCTTGCAAGTCAAAGTCGAAGCAGCCGATGCCACAGATGAGCTCTTTACAAAACTTATGGGTGATGTGGTTGAGCCGCGTCGCGAATTTATCATCAGTAATGCGCTCGAAGCCGAGGTCGATAGTTAAATTAAAACGGGGTTTAAATCTGACGCTGAGATTGCACGGATATATCGGGGCCTGATAGATCAAACCCTAC
>CAYTLJ010000004.1:11184-17751 GCA_964438555.1 uncultured Algimonas sp.
AAATCTGACGCTGAGATTGCACGGATATATCGGGGCCTGATAGATCAAACCCTACCCAAACCTGATTGGACACATGCGGCGCATTTTGCCGCTGCCTGCGCCATGATTGCCGATCCTGCGCGAAATGCAGAGCGCGACATGCCTGATATTATTAAATCTTATAATCTAAGTACAGGCGTAGAAAATACGGATCAAGATGGGTATCATCATACGATAACGCTCGCCTCACTAGGCGCCGCGCGTCACTATGGGACACAAGACACCTCGCTTTTTGAGCGCGTAAATACTGTGATGACATCTGAATGTGGGCAGTCTGATTGGCTTTTAGCCTATTGGTCAAAAGAGGCTTTATTTTCGCCAATTGCCCGTCATGAATGGGTTGTACCAGACCTTAAAACATTACCCTTTCCTGTTCGATTATCCTGAACGAATGGACATTCGGGTTCCGGGCTAAGATCGCGCCTTGTAATAGAGACTAATATAGTGTGATTTGTGTTCTTGCACCTTTTGCGTTTGACAAGTGGCATGAAAAATTTGCGCACCGTCTTCTCTCTTTTACTTTCAACAACATTCTTAGTGGCGTGCGGCGGCGGTGGAGGATCTTCATCTACGCCTGTTGCCACACCACCCCCACCTCCGCCACCCCCGACGACACTGACAGCCACCGTCCAACTTCCTGCTGGTGACCCAAATTGTTTCCGCGGCGGAACGCGAACAGATACAGGTCCAGATAATAACGGAAATGGCGTGTTAGATGCGGGCGAGGTTGAAACATCGAGTTTTAGCTGCACGGTGGAAACGGCAAATACATTGCAAAATTTCACACGTATTGCGACCTTTCCCGTCTGTCTGCAGCAAGCAGCAGATTGCAATACGAATGTTATTCGTTCGGCTGAAATTTTAGATGTTTCTGAAGATGGAAATCTTCTTGTCTACACAGACGCGCCGCGTCAAACATTGGGGTTTGTCGATCTAACTGATCCAAGCAATCCGGGTGCGGCGGGGACACGTGACCTGCCTGGACGCCCGACCTCGCTAGCAGTTACGGGGAATTTTGCCATTGTCGCTGTTGATGGGGATGCGGGATCTGGCCCAGATATAGGCACAATCGAGGTTGTAAATCTAACGACGCGTACCGTTGCACGGTCCTTTTCTGTGGCTGGAAACCCGGATGCCGTGGCGGTTTCACCGGACGGAACGCGTGCTTTGATTGCGGTTGAAAATTTCAATGTTAATGGAAGCGATCAACCCCCTATACCGGGGTTTCTTATCAGCCTTGATTTATCGGCAGCTGACCCAGCGAGTTGGACCGATAGTGTTATAAATCTAACAGGCCTCGCCAATATTAATTCCAATGATCCCGAACCTGAAAACCTGGATATCAATGAAGACAATATTGCCGTCGTTAGTTTGCAAAGCAATAATCATCTTGTGATTGTTGATTTGGAAACAAATTCCGTAACGGCCGACTTTCCGGCGGGAAGTGTCAGTCTGGATGATGTCGACGGAACTGAAGGACAGACTGATGTCATACTTTTAAATCAAAGGTTGGTAGGTCTTGCCCGACAGCCTGATGGCGTTGCTTGGATTAATAATGATAATTTTGTCACGGCAAATGAAGGGATTGATACAGGAGGTTCCCGCAGCTTCAGCGTGTTTGACACGACCGGAGCCCTTATTTTCGAGGCCGGAAATGCGTTAGATCATGAGGCGGCGCGACTGGGCCATTATCCTGAAAACAGATCAGAAGAACGTGGGAATGAACCTGAAGGCGCTGAAATTGGAGTTTTTGATCAAGACCGTTTTGCTTTCATTGGATCTGAACGCGGCGATCTTGTCTTTGTCTATGATATTGCCGATCCGGCCAACCCGATACTGACGCAATCGCTACCGACGCCCGAGAGTCCCGAAGGCATTAAAGCCGTTCCCGCGCGTAATCTATTATTAGTCGCGGGTGAGGAAGATGACCGGCCTGACGGCATTCGGTCTTCGATCGCAATCTATGAGTTTGGTGTATCAGAGTTAAGCTATCCAACGCTTCGCTCAGAGGACCGCCCCGATGGGACGCCAATTCCTTGGGGGGCACTGTCAGGTTTGACGGAAGACCCAGCAAATTCTTCAATTCTTTATTCTGTCGAAGACGCGGAATTTGATGCAAACCGAATTTTCCGTATAGATGTCTCCGCAAGTCCTGCAAGCCTCGTTGAAGATATCCGACTTCGCGATGACAATAATATATTGTCGTCATTGGCGGTCTCAGGCCCTGATTCGGATCGGGAGCGCTTTGACGGTAATGATCGAGATGACCTGACAAATGATGACGGAACGGCTAATCTTGACCTCGAAGGCATTAGTGTTGCCAGTGAAGGCGGGTTTTGGGTTGTCGCAGAAGGTGACGGCGATTTCGACAATACGCTTTTTAACGATATTGATGCGGTCAACCTCTTGGTAAGAACCGATGATAGCGGGATAATCCAGGAGGCCGTTCGATTGCCAGCCAATGTGGACGCTATCCAGCAAAATCAAGGTTTTTCGGGCGTCGCAGAATTTGATGGAACCGTTTATGTGACCTTCCAAAGACCGTGGGGAGAGGAGACAAATAACCGCATTGGCCGGTATGATCTTACGACAAATCAGTGGGATTTCGTTTTTTATACGACAGATACGCCGGAGTCCCAAAATGGCGGTCGGGTGAACCTAACCGATATCGTCTCGCTAGGGGGTGGGAATTTCCGCGTGATTGAAAGCGATAGTGAGGGTGGACCTGACGCCGCCATTAGACGTCTTTATGACGTAAATTTAACGGGCGCTGCAAGTAATAGCGTGGTGACGAAAACATTGTCGCGAGACTTACTTGCGCAAGGTGACCTTCCGGCCGGGAATGGATCTGTTTTAAATAGTCTTCAAGGCATTGCCATCACATTGGATGGTCGAGAATTTGTTCTCAATGATAATGACGGATTAGACGATAATGTCGGCGAAACACAATTGGTTGAGTTAGAGTAGTCGAGCTTTAAGCTCGGTAGTAGTTTAGCCAAAAATGGCGACAGATTGCATGCCTTCAATGACAAGATCGCCTTTCACATTCCAGATTCGCATGACTTGCGTTGAATAGCCCGATTGCGCGGCGGAGAGACGGGTCTCGACCTGCCACCAGCCATCTACGGTTTCCGGTTTTGGCGATAAGACATTTACCAACCAACTCATGGAGCTAATGGGGGCCATCGTTCGCATAAGAGGCATAGCAGCAGGCGGTAAAACATCGGCAAGACACAGCAAGCTTCCAATACCCTCTCGGGAGTACGGATCTAAATGCCGCGACCATGTTCTGATATAACCGTCTTCGCCCATCATTGGTCTGGCGCCAGCAATCAGTCTCGTATCAAAATTATGGAAGAATCCGGGCGTCAGTTTTTTAACGGCCTCTGGTATGAAGGGGTCGCAGTCTTCCGCTTTGGGGGCCTCGGGTGCAGGGCATTTTACATCTATGACAGACTGGCGTGAGGCTCCGAATAAAAAATCTGCCCGTCCAACAGACTGATCGCCAATTTTGGCTTCAGAAGAGATATTTGTGACATTTTGACCGCGTCTTAACAAAGTTGATGAAAATATTGGATCTTCGGTCACGGGGCCGACAAAATTGATCAGGGCTGATCGAAGAGCCGGGAGGTCGGAAAAGCTTCGCCGAGTCGTTTCCAACATGAGAGCGGCCGTTAACCCGCCATAACAGGTTCGACCCTGCCTCCAATTTTCAGATATCTGTGTGTGTAGGCCATCCTTAAAGGGGTTGAGATTACGTTGTATTTCATTCCAGCTTTTTTGAGTCTTTGAACTATCAGTCATACCCAACCGTCTGATCTGGTTTATGGGTCATTTAAAGCGATAATATTAAGGATCCCATATACAGTTCTGATGTCGGTTAACGCAAATGGGTGACAGCACTGCCAATATATCCCACATAACCCTATGACAAAAATTTCAATTTTAGGCGCTGGCTCAATTGGATGTTGGATAGGAGGTCATCTGGCCGAAGGCGGAGGTGACGTTAGCCTTATTGGACGCGACAGATTTGCAGCCGATATTAAATCAAATGGCCTGACCCTAACCCATTTCGAACGATCAGATATTCATCTTGATGAGATACCTTATGAGACTCACCATGGCAGTTTGGCCGTGGCCGATATCATTATTTTATGTACCAAGAGCCAAGATACGGAAAAAGCGGCGATCCAAATCGCGGAAAACGCGCGGTCTGACGCTACGATTGTGAGTTTTCAAAACGGTATTCGAAATGCCGAAATTCTGAAATCCGTTCTACCACCTAGCATGACAGTCATTCCAGCAATCGTGCCTTTCAATGTTACACCCTCTGGCAAAGGCAGGTTTCACTGCGGGACGGCCGGTGATTTGGTGTTAGCCACCGACATAGAGGCTGTTACCCATCCGCTTAAAAAATCCGGTCAAGGTATTAAGGTTTCAGAAAATATTGACGGCGATCAATGGGCCAAAATGATTGTTAATTTGAACAATGGGCTAAATACGCTTTGCGGCACGACATTGCGAGCCTGTCTATTACAGCGCGACTATAGGCAAGCCTTAGCCGTTTGTGTAGAAGAAGCTTTAAATGTTGCCGATGAAAGAGGCGTAAAAATCGGCGAATTTAACGGGCGAAGCCCCGAATTATTACTCAAAATCCTCCGCCTTCCAAATTGGGCCTATAGGTTGGTTATGCAATTTGTTGTCAAAATTGATAAAAAGGCCAGATCATCCATGTTGGATGATTTGGAAACGGGGCGCGTATCCGAGATCGATTATCTACAAGGCGAGATTGTTCGCCAAGCCAAAAAGACGGGTCATTTAGCGCCTCGAAATCAGGCGGTCTATGAAGCGGTTAGGCTTGCTTTTGACCAAGGTATAAGCCCAAAGCTTAATGGGACAGATCTATTGAAGCTTGTTTCGAGCTAAGTTGCGGCGCCGCCTGAGTTGGGGGAGGGATGGTCAGGCGGCGCCGGCTTGGGTGCGGATCGCTTGTGATTTTGAAAATTCCTAGGGGAGAAATAATCACAAGCGAAACGCGTCTATTATATCTAGGCAGCTTTTTTTGTTTTGCTAGACTTTGACGTAATTAATTTTTCGTCAGACTGGTTGAGTTTGATTTTTTGCGGTTTCAAGGCTTCAGGGACCTCTCGGATAAGGTTGATGATCAAGAGTCCATGTTCAAGTTCTGCCGATTTGACAAAAACATGATCTGCAAGTTGGAACCGACGTTCAAATCCACGCTCTGCGATACCGCGGTGGAGATAATCAACACTATCATTTTCTGCCTTAGTGGACGGCGTTCCTGTAACCGTTAAAAGGCCATTATGGGTTTCGATATCGATCATGTCTGGTGTAAACCCTGCGATTGCCAATTCTATTCTGTAATGATCTTCTGAGAGCTGCGCCACATTATAGGGCGGGTAAGCGGAATTGGTTTTGGCAGCCTGGGTGGCGGCGGCATCAATCATATTAGCCATGCGGTCAAACCCGACAAAATGGCGGTAAAGTGGAGAAAAATCATAAGTTCTCATAATGTCATCCTTCATAAAGCGATGTATGTTGTGGCTCCCGACATGGGACACCGTTTAAAAGCGCAAACCCGATAAACAGCATTTGCGCCTAAATAGATGGGAAATTGATTCCGGGCTTCAAGAGGGTGAGGTGAAAATTCACCCCACGAGAAGTTGAATAGACTTTACTTCACGGCTATTTATGGGGACGGTGGAAATATTCTATTCATGGAGAGACAAATGAGAAGAACACATATATTGGCGGCGCTATTGGGCGCGACAGCCCTGACGCTAACAGCTTGTGGCGGCGGCGTTTCCACACCCGAGACTGAGGTTAAGACAGACGCAAATTCGGCGACTAAGTCGGAAGCAAAGTCGGACGCAAATTCGGCGACCAAGTCGGGAAAAACGACAACAGTTTCAATAGATGACGTCCTCGCTCACCCGCGTCGTGCAGAAGAGGCGAAAAGAGACAAATTTAGAAACCCTAAAGGCACGAATGAATTTTTCGGGATTGGACCAGGCAAACGTGTCGGAGAACTTTGGCCGGGTTGGTATACCAATGTTAATGCGCCTTATCTGGCGGCTAATGATGGGCAATTTGTGGCGATCCTTTACGCCTCAGGTGTAAGCGAAGGTCTTGATAAGCGCATTGCGGGCTACAAAGAGAAATATTCAGACACCGCTGTTTATGGCGAAATTGAATATGGGAGCTTTTGGCAAGATTCTGGATCTATTTTGTCTGACGATCAGGAAAAACTCGATATTCTTGTGACCTATCGCAATGTCCATAACTGGATGGGACGCGACTATGCGCAAGATGCGTTTGACCGGTTTTACGACGCGCTTAAGCCGGGTGGAATATTGGGTGTTGTAGAGCATCGCCTGCCAGAAACGGCTGTACAAGATCCCAAAGGCGGGACAGGTTATGTCCAAGAGAGCTATATGAAAGATTTGGCCAAACAGGCTGGTTTTGAATTTGTTGCGTCCTCTGAGGTCAATGCGAACCCGCTGGATT
>CAYTLJ010000004.1:17851-23331 GCA_964438555.1 uncultured Algimonas sp.
CAGGCTGGTTTTGAATTTGTTGCGTCCTCTGAGGTCAATGCGAACCCGCTGGATTCGGCGGATCACCCCTTTGGTGTCTGGACCTTACAGCCGCGGTCTCGCACACCAGAAGAAGGATCAGAGGAGGCCAAGGATTTTAACGCTGATGCCTATTTTAATATTGGTGAGAGTGACCGTGCAACTTTGAAGTTCCGGAAACCACAATAAGGGCTTTTCATGGGGTGTTAAACACCCCATATAAAACTCAAACTCAAACCTGTTTGGAGATTGATCCATGGAAAATTCTGAAATCGTTGCAAAAATGACCGAAGCTTTAGGAAAGGCTGGCGGTCTTGATAAGTCTGTCAAATTTGATTTTGGTGGTGACGGCCAAATTTTTGCAACTGGCACGACTGCCGAAATTGCAGACAAAGATGCGGATTGCACGATTGCTGTCGATAAGGCAGATTTTATTGCACTTGCATCAGGTAGCATGGATCCCATGATGGCCTTTATGTCGGGCAAATTAAAAATTGACGGCGATATGTCTGTCGCGATGGGCTTGCAAAGCCTGTTCTCAAATATGTAGTAAAGTTAAGCGCGACCCGATAATTCGTCGGGTTGCGCTATTTTTATGTCTAGGGCTCTCCCAAATTTCGAAGAAGCAGAAATCGTTCAACCGGGTGGACGACCCGTCCCTGCCATACTCGAACCAAGATTAAACACCTATTATATCAAGCGTGATGATTTGCGATTACGTGTTATGCTTGCGAGTGCAGCGACCGATACGGTTCGGGGAACAATTATATTTTCTCCAGGCCGTACGGAATTTATAGAAAAATATTTCGAAACGACGGCGGATTTTATTTCCCGTGGCTTTAATGTTCTAATGGTTGACCCACGGGGCCAGGGACTATCAGATAGAATTCTACCAGACCGGTTGAAATCCTATATTAGCGATTTTCAAGACTATGCGGATGATATTGGCTATGTTGCGACTGAATTCGCGCCTTTATTGCCGCGACCCCATATTGCGGCTGGTCATTCCATGGGTGGAACAATCATTCTGCAATCCATTATATCGGGAGCCTTAAATCCCGATGCGGTTATTTGTAGTGCGCCTATGTTAGGCCTATTTGATCTTGAAACACCTTTATTGCGGGGCATTATCGTCGCCTTATCACGTCTTGGATTTGACAAGAGAAACCTGCCCTTCCAGAGCCAACGCGCGGGATTACCTATTCCTTTTCAAGGCAATAAGCTGACATCAGATAAAGACCGTTACAAGCTTTGGGCGTCCTTTTTTCAAACGACGCCGCGCTTGCGCGTGGGACAGCCGACTTATGGTTGGATCCGAGCGTCTCTGGCAGCCATGGCTTATGTGAACCGGAATGCTGATAAGCTAGGCATACCGGGACTTATCGTCGGCGCGGGAGCAGATCCTATTGTTGACCCGGCGAGTGTAGAGCGTTTTGCAAATAAATCGGGGTCCCGGTTCGAGGTTGTACCTGGCGCTTTACATGAATTGTTCTTAGAGCGAGATATCTATAGGAACGCATTTTTTGACTATATTGATGACTTCCTAAAAAAAGAGAAATTCTGATTATTTTGGGACTGGCTTACCTCGAATGATTTGCCATAAACGCCGAAAACTCCGTTTGACCAAATGAAAGGGGTTTGATGCGAGCCGCGTTAATCGCCTGATACGTCGCCACCGTTTACGGGGTTGGTATTGTGGCGTGAGCAAGTCAAAAAATACATCAGTCACGGCCTCCCAACTATATTGTCTTGCATGAGAAATGGCATCCGCTTGTTTTAGCTTAATCGCTGATAGACATGCGGTTTTGAGATCTTCGTCCAAGCATCCTGCTTTTGATCCGGGAATAATATCTATTGGGCCCGATACGGGATAAGCCGCAACGGGCAGGCCAGACGCCATTGCCTCGATTATTACAAGGCCAAATGTGTCCGTTTTTGATGGAAAGACAAAGACATCCGCATCGGCGAAATGACGGGCAAGCTCCGTTTCAAATTTTGCACCTGTAAAGGTCACATCTGGATATTGCTTTTTTAGCTGATCCAATTGCGGACCATCGCCGACAATGACTTTTGACCCAGGAAGTTCGAGATCAAGAAAGGCTTTGATGTTTTTTTCCACGGCGACGCGACCCACATTCACCCAAATAGGCCGCGCAAGGCCTCCATAGACATTGTCTGGGGCTTGTTTTTTATCTGGGTTAAATAAGTCTGTGTCCACACCTCGGGCCCAGGCCGATAATTTCGTAAAACCACGTGTCTCTAAAAATTCGACCATGGATGGTGTGGTGACCATGGTTCGTCCGCCTGCATTGTGAAAGCCGCGCACAAATCGATAAGACCAACTTAGCGGAATAAACGGAAAACGCGCTTTTATATATTCCGGAAATTTCGTGTGGTAGCTCGTCGTAAAAGGCAGGGCCCATTTGTGGCAGAGAAATTTTGCCATCTGTCCCAAGGGACCTTCGGTTGCGATATGGATGGCCTCTGGCTCAAATTCGAGCATGCGCCTTTTCACATCATTATAGGCAAAGGGGGCAAGGCGAATATCTGGATAGGTCGGTAAGGGAAGCGTGAAATATCCGTCACCAGGTGCGATGACGTCGACGTCATGTCCGCGCTCGCGCAAATTGGTAACGGTTTTGTCAAGCGTTCGCACGACACCATTTATCTGAGGGTGCCAAGCATCTGTTACGAGGAGAATTTTCATTCCCGTCTCAAAATTCTACGGCTGACAAAACAGGCTGACGATTCATATCTCTCTCTCCGTCGGCGTTTTTCTTGTGCCTGAGACAGAGTGTCAACCTGTTTTCAAAACCTTATATGACCGAGAACGGGACAGTTAGCGTGTTTTTATGTGGGCCTCTAGAGAATCATTTTGAAACGATTTTCGTACAAAATACGATTAGTCCTTTTTTTCGCAGGGTTTGCGGCGAATCCTTCAATTCGCTATCGAAATGACTACAGGGCTTCGCCTCGTTTATGCCTTGGCTTCTTACAGTCTTCACGAAAAAAATTCGTCGAAAATCCAATAACTTAACAGTTGAGTAACCTTTTTTCGTCTTAAAGTAAGACACAAAGTGTTGACCCCGATGGGCAAATCAACACTATATGTTGTAGAACGTAGCGGTTCACATAAACGACATCTCTAATATGATAGCGTTCACGACTGTGAACGGGGGGTGGATTTTTGTGCCGCTTTTGGGGAAAAGGGTTGATAGAGAATGAATGATAACACCGAAGACTTCCGGACAGCACAAGCTGAAGTGGAAATTGCTCAAATAAATGAGGCAGATATGGATATTATAGGCGCAGATATAGATCCAAATGCGCCCTCCGGGATTCCGATGAGCACGGTGGAGTCTAAAAAAGAGCCTGAACTCGAATTTACACCCAAGCCCGAACGCCCCAAACAGGTTAAAGCTCGCAATGCGCTTCTCACTGATTTTGGCAAAAGAACGCTTCTAGACCGCTATCTCCTACCAGAAGAGAGCTTCCAGGACATGTTTGGCCGCGTTGCCCAAGCTTACGGCGACGATACAGCTCACGCACAACGTGTTTATGATTATATGTCCAAGCTTTGGTTTATGCCTGCGACACCCGTTCTGTCGAATGGCGGGGCAGCGCGCGGCATGCCGATTTCATGCTTCCTCAATGCAGTCGACGATAGTCTCGATTCTATTGTCGATATTTGGAATGAAAATGTCTGGTTGGCCTCAAATGGCGGCGGTATCGGGACCTATTGGGGCAATGTTCGCTCTATCGGTGAGAAAATTGGCCGTGCGGGCAAGACATCCGGTATTATCCCTTTCATTCGCGTTATGGACAGCCTCACACTGGCCATTTCACAAGGCTCGCTACGCCGGGGCTCTGCGGCCGTCTATCTGGACATCCATCACCCTGAAATTGAAGAGTTCCTTGAGATCCGTAAGCCGTCTGGGGATTTCAACCGCAAGAGCTTAAACCTACATCACGGTCTCAATATTACAGATGAATTTATGTATGCGGTTCGGGACGGCAAAGAATTCCCTCTAATCAGCCCGCATACAGGTGAAGAAATTAAGCGTATCGATGCGCGTAAAGTCTGGCAGAAAATTCTAGAAATGCGCCTGGCCACAGGTGAGCCCTATATGGTGTTCTCTGATACGGTGAATAAGGCTTTGGCAGCGCATCAGCGCGATGCGGGCCTTAAAGTCCAGCAATCTAACCTATGCGCTGAGATTATGCTCGCCACAGGGAAAGACAAATTTGATCGTCAGCGTACAGCTGTTTGCTGTCTCTCATCTATTAATGCTGAGAAATATGATGAGTGGAAAGATGAGCCAGGCTTTATCGAAGACATTATGCGCTTTCTGGATAATGTCCTTGAAGATTTCATCCAAAACGCACCAGAGTCTATGGCGGATGCCAAATATTCAGCCATGCGTGAGCGCTCCGTTGGATTAGGCCTAATGGGTTTCCATTCTATGTTACAAAGCAAGAATATCCCATTTGAGAGTGCCATGGCGAAAAGCTGGAATATGCGCCTCTTTAATAAAATCCGCTCTGAAGCCGATAAAGCGTCGGTCGCATTGGCCGAAGAGCGTGGACCCTGTCCTGACGCTGCTGATATGGGTGTGATGGAGCGCTTCTCTCATAAAATGGCGGTTGCGCCAACGGCCTCGATTTCCATTATTTGTGGTGGTGCCTCAGCGGGTATTGAGCCTATTCCAGCCAATATCTACACCCATAAGACACTCTCTGGCAGTTTCACCGTTAGAAACCGCCATCTTGAAACCTTGCTTGAGAGCAAAGGTAAAAATACAAAAGGTGTCTGGGCAACCATTCTGGAAAATGAAGGCTCGGTCCAACATCTTACCTGTCTGAACGAACATGAGAAAGCCACTTTCAGAACCGCGTTTGAAATTGATCAACGCTGGGTCATCGAGCATGCCGCAGATCGCGCGCCGCTGATTTGCCAAGCCCAATCGCTCAATATCTTCCTGCCGGGTGATGTGAATAAATGGGACCTCCATATGCTTCACTGGAAGGCTTGGGAAAAAGGTGTAAAGTCACTTTATTATTGTCGTTCCAAATCTATCCAACGCGCTTCATTTGCGGGCTCAGAAGGCAAGTCCGAAATGCAAAAAGCTATGGAAGCCGCCGCACCCACCGATTACGAAGAGTGCATTTCCTGTCAGTAGGGCAGGGCCGGAAAGATTGAGATTTGAAAAGGGGCCTGATGGGCCCTTTTTTATTTAGGGTTTTCGTCTTTGGACGGCAAGTTTTTGGGCGTTGTTATTTTCTTTGTTATATCGGGATGTTTAATCACCGCGCCGAAAATAAAGACTGTCTGAGCCTTAAATAAAAACCGCATCAATTGAACCTAAGCGCGTTGGTTTTTTATAGCTATAGGGTCAGTTGCTCGCTGTGACCGGAAAGAATTGTATCGACCTCAAAAATGAATTATTCACCATTTTGGAATG
>CAYTLJ010000004.1:23431-41238 GCA_964438555.1 uncultured Algimonas sp.
AAATATGGCCAAGTTTTGATTTTTTCATCCCATCTTATTCATGGTTTGGGCATTAATGACAATGAAGATCAAACCCGAATTGCGCTGGAATTTAGGCTTTTTAAAAAGCCAATCTGATACAAAGGGGTCAACGTTTAGGCTAAGAGACTTATTGTCGAACCATGTCTGGCGATGTTTCATAGATATAAAGTCTACAAATTGCGCCCAACCCTCATATAAAACTTGATTTGAGTGTCGTTATAATTGTAAACTATAGGAGGCGCTCTCAATTTTTATTGTAAAAACAAGAGCTTAAGTGCGTTTGTAATTGGTTGTATCGTTTGAGTCATGTTTTGTTCACGATTCATGACTTAGTCTTACTGTTGCAGATGCACCACATATTTTATTAATTGGTCTTAATGACCCCATAATTTTGTAGCGAAAAATGGTGATCACTGCTATTGGGGCGCAAAATTTGGGCAAAAATGCCTTAATTATTGGAGCTTTTGTAAGAAAATGTTGTTTCACAGGTCATATGGAAGACAGAAAGGGCTAATTTTTGCCCTCTCATGCCTGTCCCTATGTCTGATCGGTACAGCAGCGCAGGCCCAAGATAGCGAGACTTCTGATCTGGAGAGACTTCAAAATGAGGCCTTGGCTGATCGTACAGATGGTTTGAATTTTAATATTCCCTCTGACCCAACCTTGGAAAGCCAAGTGGGACCGAATTTGGAACTGCCTCTAGATGCTGTTGGAACAACGGTTTTCAAGCTTGATTTGTCATCACCAAGCTGTGCGGCAGGAGGTGAGGGGTGTCTCACAAGAGATGGACGCGTGGATCTTGGGCTGACAGATACGTTTAAACATCGGTCTGAGAAAGGCCTAGATTTAAAACTGACGCCACGCGCAACCATGCGGTTCGATGATGATGTTAATTCTGCCGTCGTGGGTGCATTTATCGAGATCGGCAAAGATTTGCGTGAAGGTTCTGAGTTTGAAAGTAATACATGGTATTTCTTCGCTGGCGCCGATGCGGAGGCTTTGACCTATTCCCCAAATTCTGTCGGACAAATTACCTCAGGCCAGTTCCATCTTCAGGACCGGATCATTGTTGGTGACGCCCAAGCTGGCCTTGGTTACCGGATCGGAGATGCAGATGTCTCTGTTTCTTATATGCGCCGCGAAGGCTCCGCCGAAGATTTTTCATTCAAAGAAGATGCGGCAACCCTATCATTTACTTGGAAACGCTAAAGCTCTCCCAAATCCGAGACTTACGGAATTCTCATTCTAAACCTGATATTGGCTTCATTGCCGGGATATAAGTTCACCGCGCGTGCATAGCCCTTGGGGGCGAAACAAATATGTTTGACCGTATCGACATAGCCAGACGCGGGACTATCTCCACATTGTGCCATAGACGTTGGACGTGTCGTTGAAAACGAAAACCCGATATCTGCACTGCCTAATGTAAGGCCACTATTTCCAGCCTCAAAAAGGACGGGACCCGTTCCAGGGCCCGCGCCATCGAAATCCCCGTTAAAAAATTCCATTTCTTCTGGGAGCGTGTCTACCAAGAATATACTATTCAAATCTGCTGGGCCATTCCCTGTGTTTTCAAGGCTTAGCGTATATATGACGTCACTCCCTGGAATCGCATATATGGACGCATTATCACTCGCCATTTCAACCGTTTTATCGGCAGAAAATTGAGCCATTTGGTTGGACGCAAAGGCGCTGTAAAAAACCTGTTCTTCGATATGAAAGCGCGTTGTATCACCTGCAATTGTTTCTTCATCAATGGCAAGTTGAATGGAGTTTGGGGGTAACGGGTCATTTCCATAGAGAACCGCCCAACCGCCATTTCCGCCATTCTCGGCCGCTTGCGTCACTATGGCCGTTTCAAAATCGCCGGAGAGACTATAGCTATAAGGCGGGTTGTTTCCAACGCCTTCAATGGAGTTTCCACCGAGTTGGAATATGTAATCGACACCATTCGCGCTGCCTGATCCGCGTTCGACGACAATATAGCCTAATGTTTCGTTCAGACGCGTATCGTTGATTTGCCCTATATGTTTGCCGACGCAAAAATTATTGGGGGTTGGCGGTGTGCCGCGATTGTTACAATTATTCGTCCAAAAAACTGTCGCTTGCGGGTCATTATATGTCATGACTTGACCGAAGACTGAAATGGCAGAAAAGCTGCTTGTTAATGATGATGCGACATTTTCGGCAAGCGCGCTTCCCCACCCCAGTACAGATCCATTTGTGCCGTCAGACAAAACAGTTCGAGCTTCAATATTTCGTCCATCGGCAAGCGTATGCGCGCCTGTCTCGACAATAAGGCAATGCACATCTGATGAGGTAAGCGCCGATGAATTTTCAAACCGTTGAATGCGTAACTCAAAAGAATTTGATCCCACATTTCTAACCCGCGTATGGCCTTCATTATCTGAAGCCGATGGCAAGACATAGCTACAAACGACGACTGGAGCGGTGTAGCTATTGGCCAAGGTGATCGTCTGCCAGCTAGCAGATTGATTTTCGATCCGATGCGTTTCGATAAAGGTGTCAAGAACCATGACATTGGTTTGCGCCATAGCAGGGCTGGCCACACAGCAGAGCATGGCCCCCAGTAAAAACGCGCTATGTCTGACTATTGACATAGCGCTATGATGACAGAAAACCGTAAATAAAGATGAATCTTAACTGTTCTAGAGTTTTACGGGTCATCTCTTTGATTGACCCAAATCGAGTCACGTCCTATCCGCCTGCCTATGAACACTGAAATATATATGTCTTCAAAGGCATGGCCCTTTGATCAAGCGCGCGCACTTTTACGTCGCCTCGATATTGAGAAAAAACGTGGAATTGAGCGCGGGGATAAACCCGTAATCTTTGAAACGGGCTATGGTCCGTCCGGCCTCCCCCATATCGGAACCTTTGGTGAGGTTGTTCGTACAACGATGGTCCGAAATGCCTTTATCGCTTTGAGTGAAGGAAAAATAGCAACGAAGCTTATTTGTGTTTCTGATGATATGGACGGCATGCGCAAAGTGCCGGGCACTGTGCCTAACCCGGAAAAGCTTGAGGCATATTTGCAAAAACCTTTGACGGATGTGCCAGATCCTTTTGGTACGCATGAAAGCTATGGGGCACATATGAATGCGCGCTTGCGGGCTTTCCTCGATAGTTTCGGATTTGATTATGAATTTAAATCTGCAACCGAGTTGTACCGTGCGGGTGCCTATGATGCCTATCTTCTACGCGCTCTCGAAAAATATGATGACATTATGAAGGTCATGTTGCCGACATTAGGCGCTGAGCGTCAGGCCACATACTCGCCATTTCTTCCAATTTCGCCGAGCACGGGGCGTGTTCTATATGTACCGATGAAAGCGGTTTCTGCAGAAGACGGCACCATTACATTTGAAGATGAAGATGGCCAAGACGTCACAATTCCTGTCACTGGCGGCAATGTGAAATTTCAATGGAAACCGGATTTCGGCATGCGTTGGGCAGCCCTAGGTGTTGATTTTGAAATGTTTGGTAAAGATCATCAAGACAACGCCCCGCTCTATACGCGGATTTGCAAAATCTTGGGTGGCAACCCGCCAGTGCAATTTGTCTATGAACTTTTCCTAGACGAAGAGGGTAAGAAAATTTCAAAATCCAAAGGCAATGGTATCTCGGTTGAAGACTGGTTGAAATATGCGACGCCTGAAAGCCTATCGCTTTATCAATTCACGAAACCTAGGACAGCCAAGAAACTCTATTTCGATGTGATCCCTAAGGCCGTTGATGAATATTATCAGCACCTCTCTGCCTGGTCCCGCCAAGATGAGAAACAGCGCGCAAATAGTCCCATCTGGCATATACATAATGGTAATCCGCCGGACGAAAATCCGCCATTGTCATTCGCGCTTCTTTTAAATCTTGTTAGTGCGGCCAATGCCTCTGACACCGATATATTATGGGGCTTTATTGAGCGTTATGCGCCAGACGCCAACCCAAAAGATAATCCGGGTCTTGATAAGCTTACGCATTATGCGGTGAGCTATTATGAGGATTTCGTAAAGTCGACAAAGGCCTATCGAGACCCCAGTGATAAAGAGCGCGCAGCGCTCCAAGACTTGGTCGAGCGATTGAAAACGGTTTCAGAGAGCGAGTCCACAGACGGTGAAGCTTTGCAAACCATGATCTTTTCAGTCGGGAAAGATCATGAATTTGAAAATCTTCGCGACTGGTTTAAAGCCATTTACGAAGTCTGTATGGGCCAATCTCAAGGCCCTCGATTTGGATCATTCGTGGCTATTTACGGCCCCAATGAGACGGCTAAATTGATCGAAGAGGCGCTTTCGGGGCAATTATCTTAGTTCGAGAGATTTTAGAAAACATAGTTGCAGAAAATGGGCTATATTTGCCCATTTTCTAAGGCGTGTTTGGTTTTAGCTTATCTCAAAATGCACTTAATTAATCCATCTTAATCTGTTTGGGGCTTTACGAAACCACGTTGAATATGTGAGTGTGGTGCCATGAAATGGATTATATCATCCATCATGGCACTTATTTTTGTCGCTCTGAGCGTTTCGGCGCAAGCCTTTGATGTGTCTATTGTGCGCGCAGAAATGGCCAAAGGTCAATTTCAAGACGCCTATAGTCTCGCAGAAAAATCAGAGACGGCCGAAGGCTTGGCTTTGGCGGCCGAAAGTCTGCTGACGGAAATTCTGCTTGGCGAGGCAAAGAAAAACAAGAAACAAGCCAAGACCGCCAGAAAACTCGCACAAGCCGCGCTAGACCTTGATCCCATGCACCAAAATGCGAGACTTCAATTTGCGGTCGCGGACGGATTTGTCACGCGCGAGACTGGAGATGTGTCGGCTTGGATGAAGAAATTGCCACAAAAGACCTATGGCATTATTCAGTCATATCGAACCGATTTTCCTGATGACGTCAGAGGTGATGCGCTCCTCGGGGCGTGGCATCTTGCAATTGTTCGAAAGGCTGGTGAAAAAAATGCCAATAAATGGTTCAAGGCCAGTATTAAAGACGGACAATATTTATTTGAAAAAGCTTTGGAGAAATCGCCAGACGATATCATAATCGGCATAAACTATGCTTTTGCTCTGATTGTTCTTGATGAAGAGGAATTTTCAGATTTGTCTGTGGCACGAAAACATTTGGAATATTTAAGCAGGTTGGAGCCTAAAGATTATTTGGATCAAACTTTATTTGCCTTCGGAAAAGAAGCGCTTTCTCGCCTTGATGACCGCGAAAAGGCACAAGACTATACGGCGCAATTTCTGGACGGGAAACGACCCGAATAAACTCTGTTTTAAGTTAGGGTCTTATTGAGACACCCATATAATTCGCGCCATCCATTGGATGTCGTGGAGTGGCAAAATGCGGTCTTCATATTCTGGGTTAAGTGATTTCAGATCTATCTGTGTTGCTGAACGCTTGCGTAATTCTTTGGCCATAATTTCGCCCGCTCGGGTTTTAACGACAACGCGGTCTCCGCGGCGACATTCCGCGTTAGGGGCGACGAGGATTTTGTCGCCTGATCGTAAGACAGGGTCCATGGAATCGCCCGCGATTTGAAGCGCATATACATTTTCATCTTGAAGCCCGGGAACACGCACATCTTCCCAAGAACCGCCAATTGGAAAACCAGCATCATCAAAATAGCCTTCATCTCCGGCTTGCGCCAAACCAATAACGGGAATAGCTGGGCCTTGCGCGCCGCGATGAGCGGCCATGGCGGCAAAATCCTCAAAGCTCATATTGACCGTTTTTAAAACCTTTGCGATCGACTCTGTCGAGGGCCAACGGGGTTTGCCAGCAGGCGTAAAGCGTTTGGATTTATTAAAGGTCGTGGCGTCTAGCCCGGCCTCTTTTGCAAGTCCGGATGGAGACATTGTGCGTTTTCGAGCCAAGCGGTCCAAGGCCGCCCATATATCGTCATGAGAAAGCATAAGATGTGGCTAGGATTAAATCCCTATAGGGTCAAATAAAAAGGCTCGCAAAATTGCGAGCCTTGAAACCCTATAATATTGGATGCGATTAATTATACGCACTTTCGCCGTGGAGGCTTATATCCAAGCCTTCGACTTCTTGTTCTTCCGTAACACGTAATCCCAATGTCACTTTCAAAATCAGAAGGATAACAAAGCTGGCAATTAATGACCACGCAACGACAGCCACTGTGCCGGTTAATTGTGTACCGAAATTACCATCGCCCGTTCCGCCCAAAGCTGTGGCCGATAGGAATGGCAAGAGCAAGATACCTAACATGCCGCCAACACCGTGAACGGCGAAGACATCAAGACTATCGTCAAATTTCAATTTCACACGAATAAGATTTACAGCGAAATAGCAAATGACGCCGCCTGCAAGCCCAATTATTAGAGCCCCTGCTGGCCCTAAAACGCCGGCGGCGGGTGTGACGGTCGCAAGACCTGCAATTGTTCCCGTAGCAGCCCCAACAAGTGTAGCTTTCTTATTCGAAATGGCTTCGAGCACGATCCAGGAGAGAGTTCCGACGGCGGCGGCAATATGGGTGACCAGTAACGCCATACCGGCACCACCATCAGCGGCGAGTTGCGAACCTCCATTAAAGCCAAACCAACCGACCCATAACATAGAGGCGCCAATCATCACGATTGCTGGACGATGCGGGACGGCGAGCTCATTTGGGAAACCTTTACGTGAGCCTAGCATGAAGACATATACTAAAGCGGATACACCCGCCGTTGCATGGACAACCAGTCCACCGGCAAAATCAACCACGCCTTTATCGGCAAGCCAGCCTCCGCCCCAGATCCAATGCGCGACGGGAGCATAAACCACGAGTAACCATAGTGTCGTAAAGATAAGCACAGGTAGAAATTTCACCCGTTCCACAAAAGCACCCACGATAAGGGCTGGTGTAATAATGGCAAATGTCATTTGGAAAGCCAAAAAGACACTTTCCGGTATCGTTCCAGAGACAGCATCTCGACCTAGGTCAAGGAGGAGGAAATTATCCAAGCCTCCCCACCATTTGCCACCGTCACCGAAAGCAATGGAATAGCCTGCGACAACCCAGACGATACTTGCAAGGGCTGCAATGGCATAGACTTTCATAAGAACGGATAAATAGTTTTTGGCACGAACAAGCCCGCCGTAGAAAAGTGCAAGTCCTGGTAAACTCATAAAGAGAACCAGAGCGGTTGCAGTTAATATCCAGGCCGTGTCCCCGGCATTGACCGTTGCATCTTGCGCAAAGGCCGTAACGGGAGACAGGGCCAACAGCCCGCTTCCCAGAAAGATTTGAAGTCTTTTCGACATTTTATTCCCCTGTGTTCGGTTTGGGCAAATCTAATGCGTTTTAGGCTGAAATCTGTGCTGCGCATGAAAATCACTGTGCGCGAGCTTTGTGCGGTGAAAAATTATACAAAAAAACCCCGATATCGCATAATAATTATGCGAGCTCGGGGTCGTCTATTTTTAAAGCTTAGAGCGAGGACTCTGCTCTTTAGGAGATATTCTAATGGCTCACCGAATTGTTTCTAAAGCGGTGAGCCTTATCGGTATTAGCCTTGAACGAATTCAGGGTAAGACGGTACGCCAGTTTCGGCTTGGTCTAGTCCAATCCGTTCATCTTCTTCGCTGACGCGTAGTCCAATGGTAAGCTTAAGCAAGAACCAGACGATTGCGGATATTGAGCAAACAAAAGCACCGACCGCTAGCACACCTACAAGCTGGCCACCGAACGTAGCTCCGTCATTTGTCAGAGGTACGATTAGCGTTCCAAAGATACCTGCGACCAAGTGAACCGGGATCGCGCCAACCACATCGTCGATCTTTAACTTGTCTAATAATGGAACGGTTAGGCAGGCAAGCAGTGAACCAATGCCACCGATAAGAAGTGCGAATGGAACAGACGGTGTTAATGGTTCAGCTGTGATGGCGACGAGACCTGCCAAGGCACCGTTTAACGCCATTGTTAGGTCGATTTTACCATAGCGAAGTTGTGTGTAGACGACTGCGACAAGGACACCGGCGACAGCGGCCATATTCGTATTGACGAAAACTTTCGCAATCGAATCCGCGTCATTAATTGTACCCATAGCAAGTTGTGAGGCGCCATTAAACCCAAACCAACCTAGCCAAAGAATAAAGACACCGAGTGTTGCGAGTGGCATATTAGACCCTGGGATAGGGTTGACCTTACCATCAGCATATTTGCCAAGGCGTGGCCCAAGTATGATTGCCCCGATTAAGGCAGCCCACCCCCCTGTTGAGTGAACCAATGTCGATCCGGCGAAATCAGAGAAGCCAAATTTGGTGTCTAACCAGCCAGCACCCCATTCCCATGAGCCTATAATTGGGTAGATAAAGCCTGTCAGGACGATGACAAAGATTACAAAAGGCCAGAATTTAATCCGTTCAGCGACTGTACCAGATACAATCGAGGCGGTTGTTGCGCAGAAAACCATTTGAAAGAACCAGTCAGAATATGATGCATAACCGGCTCCGGTATCTTCCGGCGTAAACAGATAGCCGCCTAAGAGTCGTTTAAAAAAGCCGATTGATTGTCCGTCCGGGGTTTCAAGTGCCCCAATGGACCCAATGAAGCCACTATTTACCTCTGTGTACATCAGATCATAGCCGATCCACCAAAACATGAGGCCTGCCATTGAATATAGGGTGATATTCTTCAGACATTGCATGGACACATTTTTAGTGCGCACAAACCCAGCTTCGAGCATGGCAAAGCCTGCCGCCATCCACATGACAAGGAAACCGCCAATAAGGAAAAGTAGGGTGTTAAAAACAAATGAGTCATTTGCCGCCAGGCTTTCGAGTGTTGGCGCATCTTGCGCCAAAACAAGAGTAGGAAGCGCAGACAAAATCGCCGCCCCTCCCAATATTTTTGCGAATTTACGCATAGGTTTCTCTCCTGATGAATTTTGTGCGCCCTTCCTCTACCTGTGTGATTATTGAGGCGAGTCAGCGGCCTGCCAAAATTGCTGGGAGGGTCTTCAGGTGTGTTTTCTGTGCGCCTTTAGGCGATGAATGCCCTAACGATGTGCGTTTAAGGGCTAAGGCTTAGATATGGAGTGACGGATGAGAGATCGATTTATTTTTAAGATTCTAACGCCTGCCCAATGGAGCGACTTTCAATTGAACGAACAATTTCTGGGCAGTCCTGTCGATCTTGAAGATGGATATATACATATGTCACGCGCGTCACAACTTAAGGCGACCTTAGACAAATGGTATGCAGATCATCAACATGTTACAATCTTAGAAGTCGATAGTCAGCTGATAAATACTGGCCTTAAATATGAAATATCTCGCGGCGGCGCAGAGTTTCCACATCTCTTTGCAGCACTCCCCCTCAAAGCCATCGGCAATATATGGGAGATATCTGCCAAGGATAGGCAATATAGCCTGCCTTCGGATCTGAAAGCGAATTAGAATGAGCCTGTTTTACAAATTTGGAACGTCGGTCCTTAGGCGATTGCCAGCAGAACGCGCACATGTGACAACGGTCAAACTTTTGCGCGCGGGATTGGGTCCCAAATCCGGAGTCATAACATCAGACAGATTGACGTGTTCCGTTGGCGGACTAGATCTTCCCAATCCAGTCGGATTGGCGGCAGGCTTTGACAAAGATTGTGATGTACCCGATGCCATGCTCGCGGCCGGTTTTGGAAGTGTTGAATGCGGGACGGTGACGCCGCGCCCTCAAATTGGCAATGCAAAGCCAAGATTATTCCGATTGGTAGACGATCAAGCCGTGATCAACCGTATGGGGTTTAATAATAACGGGCTCGATCATTTCCATGGGCGACTATCTGCGCGAGCGGGCAATGGGGGTATTGTGGGGGCTAATCTAGGCGCCAATAAAGATAGTGAAGACCGTATTGCCGACTATGTTATTGGTCTGAGCCGCTTATGGGGATTGGCTGATTATTTCACGATTAATATTAGCTCACCCAACACGCCGGGTCTTCGCAATCTCCAGGGCGCAGATGAGATGGATGAGCTATTGGGTCGAATTGCTGAAACTCGCGGGGAGCTGGCAGGTGATAATCCAAGCGTTCCGATTTTCTTGAAAGTCGCACCGGATATTGATGTCACGCAAATTGACCGCATTGTCGAACAAGCCCGAACCTATGGTATGAATGCGATTATCGTCAGCAATACGACCCTTGACCGGCCTGAAACTTTACGGAGTTCAGATGCGGCTGAGACAGGTGGTCTATCGGGTCAGCCCCTATTTGAAAAGTCGACGAGTATTTTGCGAGACTTTGCAGATGCGGCCAATGGAAGGATAGATCTTATTGGTGTTGGCGGCATTAGTAATGGTGCTCAAGCCTATGCAAAAATCCGCGCTGGGGCTAAAGCGGTTCAGCTTTATTCAGCCCTTGTCTATCACGGACCTCAACTTGTCGCAGATATATGTGCTGACCTTGAAGATAGATTAAAGGCGGATGGGTTTGGATCTGTGTCTGAAGCTGTCGGCGTAGATATTTAAACCAAGCTATTAGCTTTGTTTAATTGGCGCAATATCGCTGGATAGGCCATCGCTAAGGTTAAAGCCCGTAGGAGATAATAAATAAGGAAGGATATCCAGATAGCTGGAGCCCCCAATTTCGGATAAATGAAATAATGTACGCATAGGTATAAGATCACAGCAGCGATACCGGCAATCGCCATTGACCCCGTGCGCGTCGTTCCAATAAATATGCCGTCTAATTGAAAAGCCGCAAATCCAAATATTGGCATTAGGGCGCAATAGGGTAGATAGGTCAGAGCGCTTTCAATAACAGCTGGATCATCAGTCAGGACATTTATCAAATACGGACCACTCCAATAAATAACGGCGCTTATTAAAATTGCGAAGCCGACTGAAAATTCGCTTGTTAGCCTTACCGCGCGCTTAAATCTCATTTTATTCTTTGCGCCATAGGCTGAGCCAGCCACGGCTTCTGCCGTATGTGCAAAGCCGTCCAGCACAAGCGCTGCTATTGTAACCATTTGCATAAGAACGTGGTAGCCAGCCAAAAACGTTTTTCCCTCGGTTGCGGCCGCATTTCCAAAGAAATTAAAACCAATCGTAAGCGCCATGGTTCGGATAAATATATTTCCATTCGCCCAGCCCAATTTGAGCAAGGCATTTCCCGCAAGTAAAGATTTACGTGTAAAGGCTTCGGGTTGCCAATGGCCTCTTTTTTTCACCTCTCGGACCATGAAATATAATCCGGCGCCAAAACCAGCCCATTCAGCTACAGCACTCGCTAATCCGACACCGATTAATCCACCGCCCAATATAATGACGAAAATAGGGGAGAGGATAATATTCACGATATTGAGGACAATCTGTAAGCTTAGTGCAAGTCCCGCGCGGCTAATGCCTACAAACCAACCCATTAAAGCAATTGTCCCTAATGTTGCAGGAAGCCCCCAAAGGCGCGCTTGAATATAATCACTCGCTTCAGCTTCAATGCCTGCACTGGCCGTATAAATATTAAAGGCCATCGAAAGAAGCGGGATTTGGAGCGCAAAAATTAGGGCTCCAATCAAAAGGCCTAGTGGAATTGCGCGCAATATATGGGCTTGTACCTCAGCTTCATGTCCCGCGCCGTCGCTTTGCGCGGTTAGGCCCGCTGTCGACATGCGCAAAAATCCGAATCCCCAATAAAATATCCCGTAAATTACGGCGCCTAATCCGATCCCTGCAAGCGCGTCTGTGCCGACAAATCGTCCAACCATAAATGTATCGACAAGACCAACAATCGGTGCTGCGCCATTTGCAAGCATGATTGGCCAAGACTGACGAAACACCTGTTCACGCGTGAGCGGGGGATGGGGTGCGATTGATGTCACGATAATTGAGCGATTGCGCGTCTCAGATTTTCGCGCGCTTGGGCTTCATATCGTGTGTGGAAATAGTCGGTTGTGAAAACCCGCTCGTTTTTCAGAAACTGTTTCAAAATTTCGCGTCTTTTTTTTCTATATATGAAGACAGGCACACGTTTATATTCAAACCGGATATTCTTCTCATATATATCATAGACGCTGTCCCTTGTGCCAAGAATTGAGAGATCAATATCTAACATATATTGCCCGTCGCGATTGGCTGGTGCGTCGTGATGTTTTGTATCTAGAATGTGATCCGTGATCCGAGCGATAACAGGATTTGAGGCCCCGCGCATCTCTAACCAATCAGCGGCCCAATCTGCGCTGTCTTCTTCATTTGAGCTAGACATTGGTTTGTAAATGGCATCGTGAAACCAAAGCGCCATCTCAATTTCATCTGGTCGATCTGTCAGCTCACGAAGCTGATCGAGGTGGTTTAGGCAAGCCGCAATATGATCAAGCGTATGATAGGCTCTATGAGATTGAGAATGAACCTTTATCAGATCAGCATAGGTCGCCGCATCTGCGGACAGATCAAGCCGGCGGCAAAGCCTATTCCAGCGCTCCAATGAACATATTTCCGTTGCAGCTTTTTCCATCGCAGTATTTTCCTGGCACAGCCTTTAGTCTTTTGGGCTCGGCAGTAGAAAATGACCGCTTAGAGCCGCAATGGGTTTGTCTTTACTCTCTTGCCATGCGCGAACCCGCACATTGGCCACACGACTGCCTTCTTTAAAAATAACCGCGCGTGCATAGGTCTCGACGGGTTTGCCACGCCTAAGATAGTCGATATTTATCCCGATAGGTTTTGCGAATTTTGCATGGGGATCGCCCAGGTCAAAGCGTCTGCGTTTAAGTTCGGCCATAGCGCAAACTTCCATAAAGCCGCCAACTGCGCCGCCGTGAAGCGCGGGCAGGGCAGGGTTACCAATATTCGTTTCGCGGTAAGGCAGAACAAGATAAAAATCCTCGCCCATCAGCCTCGCCTCTATCCCAAGTGTCTTTGCATAAGGAATTGAGCTTACGAGGCGCTTGGCGTCTGATTTCGTCATCATGATGACGACCCCGCTTCAGTGTCATAACTTTCCTCGACGGAATATTGTTTGCCTGTGACCATGAAACAGGACTGCGCTGTTGCTATAGGATCTTCTTCATTCCCATCATGGGCGATCGCCCTGACAAAAGCGACATGACGGGTTGTTTTATAACAGACGGCTTCAGAGATAATTGTCTTTCCTGGTGTGGCAGCGCGTTGATAATCAATGCGTAAGGATAATGTGGCGACTGGCCCTAAAGCTTCAAAACCGGCAATTGCAGCCAGACCTGATGATTGATCCAAAAGACTTGTCACAGCCCCTCCAGAGACAACCCGAGATCCAGGATCGCCAATGAGAGCCGTATTATAAGGTAAGGATAGTGTTGCGCGTCCTTTATCGACGGCGACAAATTTCATACCTAATTCCTGCGCATGCGGCGTGCCGCCTACCATGGTGGGGCCAAGCTCCCATAATCTCTCAACTAATGCGGTCATATTATAAAGCCTTATATATGGCGTCGATAAGATGTCTTGGACGGATATCGCCCAAAAGCGTATTGTGTTGCCGGTTCATAACATAGGCCCCGTGAAGCCCTGTATCTGGGTCAGCAAATACACAGGACCCACCCCAGCCGCTATGCCCTAGCGTTGCGGTATTTGGACCATAAAATAAGTTTGGTGAATTTCGCATGACCCCTGCGGCAAAATTTATATCAAAGGGTAGGACAAGATTGGGTCCAGAAATTTGTGAGGCCGAGAACGCTACTAAGACATCTTCTGATAGACAGGGCATCCCAGCCAAATACCCATCTGTTGCAATTTGCATTAATGTTGCAAGACCTTTGGCCGTTGCATGACAATTTGATCCAGCGAGTTCGGCTTCGCGCCAAGCTGCTATGCCTTTGCCTCCAGGTGATGACCAAGGTTGTAAAAAGGCGTGACGCGTTGCCTCTGTTATTTCGCCTAGATCTGCCATGGCCCGCGGTTTTTGCATTTGGACACATCTTGAATGTTCACCGTCGGGAAGCCCGATCCAGACATCAGCGTCAGAGGGCTGACATAAGTCTTCGCGTAAAATCCGTCCCAGGCTGCGTTGGTTTTCATCAGCTCGTCTCGCAATTTCGCCAGCGAGAAACCCATAGGTCACAGGATGATATCCGGATGCGGAACCAGCTGGAAATATTGGCGCTTGAGATTCTAATTGCGCGATCGTCTTGTCCCAATCAAACCAGTCCCCAGGGGTCCAGTCGGGATTACTAATCCCTGAAAGGCCCGATTGATGGCTCATAATTTGACCGATGGTAAGTCCGGCTTTTCCAGCCACTCCAAATTCAGGCCAGATCGTTTCTATATATTGACCATACCCAATTCTATCTTCTTCGACGAGCCAAGCAATGACGAGTGCCGCCGCAGCTTTGCCAGAGGAGAAAACCGAAAATAACGAGTCGTCCTCAACGGGTGACGATTTTTGCCGATCAACCCAGCCGCCGCAAATGTCGATCAGAATGCGACCATTTTGCATCACGCAAAACTGAAACCCCAGCTCATCATGTTCATTGTAATTATCTAGAATTACAGACTCTAAGCTTGAAAATTGCGAAGGGAGGTGACCCGATATGGGTATGTCGGATTGAATATATTTAGGCATAGTCACTTACATCAAGGCGATTTGGACGGATCAGGGCGTCCTGACAACGTATGAGTGGCAATTCTGTGGCATTCATCTCTTGAGCCGCTTTCATAATATCAAATATGGATCCAAGGGCTCGCATAAGTGCCATACGTTCTTCGCGTCCCCAGAGATGGTGAGCCAGTAATATAGCGCTTAAACTATCCCCGCCGCCATGCGGCACGTTTTCAAAGCGTTGGTGAGAACACATCAAATTTGCGGTTTTTGATGACCAGACCGCCCCAATCTTCTCGCCATCCGGAACCGATGTGATAAGGGCTTTTTCGAAAGGCTCGATCGCATGTCTTATTGCATCTGGCGTTTTAAGGGGCTTTCCCGTTAGCCAGGAAAGCTCCCAGAGATTAGGCGTAATGCAATCTGCGAGAGGAATAAGTTTGTCTCGAAGCGCGTTTGCGCGGTCTTCAGATATATATAGTTGGCCGTGATCACCCATAACAGGATCGACCCATATTTCTATATCGGAGTGTCGCGATTTTAAATCTGCGATTATATCGGTGCAAAGATCAATATGTCCTGTTTCACCCATATAGCCTGTCAGGACGGCGTCAAAATTCAGATTTTGTTTTGAAATCGCAACCCACATATCTTGCAAGCGTTGTGTTGAAACAGCTCCGCCGCCTGGATCACCCCAACCTGGGTGCCGCCCCATAAGCGTTGTGGGCAAGGTAATTGTCTCGATTCCTAATCGTTCCAAGCAGAATCCTGCCGCAGATGCCCCAACACGCGAGCTGGCGACGGTCGAACTGATCAACAGAACTTTTGGCATTTGCATAGTCACGCGCACGGTTTGGCGATATAGACATCATCTGGCAAGCTGCAAAATAGGTGATCTTCTATGCTAACGATCTGGCATAACCCACGTTGTTCAAAATCACGACAGACATTGGCGCTTTTAGAAGCGTCAAATATGGCTTTTACGGTAAGGCGCTATCTGGAAGATCACCCGAATCGACAAGAGATTGGATCAATAATCACCCAAATAGGTCTCTCAGACCCGAAACTGATGATGCGAAAAGGTGAAACACGCTATAAAGAGCTTGGTTTGAAGGCTGTGAGCGACCCTGCCTCTCTTATTCAAGCTATGGCCGAAAATCCAATTTTGATCGAGCGACCCATTGTTTCAAATGGCTCAAAAGCGATCATTGGACGTCCACCAGAGGCGGTCAAATCGCTTTTACAATAAAAATTCATCGAAAATACGCCGCCTAAACGCCTTGTTAAGGTAAATCATTCACACACCCATTAACCATAAAGGGACGATTCTGTCCCAAACCCTAATGTCAGGGCTACGTTTTTGGGGAATGATATGCGTTTTGTTACTGTTGCAACAACGACCGCACTTTCAGCGGTGCTTTTATCAGGTTGTTCGTTTATTTCAGGAAATTCGGGACAGTTTAAGAACCCTTTCGCTAAAAAAGCGAATGCGCAATCCAGCTATTACGGTGCACAAAATGTTGCACAACGCTGTCAAATTTTTTCGCCGCGCCAACCTATCCCGCGTGGATGTCGTCCTGAACAGGTCACATTAGCGACGGCGCCTCAAGGTCAATTCGGACCTGCATCGCAATATCATCCGTCTGGATTTCCGCAACAACCTCAATTTGGGCAACCACAATATACGAGCGGAGCTTACGGAGCTGCTATTGATCAAGCTCAATATGTTGGTACGCAGCAAAAGCAACCCAGAGTTAGAAAGCCAAAATTACGAGGATCTCTTTCTTTGGGTGTCGAGAAGAGTTTTCAAGGAGATTTGCTAGATTTTGGCGTCAGAGACGATCTCAGCCCTATAAATAGCTATAATCCTCAGGACTTTAATGAAGGTTTCGTCCAGGGGTCTGCCGCATCGGGGTCCATAACTCAGACGACCTTTACCGCAAATGATCTTGGCGCAGCAAATATATTCGCCCCAAATGGTTTTGAATCGGCTTCAGAGCCCTCGATTTCATTTGATGATGTGTGGTCTACCCCAGCCAGTCTGAGAGGAGGCCTCGAATATATTGTAGGTAAGAACACAACGATTTTTGCAAATGCAGGATATACGGCTGCTGAAGGGAAGTCCGGCGACGCCGCTTCTGTAACAGCAACCTTGTTTCGACAAGATCTTACGCAAAACTTTGCTCAGGCAGTAGATGCCATGGGAGACCCAATTCCAGGATCCTTTGTCCCTGACGGATTGCCGACACAGAATACTCAATTTATTCCAAATCAGGAAATTGCGCGTTTTAACTATGATTTCTCAGATTTACGTCAAGTTGATCTCGAAATCGGTGCGCGGCAATATTTCAAACCATTCTCGGGCGCCACGAATGGGCAAACGGTTACGCCATTTGTTGGCGCATCGGTTGGTGCGTCTCGCGTCAATGCCGTTGATGTATCAGTTGGACAGTCACAGGCCTTTTTTCAGCAAACCTTTGAAGGCGCGACTGAAGATAATTTCTTTACTGTTCCAACGGCTGCCAATCGAACCCGTCTATATGATGCACAATGGATTCCACAAGGACAGCTTAATGTTGGCGCCGAATGGCAATTGACACCGGGCTTTGCACTCGCGGCGGAGACAGGTGTGAAAATTCAAGGCTCGCGTGATTTAGCAGATTTCACAAATGCCGCGGGTGAAACAATTACCGACGCGTCGGGCGATACTTACCTCTCAATCCCGTTCACATTACGGGGTTCAGTCAATTTTTAGGAGAATTAGGGGTTAACCAAGCAATTAATTGTAATTGTTAAGGTTTTGTTTCCGATTTGGGAACCCTTTTTTAAACTTAATCTGTTTTAAGTAGGGACAGAAAACAGCTTCGAAGAGAAGGAGGCCGGGATGCGGTTAGCAGCTTGCGCATTATCAGCGATATTATTGTCAGGGTGTTCCTGGCTAGGAACAGGTGGGAACCAAGGCCAATTAGGCTATGGTGGTGGAGCAGGCGCTTACGGCGTGAACTGCGCGCCAGGACAAGGATTCTCACAAGGGTATAATCAAGGCTATCAAGCTTACGACCCATCATGCTCAGGTTATGGTGTTAGCCAAGCCGCTTATGGTGGAGCAGGCGCTTATGGACAAGGTGCTTACGGACAAGGTGCTGCGGGCTTTGGTCCTGCAGGCGGTGCCGGATTTGGGCAAGCAGGATTTGGACAAGGTGTTGGCTTTGGACAAGGCGGATTTGGCCAAGCAGGTTTCGGACAAGGAGCAGGTTT
>CAYTLJ010000005.1:0-37980 GCA_964438555.1 uncultured Algimonas sp.
TCAAAAAAAAGCCGGAGCTTTCGCTCCGGCTTTTTTCCACACATGTGGAAGGCCTTGATTAAGATTTGATCCGGATCAATTCTTTCACAATCGCGTTTTGGATTGTGTTGAAAGCAGATTGTAGATCATTTTGTTCGCCAGCAATGATGAAGTTATCGGGCTCAGATGCACATCCAGATAAAACACTATGGGATATCGCCTGTGTCGTGAATGAAACAGTTCTAGGCTGGCTAGGATTTGTCTCGTCGTAATAATCACCTGGCTCTAGTGCAAATCCAATGGTGAATATTTCGACGCCTTCGGCATGCATCGCTTGGCATTCAGCAATTGTATCGAGATCTGACTGTCGTCCAAAATATCCCTCGGTAAAGTTGAAAGCATTAGCAATATCTTCGTCGTCGGTCACGTACCAGACGCCTGTTCGGCGGTTTGGAATCTGTCCTGTATTGAAACCATAATATTGACCAGTTTCCGCGGGAATTACCGCGAAATTACCAGTTGTATTCTGACCATCTGTCATAAAGACGACAAATTTAAGCGGTTCACGATAGTCAGTATTGGTACGGTCGGCTTCATCCTCATGCTCGTCATTTTCCATATCTAACAATTGTTTCGCCAGTTGCATAGGTGGATTGGAATTTGTTCCGCCTCGGGCTTGCATAGAACTTACTTGCCCTTGGTTAATACCATTAAATCCCCAGTAAACCTTATCCGTATTCGCACTTAAACTCGTAATGATTTGATCATTATACGGAACAAGGCCCGTTCTCAGAACACGTACGCCTTCTGCTGTCGTTTGGTTACCAATTCGGCTTTGTAACCGCGTCCGAAAGTTCGTGACGGCAGATTTAAGACGGTCAATTCGAGGTCCGGAATTGGCTGGGCGTGTGCCGTCGTCATTTAATAGGCGGTCATCCCATCGCATAGATCCAGAATTGTCCATAACCATTATGATAGATGCTGGTTGAGCTTCATCAACTTCTAAATATGACACTGTAGATGTTGCCGAAAAACTAAGATCATGCTGTCCTAGAACTTGCATGAAGGTCGGTATGGTTGCCCCAGAGACTGTTACAACAGCTTCTTTCTCCGTATCGTCATATCTGATATCGACAGCTACATTATCAGCGCCTCCATCGACCCAACCCTTATATTCAAATCCAAGTGAAGCCGCAGAGTGCGTGCCTTCAGTATAACCTGTTTCCAGACTATCTGGGATAAAGTCATTGTTTTTGACGTGAATCGCAGCCGCCAAAGCGATTTGATCGGCAATACCCTGACTGTGCAGTTTCGCGCTACTCCGGGTAGAGAAATCCATAGCGGCGCCCATGGCACCAATCACAGCGACAGCACTAATGGCAAATGTCAGCGCCATATTCCCGCTTTCATCTTTTAGAAAGCGTTTAAACAACGACTTTTTATTCTCTGGTTTCAACATAGCTTCAATCCCACAATGTTTTGGACTCGCGTCCATTCAGTGAGAGATACATATGCGAGACCCGTAATCAGGAGCTTACGATTATGGGTTAATTAGGTCTTAACTTATTCTAGGGTTAAAAACGTGTTAAGACTTGTTTGAAGGCCAGCGGGTAGAGCGCATGTTCAAGTGCCTGTACGCGTTTCGCAAGACTATCTGCTGTATCACCGCCATTAATTTCAAGCTCGGCCTGTGCAATGATCTCACCGTCATCAACGCCTTCACTCACCCAATGGACTGTACAACCATGTTTCTTGTCTCTAGCATCAATGGCACGTTGATGCGTGTCGAGCCCTTTATATTTTGGCAAGAGAGAGGGATGAATATTGATCATCCGTCCACTCCAATTGCGAACAATCTCTTTGCCCAATATGCGCATAAATCCTGCGCAGACGACAAATTCAATGTTGTGTTCTTTGAGCAATTCATGAAGCGCTTTATCGAAACTGCGGCGCGATTTGAATAATTTATGGTCTAATGCCACGGCCTTAATGTCACGAGAATTGGCGACCTTAAGGCCTTCGGCATCCGGACGATTTGAAATAACGAGGTTTATCTCGGCAGGGTAATCGTCTGTTTTTGAGGCCGCGATCAAAGCGCTCATATTTGTGCCGCGCCCTGAGATCAGAATGGCGGTTTTTGTCTTAGCCACAATGTGGAACCTGTTTAAGTTGCCCAATGACATGGGCAGGTTCACCGGCGTCTTCAAGGCGGGACAGAACATTTGGCATATTTTCCGGCTTAACACATAAAACCATACCAATCCCGCAATTAAAGGCGCGTCGCATCTCGGCTTCCGCGACACCGCCAGTCTCTTGCAGCCACTTAAACACGGCTGGGCGGTCCCAGGAGTTAAAGTCAAATTCTGGCGTTAGGCTATCTGGTAACATGCGCGGCGCATTATCTGTCAGCCCGCCCCCTGTTATGTGCGCAAGACCTGTAACAAGCCCGTCGCGGATAAGCGGTAAGAGCGGTTTAATATATAGTTTGGTCGGTGTGAGCAGCGCTTCTGCTAGCGGCTTGTCGGCAAAGGGTGCGGGATCATTCCAAGACAAGCCTGACAGGTCTACAATTTTACGGATCAGAGAATAGCCGTTTGAATGGGGTCCTGAACTCTCAAGTCCGATGAGCATATCGCCCGCGGACATATCCTCGTGGCGCGGTAACATGCCATCTCGTTCCACGGCCCCAACGACAAATCCAGCCAAGTCGAAATCATCACCTTCATACATGCCGGGCATTTCTGCTGTCTCGCCGCCAATTAAAGCACAACCAGCTTGGCGACAGCCTTCCGCAATGCCGGAGACGACATCAGCCGCATTGTCGGGCGTGAGTTTTCCCGTCGCGTAATAGTCTAGGAAAAAGAGAGGTTCAGCACCATTTGCCAGCACATCATTGGCACACATGGCGACCAAATCTATGCCCACAGTCGTGAGACGCCCTGTATCAATCGCGATCCGCAATTTCGTTCCCACGCCATCCGTGCCGGATATCAAAATAGGATCATTAAAACCCGCCGCTTTCAGGTCAAATGCACCGCCAAAGCCTCCAATCGTTCCGTCTGCTCCGCTGCGGCGTGTTGATTTCACCATGGGCTTTATCCGGTCAACAAGCGCGTCCCCTGCATCAATAGATACGCCAGCATCCGCATAAGAGAGCCCGTTTTGATTTGTCGCATTGTCGCTCATGAGTTTCATCCTGTGACGAAAATCTGGTAAGAATTATCGCGCTTGGACCATTTTGATCACAAAGAGGCAAGAGAAAGCAGTCAGAAAGCTGTGAGAAGACTTGGCGTTTTGCAGTCACTGCGCTATCCATTCGCCTATGAAACGTATTTTTGCTCTGATTTTCGCATATTGTCTTTTTATTGTAGAGGCTGCCTTTGCGGCAGACCCCTTTACGGTGGCGGGCATTTCCGTGGATGCGACAGCCCCCACGGCCATCGAAGCTCAAACGATAGCGATACGCGAGGGTCAAATTATTGCGGCGCAGACTTTATTTGAACGTGTGACGCTTGCAAGCGAACGCGCCGTAAAGCCGCCGCCCGAGTTAACACCTGAAAATATTGCACGTATGATACGGGCTTTGGAACCGTCAAAACAAAAACGATCTCCCAATCGCTATCTTGGTGAAATTGCAGTCGCCTTTAACCCTACACAAGTTCAGCAATTTTTGCGCGAGCATGGTTTTACGCTCGTAAGTTCTCAGTCTAGAGAGAGATTGGTGATCGTACGGGAGACAGGACTACGCGGCGCGTCTGATACTGACACACTCCAATCGGCCTTTTCAGATCCAAGATTATTACATGCCCTTACACCCTTGCGCGCGGCGAATACGGATGGCGGTTTAATCGGCACGTCAGATCCAGAACTCGCTGGGCTTGCGGCGCAATATGGTCTGTCTCAAATTTTGATCGTCGACTCATCTGGTACAGTTCAAGATATCGCAACAGATACAGGTGAAAGAGAGACGTTTTTCGTCGAAGGCGTTAGTGATCCTGTCGGCTTTGCAAACCGCGTTGTCCAGCGATTAGAGGCAAATTGGAAGCAAGCCTCTGCCGTCGTAACTGACCAGGTTGTGACGACGACGGTTTCTGTTCTTTATGATAATCATGCGAGCTGGATTGCCTTGCAAGATGCTATCAATACGTCGGCCCAGATTAGTGGCGCCCGGTTGGATGCTTTAGCGCGTGATGGAGCTTTGATGACGATTACTTATGGTGGCGATTTAAACCGTCTTGCCAATGAACTTAGATTTAAAGGTGTTCTTGTCGAACGTGATCCAGAACTCGGGCTTGTTTTTCGTCGGTCGTAATCATGGCGCAAATTCCGCTCAACCTCCGGCCGGAATATGAGCCTGATTTTTCAAATTTCTTTGTATCTGATGCAAATCAAACGGCTGTCAATATTCTAAAGTCTCCGGGTCGCTGGACAAGTCCGATTTTACTTTTATTGGGGCCAGTGGGTGCGGGTAAAACCCATTTGGGTTTAGCTTGGCAGAAACAGGCGCAAGGCGAGTTTTTAGACGATGCGCATAGCCTGGATGAGACACGTCTATTTAATAGTTTTAATCGCGCCTTATCTGGCGAGAGCAAGGGTCTTTTGCTGGCCAGTCAATATTCTCCCTTAAATTGGAATATTGATCTGCCAGATTTAAAGTCACGACTTGCTGCCACACCAATCATTAATTTGGTGGAGCATGATGAGGGGTCATTGGAACCAATTTTGAGGAGTTTTTTTTCGCAAATGGGACGTGAAGTCCGGGCCGATGTCGTTTCCTATATTTTGAAACATTCTGATCGTTCTGTCGATTTCCTACGGGAATTTGTTCAAGAACTCGATATTGCAGCAGGCGAAAAGAAAGCGGATCTGACGAAAGCCTTTGTCGCGAAATATCTGAAACAGCGCTCAGAACTCAATTTGCTTTCCAGCCCAATCGAATAGATTTCCGCTATCACTCGGGCGCAGTTCATCGACAACTTCTAAGAGTTTTTGAGCCGAAAAATCGGGCGTAAATAGTTTGCCATCTGCAACATTTGACTGAAACGGTTTCGATAGATTTGTATCTACTGTGCCTGGGTGCAGGCCAGCAATGATTTGATTGGGAAAACGACGTTGCGTTTCTAGGGCCGCTGTTTTTATGACCATGTTCAGGGCTGCTTTGGCAGCGCGGTAAGCATACCAACCGCCCAAACGATTGTCAGAAATACTTCCAACGCGGGCCGATAGGGCGGCAAAGATTGATTTTGCATCGCGTCTGAGCAAGGGGATGAAATATTTGGCCGTGAGCGCTGGACCAATCGTGTTGATTTCAAAGCTCTTGGAAAATCCTATACGGGTCATGGATCTGAGGTTTTTCTCAGGCGAGATTGTTTCATCTTGCAATAAGCCTGTTGCCACCAAAACCATATCTATCGGTTTTACGGCTTCCAAGGCTTGCGCCGCTGCAATCAAGCTTTCTTCATTTGTGAAATCAAAAGCCAGCTTTTTGACTTTAGGTGAGGGGTGGCTGTGTCCCGTGCGCGACAAGGCATAAACACGTGAAACCTGCTCATATTCGACGAGTTGATTGACGAGCGCTGCACCAATACCGCCCGTAGATCCAATGACGACAATGCGTAAATTGTCTCCGAAGCTTTCAAATTTCATGTCTGTCTTTCGTGGATCGGATTTTTGATGCGCCATAAGTTGGATACGGCATGGAGTTTCAAAGAGGTTGATTAAATTAAAAGGGACAGTCTGCTGAAAATGCCATAGGCTCTCCATTCTTAGGATGCCTAAGGTCAAGGGTTTGAGCGTGAAGCTGAAGACGAGGAGTGGCGTAAAAAATCTCATCTGTAGCGTAAATGCGATCCCCAAATATAGGATGACCCATAGCCCAGCAATGTACGCGTAATTGATGGCTTCGACCTGTAATGGGATGAAGTGCAAGTCTTGTCTTTTTCCCAGCCGTCGAGATGACTTCCCAATCTGTCACGGAGGGTTTGCCGTTTTTAAAACTCACCATTTGTCGGGGGCGATTGGGCCAGTCCGCGATGAGTGGTAAGTTTATGCGGCCCGTTTTTCCAATGGGCTCACCATAAACCTCGGCGATGTAAGTCTTTTTTATGTGCCTGCGTTCAAATTGAAGGCCGAGATGGCGCTGAGCCGCTTTGTTGCGGGCAAAGATCATCACGCCACTTGTGGCCATGTCTAGGCGGTGAACCAGAAGCGTTTCTGGATGTTTGTCGCGAAGTCGGGATTCAAGACAATCGGGCAGGTTGCGACCCGGAACAGATAACAGACCAGACGGTTTGTCGACGACAATCAGGTCGTCATCTATGTGAAGAATGCGCAGCGGGTCTTTTGGTGGGTCGTAATCAAAACTCCGCCGGTCCGGTAGAGGTAGATTATTCCAGACGTTCGGCGACGACATGTTCGCCCTCCAACCTCAATGCGATTTTCCCGCCAAGCATATCTAAAGCATCTTGGCCAAAAATATCTCGTCGCCATCCCTTTAGGGCGTCAATATCTGCCTTGTCGCCGAAAGCTGCCAATTTCTCAATATCTTTGGCATTAGCAACAAGGCGTGTCGCGATACCTTCGACTTCGGTGCGCAAGCGTAAAAGCGTTTTCAACATCTCAATGCGCGGTCCAAGTGACGGAGGCATATGCTGAATTTTGGGTGCTATAGGAGCATAATCTTCTGCATTTTCGATGGCCGCAGAGAGGCTATCGATAAGATCTTGGGCGGAGCTAGATTTTTCAAAACCATTTGGAATAGCGCGCAATTTTGCCAGTGCTGCGAGCGAACGCGGACGTTGTTGAGCCAGGTCATAAATACCGTCATCTTTGAGAATGCGGCGGCGCGGCACGTCTTTTTTAATGGCTTGTCGTTCTCGCCATGCGGCTGCTGCTTTAAGTGCAGCAAGATATTGTTTTTTTGTTCCACGCAATTTTAAGCGCTGCCAAGCATCTTCGGGCTCAAACGTATAAAGGGCTTCAACGGAATGTTGCTGCATTTCTTCCTCAACCCATTTAAATCGGCCTTTTTGTTCCAATTCTTCGACCATCTCTGGATAGAGATCCCTGAGATGGGTTACATCGGCCAGAGCATAATTAAGCTGTTTGTCAGAAAGCGGTCGTCGAGACCAATCCGTAAACCTTGCCCCCTTATCCAAATTTAGTCCAAGGCGGGCTTTTACAAGGGCACCATAGCCCGCACTATCTCCTAGCCCTAGGGCCATGCTCGCAATTTGCGTGTCAAAAATGGGTCCCGGAACCGCATCATCGCAAATTTTATAAAAAATTTCCATATCTTGCCGCGCCGCATGCAAGACCTTGGTCACATCATTATTCAACAAAAGGTCTTTGAGCGGGGTGAGGTCCATCCCCTCTATCTTCGGGTCAACTATGGCTTCGTCATCAGGCGTTGCCATCTGAATCAAGCATAATATTGAATAAAATGTCGTCTCGCGCATGAACTCCGTATCTATACAGACAAAGCTCTGCTGAGAGGCAGCTTCGCAAAATTCGCGAAGCGCTTTACTATCTTGAATGATTTTCACTAGGCTTGGTCAATACCATGCATAGCGAATTTTTCAGCCAAAAGGTCGAGTGATGCATTTGTTGCGCGTTGCTCCGCAGCTGCATTGTATACTGTGCCCATCTCTGGGTTATTGGCGGCAGGATTCATGAAACTATGCACGACATTACCATAGGCATGGAGTTGCCAATCACATTTTTTCTCGACCATTTCCGCGCCAAAGGCTTTGACGGCATCGGGATCGGCCATTGGGTCGTCCCAGCCATGTGCAACAAGAATACTGGCTTTAACCTTTTTCTTTGGCATATTTTCGGGTGCATCTAAGAGACCATGAAATGAGATGGCAGCGTGAAGATCGAGACCTGCGCGCGCCATATCTAATGTGCATAGGCCGCCAAAACAAAATCCCATAGCTGCCATATGATTTTCATCGACCTCATCAAGGCTAGCTGCCGCCTTATAACCAGCTTTTAAACGCTTGAGCAGGGCTTTGCGGTCTTCTTTGAGTGGTCCCATCATCGCTGCTTTTTCATCATTGGTTTCGGGCAGGGCACCGTCGCCATAATTGTCGAGTGCAAAGCCGACATATCCAAGCGCGGCCATTTTAATGGCATAGTCTTGTGCGAAACCATCAAGGCCACCCCAGGCATGATTGATCAAAACACAGGGAAGGGGGTCAGCACGGCTTTCATCCCAGGCGAGATATCCGATACAGGTGGTTTTTCCGTCTTTATATTCTACGGGTCGAGTCTTGAGATTCATAAGAACAAGCTCCTTTTACAAATTTAGGGCGCTCTGTGCTTGTTTTTACCCTTTTTTTCAAGGTGTAAGATAGGAAGAAACTGTAGATTGCTTTCGCGGTATTTACGAAAAATTAGCCATGTTTGGGCAGTGTAGGCCGAATTTTTAAACGAGGCTCCATCATGCGCTCATCTATCCTTATCTTTGCTCCCGCTCTTTTACTGGCTGGTTGTCTTACGACGCAGGAAAATCCGAATTATGAAATTTCCTCTAAATATCAGCAACCAGGCCGGATTCAAACGGCTCAAACCAGCCCGGCTGTGATTGCACCTACGACCCAGAGTGTGCCCTATAGCGCTCCCGTTCAAACGGTTACATATGAGACCCAATCGGCGACGCAAATAGCACCAACCAGCGTATCAACCCATGGGTCTACATCTACAGTCCTAGCGGCTAACGATCAGGCCTATACAAACCCTGCGATTAGCCCATCGATTGGGACGACCCAATCTTCGGTCCCCGCAACGGCTCATGCTGCGGCGAGCTTTGGATCAGCTACCACTTATCCATCTGAAAATATTGCGCCAACAGACGCTCAATTTACGGGTCAAGAGGTAACAGGTACGCCCGGCTTTATGGTTTTAGCGCAGTCAAACCAAACCCAGACGGTCCAATCGTCGGGAATCGGACAGCCGCAACCTGTTGCTTATGATCACTCGCAGAATTTTATCACGGCGGATGTCGTCATGGAAAATTCGGATTTTGTCGAAGACGTTCGGATTATCCCTTCAGTGGGACAGTCCTATATAGTCCAGCAAGGTGATACAATTTATGCCCTATCTCGTAGATATTGTGTCGGTGTCGATATCATTCGGTCTATGAATGGAATTGGGGCTGATTATGCCATAAATATCGGGCAGACTATCACATTACCTGCTAGTCATTGCTAATAAAAATCTATGTCAATACTTATCTATGGATCAAAATAACGCTGTTAATTTTGATTTCATAGCTTATGCCAGCGCTGTCAATTGATCAAACAAAGAGCTTTGATATGCGCAAAAGATTTGCAAAAATTCTAGCCACTTTAGGCCCCGCATCCCGTGCACCCGCAACCATGCGCCTTTTGCATGATGTCGGCGTTGATGCCTTTCGATTAAATTTCTCTCATGGATCACATGAAGACCATGCAGCGTCCGTCAAAGCCATTCGCGCGATCCAAGAAGAGACGGGCAACCCGATTTGTATTGTCGCAGATATGCAGGGTCCAAAACTTCGGTGTGGGACATTTGAAGATGGCTCGATTGAGCTGAGATATGGCGAAACCATTGAAATTCGAGAAGGCACAGACCCTGGAAAAGATGGTCTGATCATTATGCCGCATCCTGAACTTATGGATGCCATGACTGAGGGTACAATCCTGAAATTTGATGATGGCAAACTACAAGTCACAGTGCTTTCCAATGATGGAAAATCCGCGAAAGCGCGCATTGATGTGCCAGGTAAGCTTTCGGAACGTAAGGGCATTAACGTCATTAATGCCGTCCTTCCCATGTCAGCGATGACAGATAAGGACCGCGTGGATATGGAATTCGCCTTGTCGCAAGATGTCGATTATATTGCGCTTTCATTTGTTCAAACCTCTGATGATGTACGTGAAGCCAAAGCTATTATCAAAGACAAGGCGGGCATTATCGTTAAAATAGAGAAGCCCTCCGCTGTTGAAGATTTAGACTCGATTTTGATTATGGCTGACGCGGCTATGGTTGCCAGAGGGGATCTAGGCGTCGAATTACCCCTTGAAGATGTTCCCGTTGTTCAACGTAAGATTATTCGGAAATGCCGGGCCTTAGGGAAACCCGTAATTGTCGCCACACATATGCTTGAGAGTATGATTGACGCACCAACGCCAACGCGCGCGGAAGCGTCCGACGTTGCGACAGCCATTTATCAAGGTGCAGATGCCGTCATGCTCTCAGCTGAAACAGCTGTGGGACGTCACCCAGCTACTGCCGTCGCGATCATGGACCGTATCATTGCATCGGCCGAGAAAGATCCAATTTTTTGGGAGTATTTTGAATCTATTCAATTACCTTATGAAGCCACAGCCGAAGATGCGATTTCGGGGTCTGTGCGCGGAATTGCGACAAAGCTCGATGTAAAAGCTGTTTTTGGCTATACGCTGACGGGATCGACCGTACAGCGCATTAGTCGTGAACGCCCACCATGCCGTGTTATCTGCGTCACGCCTAATTTGAGAACGGCCTCTCGGCTAGCCTTGAGTTGGGGTGTGCTGCCGATCGTAACGCCGGACCCAGCAGATTTCCACAATATGATGGGAAGCTTAAGTGCATTTGGAAAGGAAAAAGCGGGTTTGAAAACGGGTGATGTCGTTATTGTATCAGCAGGCGTTCCCTTTGGGCGTCCAGGGACAACCAATACACTCAATATTTCCAAGGTTGAATAAAATCGATTTTTTGACCCCAAAAAAACGGGCCCCGCAAAGGGCCCGAATGGATCGCTTATTATTATATCATTGCTCGTCTTAGAGACGGGCTGTAACCGAGAACCTGAAATTCCGTCCGGGTTGCGGCACAAGGTCTTTTAGGAAACTCGAGTGAATACGCGCTTCTTCGTCAAATATATTTAAGACAGAGAAACGGAAGGCCAAGTCATCCTCGCCAACCGGTAGCTTCCAGGTCAAAAAGCCATTGATCAGATTATGTGAATCTGTCGGAAGTTCGAAATCTGCAAGATCATCGGCTTCAGATACATATTCCCACTCACCGCGTAGCGTTAAGCGCTCAGATTCGGCTTCAAGACCGACCAATGTTGATAAGGGCGGTATACGGGGAAGATTGCCTGTATCAGTTTCTGCCCGCACAAATTCTACAAGACCGTCTGCCGAAATGCCAAAGCTACCAGCATCGAATAGCTCGGTTTCGCCAACGACTTCAAAGCCGTAAAATTCTGCATCCTCTGCGGTGAATTGGAAGACTGGAAGCCCGTCTTCAATCTCGCCAGTTTCCGCTTCGAAAATGTAATCGGAATAATCGGTGTAGAATAGGTTCAAGGTCAAGTTTTGACCACCACGGCGATAGCGAATTGCGGCTTCAGCACCTGTTGCCGTTTCTTCGTCAAAATTTGGGTTACCAATTTCAAACTGATTAGTCGCCAGATGTGGGCCATCTGAAAATAATTCCTCAGTCGTAGGCGCGCGCTCAGTTCTAAAGACTGTACCACCAACGCGAAATGCGTCAGACAGGTGAACGTCACCACCGGCGCTCAAACTGATCAAATCAAATGAGCGGTCAAACTCTGTGACGCTATTTTCTTGTGACGTATGTTCAAACCTAGCTGCCGCTTCCAAGTGAAACGCATTCAGGTCTAACTCATGGAAGGTGAAGGCCGCAAATTGTTCGGTTTCACTTGGCGGAACAAAAGCTTCTTCTCCAATAGCCGAGAAGTCACGTTCGCGATATTGAACGCCATAAGCGCCTCTCCAGTCGCCAATAGCGGCTTGGATGGCTTCCGCGCGAATTTCAAACCCTTCATTTGCAAAGACAGTTCCAGGCTCACCGGGACCTTCAAATTCAATATGATCATAATCGGCATAACCGCCAAAGACCTGAACCTTTTCAAGAGGGCCATCAAATTCCCAAGCGCCGTTCACATCGACCCGAACTTGTTCAAGGTCGATGAAAACGCCGCCTTCTTCTTCCTCTTCCTCTTCTTCTTCACCTTCCTCTTCGCCTTCTTCTTCATGGTGACCAGCAGGAATACCATAATCGGCGGTAAATGTGCTGACCGCAACGCCAAAGAAACCACGATCACCTACATAGGAGACACCGGCAGAAAGGCCGTTAGATTCTGAGAAGCTATTATCAAGCCGGCGACTATCATTAAAATCATCTGGGATTTCTTCGCCTTCTGATTCTAATTGCGCTTCACTTTCAGCTTCCGTTGGAATTCTGAAGTCGGAAGCTTCTTTTATTGTGCCGTCCAGATGGAAGACGAAATTTCCGGCGCGTTGATCGACAGAGGCGGCGCCCTCAAAGCCCTGGTCTACCGAACTTGCACCGATCCTGAACGAAGCATCGGTGTTCCCATCAGGAAAATCTTGGGGGACACGACCATCAATAACATTGACGATCCCGCCAGACCCTGAACTACCGTAACGTAGTAAAGACGCGCCGCGCACAACTTCAATGCGCTCAGCTTGGGCTGGCTCTGCGGCTACCGCATGATCTGGCGAGGCAGAAGATGCATCGATCGAGCCGACACCATTTATCAGAACACGGACCCGGTCACCACCTTGTCCGCGAATGATGGGGCGAGAGGCGCCTGCACCAAATGTCGTGGATGATAAACCTGGTTCCAATTTCAGGGTTTCACCAATTGTAGCGGCGAGACGGTCTTGCAATTCATCGCCTGTGAGAATGGATTGGCCTGTAATGGCCTCATCCAAAGTTGTACTTAAAGGGGAGCCAGTGACGATAATCAAATCTTCATCAGCATTATCTTGCGCAAAGGCGAATGATGGAACCATCAATGCACTCGCAAGGAGTGTAGTTGTCAAACGTGACATTATATTTCTCTTTTGATTTTGATAAGGTTGAACGAACCGTCACACCTGTGCGTGCGGTCTATTTGTAGGGAGGAGTTCAGCTTTATAGAGGTGGTCCTCTGGGCGGCGGTGCCCGGCCTTCAAAATGCGGGAAATAGACCCAGCCATCCTTAAAAAAGGCGGTTTCACGTATTGGACGTGGAGACGGCGCCGTTATGTCATGTGGCGGCGTTAAGATGGCCTGTTCAATCGGTAAGACCATGATTTCACAGGCCACACCGTCATGTTCATGTTCATGACCGCCATGTTCAGCACTATGCGCAAGCGAGAAGCTCTGCATTGCAAAAAACAATGCAATAATCACAGCCCAAAGCGCCTTTATGAGTGGATGACCCTTCACAGGCAGGGCCTATATTATAACATTATATAAACGGCAATGGTGGAATTGCATTAGAAACAGCGTGCGTGAAACCGCATATTACAGAAATTTGTTTCGCATTTTAGACGTCTTGGACTAGAGTGAAAATATGCAATCACTTTATTGGGTTTTGACCTGGGCCTGTCACCGGAAATGTAAACATTGTTATGATGATCGGTTTCGTCCCTATGTTCGTGACGCGCTGACCGAAGTTGTTGGTGAGGGGATAGCGTCTTATCAAGCGATTATTGATAATCTTCCACAAGATCTGAGTTGGGTAGATGAAGACGGCAATCGCAAGCCGACAACGCTAGTGTTAGCTGGGGGAGAGCTTTTAATCGACGGTGTTCGAGATGAGCTATTTTATCCAACTATACGGGCATTGTCGAAAAAATATAAACATGCCATGCCGAAAATCGCCATCCAGACAACAGGCGATATTTTAACGCCAGACATATTGGATGACTGTCTTCAGGCTGGCGTTTCTTCATTTGGGATCGCATCTATCGATGATTATCATGTGGGGATGAAGGGCGAAAAGAAATTCAATTTCATGCAAAACCTCAGAGAACTTATGGCCTCGCGTGGTGTGACCGAGATTAATATTGGTGGCGGAAAGGATAGTCGCCTAAATATGCCGGATGAGAAAACTGATGATGTTGAAGGTCCGACATTTTTATTTTTTGGCGCGCAGCCTGATTTATGGATTGGAGAATTATGGCCGCGTGGCCGCGCTTTTGCCAATGGCCTATCTGATGCGGCTTGGGAAACAGATTTTTGCGCGCGTTGGTCTGGCGGGTTGAACTTTTTAAAGCTTGGTCAGGCGGGTTCCGAAATCTCAATTGAACCCAATGGCAATATTTATCCCTGTTGTTTGAAAACCAGATATCCTTTGGGAAATTTGACCGAAGAAAGCCTATCGGATATTTTCGAGAGCATCGCAGAGTTAGACGCTATTCAGGCGATCAACCGTGGACAACCCGAAAAGATGGGGTGGGACGCCAAAACCTTCCGTTTAAAATCTTCTAAAGCTGATGGAAAAGGGCGCGTTGTTGAGAATAAATGTTTGGGCTGTGACAGCTATTTTGAAGAGGTCCTTGGCGCGCAACTTAGAGAGCTGCGCGAAAAGCGCCTTTCATCAAAAGCGAAGATCGAAGCTTAGAGCAAATCTGGATCGACGACTTTCTCGACAATTTTCTTAATTGTTAGACCTTGAACAATAATTGAGAAGATCACGACGCAATAGGTCGCTGTCAGGATCATCGGCTTATATTCATTATCCGGTAAGGAGAGCGCTAAGGCGACCGAAATACCGCCTCTTACACCGCCCCAGGTCAGAACTGGAACAGCCCCCTTGGTAAAGTTTTTAAAGGTTCCAATGACTTTCATCGGGACAAAAACGGCACATAATCTTGCCATTAAGACAAGTGGGATCGCGATGGCGCCAATAAATGCATATTGAGGGACAAGGCCTAAGACCAAAAGTTCAAGTCCGATCAATAAGAAAAGAACGGAATTCAGGATCTCATCAATCATCTCCCAAAACCCAAAGAGATATTGTTTGGTGTGATCACTCATAGCGTCATTGGCGCCCTTATTTCCGATCATCAATCCGGCAACAACCACGGCAATCGGTCCTGAAAGGTGATGACCTAAAATATCAATTCTCTGGGCGAGGGCATAGGTGCCTGCCACACAGGCTAGGCTGATCAGGATTTCAATCGCATGTTCGTCAATTCGCGCCATCATGCGATAGGTGATCCAGCCGGCGATCCCGCCAAGAATAGCGCCGCCAATCGCATCGACAAGGAAGAGCTCGATAACCCCCCAAACGGTTACACCGCCTCCGCCGCTTGACGCCATAATTGGTCCTGCGACTTGGAATTGTTCAAACATGGCGTGTCCACCCGACGCCCCCGTGGCAATTGCAACAATCAATGTGAAGACAACAACGCCGACTCCGTCATTAAATAGACTTTCACCTGCGATCTTCGTCTCAAGTGATTTCGGCATTTTCACGCTTTTTAAAATGGAAAGAACAGCAACTGGATCGGTAGGTGAAATCAGCGAGCCAAAAACAAGCGCCCAGATAAAGGGTAGGGGAATGCCAAAGAGTTTTGCGAGTAACCAAAACCCTGTCCCGACAATGAAGGTTGAGAGGACAACGCCAAAGGTCGCCATTGAGCCAATCGCCCATTTTGCGTCGCGCAACTTCCCAAGATCAACATGCAAAGCGCCTGCAAAGAGGAGAAAGCCCAACATGCCTTTCATCAAGGTTTCATTAAAATCGATCTGTCCAATGGCGCCTGACAGGGTTTCATAGACTTGCAAGCTCGGGAAGATGGCTTCCATCCCGATCAGAATAAAACTGGCAAAAAGCGCCATGACCAAAAGGCCAATTGTGTGTGGCAATTTCAGGTAAGCTCTGTTTAGCCAAGAGAGCAAAGCCGAGAGAACAAGCAGCAGAGCTGCGATTTCAAATAATGATAACATGTTACCTAACTAACGTCTTTGTCATGCGGGGCAAGGTGGAAAAGGATGATTTGCCTCATGTCTTTTGTGGGCAAAACGCAGTAATCATCGCGCTATGACACCAGAATCCCTTGTCAGACATCATCTTTCCATGCGCCATTGGCTTGTCAGGATTGTCTTACCGACCATGGTTGTGCTTTTGCTCTGTCTTTATCTTTTTTCACTGATCTCTAACGCGGAGCGCTTTCGGGATCACAATGCGACGATTATCGGGTTTTTTGCTTTTTACTATGTTCTGATCCGCGGCGGCCATATTATTATGATACGATCGCTTCATAAGGAATTAATGTCTAAATATGAGCCAGCTTACCGCCTTGAACTTTCCAAAATGAGCTTGGCATTGATAAAACGTAAGAAAATTGGGTTCGCATTGGCCCAGATTAAACGGCGGATTTTGGATAGTGCCGAGGCGCCCTAACTGACGAAAACGCTCTTAGCTCGGCTAAGCGCGCAGGCGATCTAAAACGCCTTGCAAAATATAGGATGCGGCCAATTTATCGACATTTTCGGCCCGCTTTTTTCGGCTCATATCAGCGGCCAACATGCCGCGTGTTACAGCCATGGTCGATAGACGCTCATCCCAGAAAAAAATGGGTAAGTCGCGTATCTTTAAAAGATTGGTCGAAAAATCTTTCACAGACTGCACGCGTGGTCCGGAACTTCCGTCCATATTGACAGGCAATCCAATGATCAGCGCCGTGCATTCATTTTCGTCATAAAGCTGTAAAAGCTCGGACGCATCAGGCGTGAATTTTTGACGTCTAATTGTTGTAAGCGGCGTTGCGATCAATCGCGTGCGGTCTGAAATGGCGAGTCCAAGCGTTTTTGTGCCAGGATCAAGGCCCATTAGTGGACCTCGTGTCGCAGCGATGTTTTCTAAGCTCTGAATTGGCATGCGCCGCCTTTACAGGATGATAAAGGCGATGAGCAAGCCATAGAAAATTGAAACCACACCCAATGTAATTTTGATCCATAATTTTGGAAAACGTCGCCACAAAAATACAATACACAGACAAGCAATAAAAATTTCGACTAAGGCGACCCATCTGGCATGATAATCACTATCCCAATAGGAAAGTGGACTAAAATAGCGCCAATCCGTAATGGGCCAAAAATGCCGATAAGCATCATCCGCGTGAACCGGAAGATCTGTTGCAATATGAAGAAGTGCGGCAAGTGAAAAAACGAGTAAGAGTTTTCCAAATAGGAATTTTCGAGCTAAGAACCCAATCAATGCCAAGACACCGTAAATCGGGACTGAATTAAACCAGGCAATCAGATTTTGCATGGGGGCTTGAAAATATAGCTCACCCCAAAGCTCATCGCTCTTAACGCCGTTGACGATGGATTGATAAGGTGCCCAAAGAAAGATGGCGAGATCTGGAATAAGGGATCCGAGGACTACTGCAATATTGCGTTTTCGCTCACCTTTTTTTGCCAATAAGGCCAGCGCAATTAAGCTATGGGTTGGCGTGTTCATATTGACACGTTCATAGCGGGTCGGATTTTATCACGAGGTTGCTAACGCCTGTTCTATTTGTCTTTCAGGATGTACGCCTACCCATGTTTCATCGACATAATCTTTGATTGCTTTTGCGTCGACCTCCAAATCTCCAGTCAATGGAAATAGGCGGTCCAAGACAACATGTTTATTTGGGCCGTCAAAGGCACAAATAAAGACGGGGACATCCGCAGCATAGGCAACACGTAAAAAGCCTGTCTTATATTTTTTGACAAGTGATCGCGTCCCTTCAGGTGGAAAGCCAATACAAACACGGTCACTGTCTTGAATAAATTGCGTCAACTGCGCGACGACGGCTTTCCCGCCTTTGCCGCGGTCAACAGGATATCCGCCCAATGCACGAAAAAGCGGTCCCATTGGCCAGAAAAACCACTCTTTTTTGATCAGAAATGTGTATTTAAATCCGCTGGCAAGCATGGCGAGAGAGGCTGAAATCGCGTCCCAATTTGATGTATGCGGAACACCGATAATTACGAATTTATCAACATCTGGCATGCGGCCGACCAATTTCCAGCCCGTTAGCTTTAAGCCTAATGATCCAAGCCAACGGCTAAATCCATTGCCCATACGCGGGCTGTGAGGTGACATATGTGGGTTATCAAATTTCATAATACGCGCTTTTAATAGGATAACGCTAAAATGAAAAGCAAAAGGATTTGAATGCCAAAGTTTCAAGGCTGATTGATTGTGCCATGCGGATTATACTTTTTCGGGATTAACGCCAGAGTAGGTCGTCTCTATATAGGACTTAATGGCTGCATTATCCGCTTCGATATCACCCGTTAGCTCCCATATTTTATCAAGCGTAACGGTTTTATCGCGCCCATCAACGCCCACGATAAAGACGGGCGTATTGGTTCCCATAGCAATGCGAAGATATCCGGTTTTATATCGCTCAACCTTGGATCTTGTACCTTCTGGCGTTAACCCAAGCCAGACTTTGTCTTGTGACGCTAAAAATTCTTTCATTTGACCCACAATATCAAGCTTGGCTTTTCGGTCGATCGGAATGCCGCCCAAGGCTTTCCACAAACCTCCCAAGGGCCAGAAAAAAGCTTCCTTTTTCATCATCCAAGAAAATTTGAGACCAACAGAGAGCGCGCAGCCTAGTGCCAAAAATAAATCCTGGTTTGATGTGTGTGGCCCGCCGATCAAGACAGCTTGTTTTTCATTGGCAAGTTTGCCGGCAACTTTCCATCCCATCAATTTGAGGATCATATCTCCAAGCCAGCGGGTGAACGCGTTCCCCATACGTGGGACGTTCGGACCAATATGGGGGTTGTCAAATTTCAAACTGATATCCGTTTTAGCTGTTTTCGGGTTTTAGACCTGTATATTTACTACGTACGAAATCTCGAATGCGTTGGTTGTCAGTTTCAATATCGCCCGTTAGCTCCATAAATTGATCAAATTCCAAGGTTCTCGTTTCAGAATTTACACCAACAACAAAAACAGGAACCTGGGTTGCATAAGCAATACGCAGATAACCTTTTTTATAACTAGGAACTTTTTTTCTAGTGCCTTCGGGGGTGATCCCAATCCAGGCTTTCTCATTGCTATCAAACCAATCTCCGATTTGACTAACAACGTCCTTAGAAGCCTTTCGGTCGATGGGGATGCCGCCCATGCGTTTAAACATGCCGGCAAAAGGAAAAAAGAAGGCTTCTTTCTTCATCATCCAACTATAATTCAGACCTAGCGAATATTTCATCCCCATGGCGAGGAATAAATCCCAATTTGATGTGTGAGGCACGCCAAGTAAAATGGCTTTGGGGACATCGGGTATAGTTCCGCCGACTTTCATATTTACGATACGTAGCAATAATCTACCAAATGCACGAGACATGGAGCCGCCAAAAGACGGTGCGCGAGGTGGGAGGGTTTGGGTCATATGAATGAGGCTTTTCAGCGGAAGTTGGGCGTGTGCGGCGGATTGCCATGATGTCCGACCCACGCGCCCTAAAGGGGGCGGAACTGCGTTACAAGGGGCGCTGACAACACAATTGCTTGCGCAGGATTTTTGTGCCTGCTAACCGCAAATTTCGAAGTGAAGGACCAAGTGAATGTCTCAACCCAAAAACGGCGTGAACGCTGATGACGTCAAGAAAATTGCGAAATTGTCTAGCCTACATGTAGAGCCAGACGCGTATGAAGCCATTGCGATTGATCTCAATGGGATTTTGGCTTGGATTGAACAATTGAGTGAGGTTGATGTCGAAGGTGTCGAACCCATGACCTCTGCCGTAGATATGCCAGCACCTATGCGCGCCGATAAGGTGTCTGATGGCGGTAAACGTGCTGACATTTTAAAGAATGCGCCAAAGGCGGATGACGGCTTTTTCGTTGTGCCACGGTCTGTGGAGTAGGCTATGTCTGATTTAACAAAATTAACGCTGTCTGATGCGCTGGACGGTATGTCAAAAGGTGATTTCTCGTCCGAAGACATCACACAAGCGCACATAACGGCTTGCGAAAATGGATCTAAGCTCAACGCTTTTATTACAACAACGTTTGATCTTGCGTTAGAGCAAGCGAAAGCCTCAGATGCGCGCCGCGCAAAAGGCCAGGTCGGAAAACTCGAAGGCGCGCCACTCGCTGTCAAAGACCTGTTTTGCACGCAAGGCGTCAAGACAACGGCCGGCTCGAAAATTCTCGGTGACTTTACGCCCACATATGAATCCTCTGTCACGGCCAATATGAAGGCCGATGGAATGGTGATGTTGGGCAAGCTTAATCTCGATGAATTTGCCATGGGTAGTTCAAATGAAACATCGCATTATGGGCCCGTGATTAACCCGTGGAAAAAAGATGAAGACCTTGTTCCGGGCGGCTCATCGGGCGGGTCGGCATCAGCCGTTGCCGCCGATATGTGTTTGGGCGCGACAGCTACGGATACGGGCGGCTCTATTCGCCAACCCGCAAGTTTTACCGGAACAGTCGGGATGAAACCAACTTATGGGCGATGTTCGCGCTGGGGGACCGTGGCGTTTGCATCGTCTCTGGATCAAGCGGGCCCTATTTCCAAGACGGTGAAAGATAGTGCGATTTTGCTCGAAAGCATGGCGGGGTATGACCCAAAAGATTCGACCTCGATTAATGCTGACATTCCGGATTGGGTTGGCGCTTGTGGACAGTCCATTAAAGGATTGCGAATTGGAATTCCCAAAGAGTATTCAATCGAGGGTATGCCAGAAGATATCCAAACGCTTTGGGATAAGGGCATTGATATGATGAAAGCGGCAGGCGCGGAAATTGTTCCGATCAGCTTGCCACATACGAAATATGCGCTCCCGGCCTATTATGTTGTCGCGCCAGCTGAGGCTTCGTCTAATCTCGCAAGATATGACGGGATGCGCTATGGTCTACGTGTTGAAGGCGAAGATTTGATGGACACCTATAAGCGGACCCGCACGGAAGGGTTTGGCGATGAGGTGCGTCGGCGGATCATGATCGGAACTTATGTTCTCTCTGCAGGATTTTACGACGCTTATTATATTCGCGCTCAAAAAGTCCGCACCCGTATTGTCGAAGATTTCGAAACTGCGTGGCAGACATGTGATGCGATCCTAACGCCGACAGCGCCGAGCGCAGCCTTTGCCGTGGGCCGGAAGGTCAATGACCCTGTCCAAATGTATCTCAACGACATCTTTACAGTCACGACAAACCTTGCGGGTCTTCCGGGTATCTCGATCCCCGCAGGTCTTGATAAAGAGGGACTTCCCTTGGGCCTTCAAATCATTGGCCGGGCTATGGATGAAGCGACGGTCTTTAAGGCGGCAAGCGCACTTGAAGATGCGGCAGGCTTTACAGCTAAACCTAATCAATGGTGGGTTTGATGAATTTAATTTTGAACATAGATATAAAGCATAATGTATCATGACATATGTTGATGGATTTGTTTTTGCTGTGAAGACTGCGGATAAAGAAAAATTCCGTGAATATGGTAACCGCATAGATGTTCTATTCAAAAAACATGGTGCGATTCAGGTCATTGAGGCCTGGGGTGAGGATGTTCCCAAAGGCAAAGAGACAGATTTTTATAGGGCTGTCCAAGCCAAAGCGGATGAAACCATTGTGTTTTCCTGGATTGTTTGGCCTGATAAAGCGGCACGCGAGCTTGGAAATGAAAAAGTCTTTGCCGAAGTCGAGACGATGGGTGAAGACGCGACGCGTTTGCCATTTGACGGCAAAAGAATGATTTATGGCGGGTTCGACGTTCTCGTCGATCTGTAAAGAGGATTAGAAAATGTTCACAGCTGAACGTGTTGCAGATAAAAAAGACTGGATCAAAGGTGAGACGGGTGACTGGGAAGTCATAATCGGTCTTGAGATTCATGCGCAGGTTGCGTCCAATGCCAAACTGTTTTCTGGTTCCGCGACAGATTATGGTTCAGAGCCAAATACACAAGTCAGCCTGGTTGATGCCGGCATGCCTGGCATGCTGCCCGTGGTAAATGAATTTTGTATCGAACAAGCCGTAAAGACGGGGTTTGGACTAAACGCTGAGATCAATCTCTTTTCGCGCTTTGATCGCAAAAATTATTTTTATGTCGATCTGCCGCAGGGCTATCAGATTTCGCAATTCGAACACCCTATTGTCGGTGAGGGTGAAATTGACGTCCTGCCCATTGATGCGGACGGCAATGTCGGTGAGGTGGTAAGCGTTGGGATTGAGCGTCTTCATCTTGAACAAGATGCTGGAAAATCGGTTCATGATCTTTCAGACGGTGAAACCTATGTTGATCTCAATCGCTGCGGCGTGGCCTTAATGGAGATCGTGTCCAAACCTGATATGCGCTCACCTGAAGAAGCCTCCGCCTATGTTGAAAAAATAAGAGGTATCGTCAGAGCCCTTGGGACCTGTGATGGTGACATGGAAAAAGGAAACCTCAGAGCAGATGTAAATGTGTCTGTGCGCCGTCCTGGTGGAGAGCTTGGAACACGTTGCGAAATCAAAAATGTCAACTCAATGCGGTTCATTCGTCAGGCCATTAATTTTGAAGCGCGTCGCCATATTGATATTCTCGAAGCGGGCGGAGAAATTGATCAGGAAACGCGCCTCTTTGACAGCGTCAAAATCGAAACGCGCACCATGCGCGGCAAAGAAGATGCGCATGATTATCGGTATTTCCCTGATCCTGATCTTTTACCGATCCAGCTTGAGCAAAGCTTTGTCGATAGGATCAAATCTGAACTTCCCGAAATGCCGGATGCACGTAAAGCCCGATTTATTTCAGAATATGGCTTACCCGAATATGATGCACGGATCCTAACGGGAGATAAGGTCAAAGCGGATTTTTACGAAATCGTTGCAAAAGGACGCGATCCTAAAATTGCGTCTAACTGGACAATGGTTGAATTATTCGGCGCGCTAAACAAAGCCGGTGTTGAGCTCGAAGATAGTCCGGTATCAGCCGATGCTTTGGGCGGATTGATTGACCGTATTTCCGATAAAACAATTTCAGGTAAAATCGCCAAAGACGTCTTTGCTAAAATGGTTGCGGGTGAGGGAAGTGCCGATGACATTATCGAGCGCGACGGACTAAAGCAGGTCACAGATATGGGCGCCATTGAGAAAATGGTTGATGAAGCGATTTCTGCTAATGCCGCACAAGCTGAAAAAGCCAAAGATAATCCAAAACTGCTTGGCTTCTTTGTCGGCCAAGTCATGAAAGCCTCGCAAGGCAAAGCCAATCCCCAAGCTGTGAATGAGATTTTGCGTAAGAAATTGGGTCTTTAATAGAGCTCGATATGCTCTCCTCTGCCGCAAGACGCCGCCTCAAATATACAATTGCGGCAGACGCGATCAATCTTGTCGTAAGGTATACACCTTTTCTGGATGGTAAGGATGGTCCGCCCGAGCCGATTAATTTCGCTGGCCATAAGAGTTTTAACGAAGTCGGCGACCTGACCGTTAGCTTGATGCAAGACCATGCGGGGTTACGAGACGGAGACCGCGTGCTTGATGTTGGCTGTGCAATCGCGCGGAATGCGCTGGCGCTTCAACGCGCCTATGGATCAGATATTTCATATGATGGATTTGACATCGTGCCCTACGGCATAAGCTGGTCGCAAAAGCGGTTTAGAGATCTTCCCGGCCGATATGCATTTCAATATGTCGATGTCTGGAATAGTTTTTATAATCCTCGTGGCAAAGCGCGCGCTGAAGATTTTGAATTTCCCTATGATGACGATCTATTTGATATTTCCGTTGCGACCTCTGTCTACACACATATGCGAAAAAAAGCCGTGGCCCAATATTTGGCTGAAACGGCACGCGTGACCCGTCCCGGCGGGCGCGCCTATTTTACGGTATTTGGCTTTGACGGTGTTTCAGAAGGCTCGCAGTTCAATTTTGCGCATGCGGGAGAGGGAGATTGGGTCCAAGATACGTCCGAGCCTGAAATGGCCGTTGCGCAGGATTTAGATTGGCTAAGGTCTCATCTAGAAGAATTAGGAGCTAGTCAGATTGAGATATATCCCGGATATTGGCGCGGCGAAACGGGACTTGATTTTCAGGATATAATCGTTGCGACGTTTTAAATGGAATAGATATTATGTCTTTAAACACTTCTAAATCAACAAGCGTCACCGACGCCCTCAATAGTCGGATTACCGTCAGGCAGTTTTTAGATAAGCCTGTGCCTAAGGATGTGTTGAATAAAGTTTTGACAATGGCGCTTCGCAGCCCGTCTGGCGGTAATCTTCAGCCCTGGAAATTACATGTCATGACAGGAGAGGCCCTGGCTCAATTCAAGAAAACTGCAACCGAACGAACCTTATCAGGCAAAAGAGAAGACCCCACTTATCCGGCCTATCCATCACCCTTATGGGAACCGCAGAGATCTTGGCGCTATAAATTAGGCGAGGATATGTATGCGCTCTTAGGGATTCCGCGTGAAAATAAGATGGGGCGTATGATCCAGCTCGCGCAAAATTCGAAATTTTTTGAAGCTCCTGTCGGAATTATTGTAACCGGGAATAAGAAGCTCGATATGCCACAATATATGGATATCGGGATATTCTTGCAGTCTCTCATGCTTCTCGCGCGTGAAGAAGGCCTACATACGGCGCCGCAAGGGTGGTGGCGAAATTGGTCAAGCGCCTGTCATGATCATCTAGATATCCCAGAAGATGAAGAAGTTCTCGTTGGAATGGGAATAGGATATGGAGATTCAGACGCAGAGGTAAATAATCTTATGGCTGATAGGGCCGATTTGGCTGAAATCGCCAAATTTTACGATTAAGTTTCGATTTTTTTCAAATAAATTTTGAGAGCTCACTTCTTTCTTTTGGGTAAAGGTTAGCTTTGAGTCTTTATCTATACTTGGTTGAACTTAATATTAATACTGTATAAACCTCACTATATTTGCATTTAATCTTGTTTTTATTTACTTTAATCAAAGTAAAACTTGAATAACCATGTTTTATTTTAACACTATATTTATCTTGACCTGTTCAAATTCAAACATGCCAGCGAGATGTGGGATCACCCACACAGGACTTGGCAACCGGGATTGGCCCGGAAGGATGAGTGAATTGGAATGGGAGGTAAGGCTATGGCCTTTACTGAAATGGAAGTCCGCGAAGCTGAAAAAGCGGCAATCGAAATTGCTGGAGCAGATGATATGTTCCGCTTAGGTTTGATTTATTCGACAGATGTCGAAGATAGAGGCCCAGATTTTATTGAAGCACATAAATGGTTCAGCCTAGCGGCCTTAATGGGAAGTATTCCCGCTAAAGCTTACCGGGAAGAGCTAAAGCACGAAATGAGCACACTGGATTTAACCCAAGCGCAACGTGCTGCGAGAAACTGGCTGAACGAAAATCGCGAGCTACTTGCGGCTTAAACCTCTAACCGCTTTTAAATCATAAATGATTTGAGCCAGAGACGTTCCTTGTGACACACCTTTAGGGCGAGACGACTGTTGTGCCGCCGTCATTTGAACCGAACTGATATGACAGATTGAAGTCAACCGGGAATGTGCGTCGGAAATTCTCCATGAATGTGCCAATCTCGCCGATTGTGGATTGCGGCACATAGATGATGTCACCACGTCTGAGCTGGAGATTATCATTATATTCGGGAATATTTGCTAATCCGCCGCGAATATCGACTGTGCGCATCATCATGGCACCATTAGGCGCCCGGCGTAGTACGGCAATATGGCGAGAGCGCGCGGTCGGACGTAATCCGCCAGCCATTAAAATGCCTTCCAAGGCTCCAATTCGACCCGGAATTGTATAGGTTCCAGGTTGTCCAACCTGTCCCCCCACAAATATCTGTTCAGGTGCATAGGCACGTGGTGTCACAGCGACCTTTGGATCTCTTAATTGTTTTCCAAGCTCGGCCGATAGAGCGGCTTGGACATGACCAAATGTACGCCCAGCTGCCATGATAGGGCGAGACATTGGCATCACAATACGACCATCAGGGCCCACAGTCAGTGTTCGCGATAGTTCAGGCGCGGATGAGACAACAATATCCAACTGATCACCGGGGACTAAGCTATACTCATTTTCCCATTCAACCCATTGCTGAAACATGCCGGGTGGCGGCGCTATATGATAGGCTGGATGTTTCACACCGCGCAGACGATCGCCCAAATTTTTATATTTTTTAGGTGGTTTTGTATGGTTAATATGCGTCTGATGTTGACCGTAAACGGGCGTTCCATAGCGCGTTTGGGCGAAAACCGAATCAGTTGAGCCATAAAACATCACCGAGAATAGGGCGATAGAGGTCGCTAAACCCGCAATTTTGGGTGATTTTTTCATTAAAACTGGCCTTTTACATGCAAATCCGCGTTTTTCTAAGTGTTAACAAGAATGGATAAGGAATTCTTAAAATTTGGGAGACATGGTTAACGAAAGTGATTCAGGAAGGATTCGCACATGGCCAGAACAGGTCGCAAGAATCGTAAAGGCTTTGAGCCCGTAAGCGCCCAAAACAGCCATGCGCCGCGCATGGGTGACTTGACAGTTGCCGATTACGCCAATGGCATGCCCAATATTCGCCTTGGCGAAATGTTCAAATCATTTTTCCGGCAAATGCCTTGGGTCCTTCCACTTTTTGCAATTGGCGCTTTCGTTGCTTGGAAGGCGACGGAGGATTTTAAGCGGACCTATACCGGCAACTCGCGCGTACTTGTTCAATTTAGTGACGACTATGCCTATAGTTCCATTACGCAAAATAGTCAGAATAGCGGTCTGAGCCAAACAATTGATACGGTTACGTTAACTGAAGCGTCACTTATGAAGCATGGTGAAATCATCGATGTCGTTATCGATGAAATTGGGAGAAGCCGCATAGCGCCTGATGCATGGCAGAAATATGAGGATGCTCCGAATGAACAAGCAGCCCAGATTGCATGGATGGAACTTCGAAATGAAGTTGGGGATAGTTATTTGGTTATGCCAAGAGCCAAATCTCAAATTATCGACGTAGCATTCAAACATGAAGACCCTCGAATTGCCGTCGATGCCACAAATGCTTTCGTAAAGGCCTATCTTATAGATAGAAAGCGTGTTTTCGAATATGGCGCGGATGAGAAAATTACAGAGAGACGCCAGGCAACTGAAGAACAATTAAATGCAAATGAACGCTCTATTGCTGCATTCCTCAAAAAGCATAATATTTCCGATTTCACCTCTGAACAAACGGGACTTCAAGAACGCACGGAAGATCTCAAGGCGTCTTTAAATGGGACTCGTGCTTCGATTTCCGAGACAGAAGCGGCTTTAGTCGAGGTTGAAGATCAGCTACGTGGAACGCCTAAGCAAATTGACCTTTATAGAGATGATATTCAAGCCCAACGAGTCGCGCAGGCTGAGTTAGAGCTTAGACAATTATTGGCGAAATATTTGCCGACATCTGATCCGGTTCGCCAAAAGCAAGCAGAGCTCAACGAATTGCGGGCTTTACAAAGCGCGCATGGCGGCCGTGCGAGTGGCGGACGTCGTGTTGGGCCAAATCCGCTATATCAAGAACTTCTTGAGCGGCGTCATCTTCTTGCTTCAACGGCAGATAGTTTGCGCGAACGCGAATTTACGGTCCAACGTCAGTTAAATTCTGCCGATGCAAAAATTCGCCGTATGACATCAATATCGCCGGAATTCCAGAACCTGTTAAGAGAGCGCGAAACCCTAAATGAACGCTTAAATGTCTATAACACCCAAGAACAAGAAGCCTTAGTCGATTCTGACCTAGCCGCAGCCGCAGCTGATAATGTGACGGTTGTGTCTGAAGCCACCTATCCCAATAAGGGCAGAAATATGCGGATGCTTATGTTTGCCTTAGCGACGCTTGGCTGGGGTGTGATATTATTCTTCATTGCTATGATCCGTGTCTTCCTTGATCCCAGACTATATAGCGCACCTGTCCCGGCTAATCGGCAAACAGTCGCCGATGTCTATGCGGATGAAGACCTCGATATGGATGAGCAACCTTTATATGATCCGATCCCTGACCCTGTGCCGGAACAAGCACCGCCACCCGCCTATGTGCCCGATATTGTTCAACCCGCGACGCAGCCAAACTATGCGGAATCTTATCCTGTGCAGCAACAGTTTCAACCGGAACAGTTTCAGCAGGAACAGTTTCAAATGCCTGTTGGTTATGATCAATTTGGTCGTCAGGTTTCAACGCCTTTCCAACCTCCAGCTCACCAAGGCCAGTCAGATCTCTATGCAAGTAATGCAGCTTTCGATGTGGGATATAATCCCTATGCGTCAGGTGAAGCGCAAGCGGGCGCGTTCACTGATGCGTCGTCAAACGCGATACAATATGATCAATTTGGTCAACCCATAGTGCCACAGCCATATTAAAGGCAGATCGATGTCTGCGTCTAATACATTTGATCAGGCCGGGCTTCAGCAACGGAATTTTGCCCTATTTTCAGCTCTAAGAGGGCTAGAGAATATTATATTCTTTTTGCTGATTTTTCAGTTTTCGACGGCACTCGTTGCCTTGTTTTTGACGGATTTTAATAATCTGGAATATGAAAGCCCGCTTGCGCGCGCTCTTTGGTATCCGGGATATATCGCTGTTTTGGCACTGATGATCCGATGTTTGCCCCAGATTGTCAGAATAGTCTCGTTTAATCCCTTACTCATTATCTGCGTTCTCATTTGTGGATTGAGTTTCCTATGGTCTCTCAATCCAGATGTTACGCTGCGCAGGTCGGTTGCCGTGATGATTACAACCATTTTTGGGCTAGTTCTGGCGGCCAGATATGACTGGAATGGCATGGTTCAACGTCTTGCTTTCGCCTTTGGCTTCCTCGCTATTATGTCACTCATCATCCCGATTGCCTTGCCCTATTATGGTGTCATGCAGGAAATTCACCAAGGCGCCTGGCGTGGCGCTTGGGTCGAAAAGAACTATATGGGCGGCTTTATGGCTAAAGGCGTAATTATTATGCTCTGCGCTTTTGCGATGCGTCCAGATCGGTTTTGGATTTGGTTGCCACTTTGTGCGCTTTGTTTTTTCCTTGTCCTAATGTCGACGTCAAAAACAGCCTTGCTTATCGCCTTGATCGGTATTGGTGGGTTTACATTCTTAAGGCTCTATCGTCGGTTTGTCGTGCTCAGACCTATGCTGATTTTATCCTTATTGCTCGGGATTGGTCTGATTGTAGGTATGCTTGTTTTAGCGCCCGATTTCACCTTTGCCTTGATCGGTAAAGAAAGGACTTTGACAGGCCGAACAGATATCTGGAATGGGTTGATTAATTCAATTCGTCAGAAGCCCTGGCTCGGATATGGTTATGGTGTTTACTGGAAAGATCTATTGGGGCCGTCTTATTATGTACGACTTGAACTTCAATGGGGCATTCCAAGTGCGCATAATGGATGGATAGATACATGGTTGTCGATCGGGTTTCTAGGCGTTGGGACATTTGCGCTACTCTTTATCGGCACCTGTATCTTAGCCCTAGATCGTTTACGTAAAGGGGGAACTGAAACCTATTGGGTCATTCTTTCAACCCTTATGTTTTTTGGGTTTTCGATGTCGGAATCGACAATTCTTCAACAAAATGATTTGTCCTGGGCGATGTTCGTGGCGACCTCTGCCAAGCTCTTTGCGTTCGAAAAGCCCTATTGGCGCAATCGTATAAGATTGCCATATTATTTGACAAGACGGACAGATTTTACGTCGCTACCCGCTTAATCTGATTTTGCCTAAATGCCGTATAATTTCGGTGAGAGACGTTCAGACCAGACGACTTTTCCAACACCTTGTGCCAAACGTCCCCAATGTTGGATCGCCTCTGGGCGCCGGAAAAGTTTCGCAATAGACCATCGCACGGCGTAAAGTAGAATTTGGAATAGGCCCACGCCCATCCATTTTACAATTCCGGGGAGGCCTTTGAGACCTTTATCGGCTTCGTGTTGGGTCGGGCCTTGACCCCAAGCGAAATTCCGTTGCCAAACATATTTCAATGTCGCGCGATGCGCTGGCACATATTCCAAGGTTTTCCCGCGCGTTAGCCACGCAATTTTGGCGCCATGTTCGATCAAATGTGCAAAGAGGGCGTCGTCCTCACCACCTGTTTGGTTTAAGGCAGGATCAAAGACGGGTGTGGGGAGTTTAGCGATGCCGCGATCCAAGAAACAATTTCCTGTCGCGACGCCTTCATCCATATAACCATCATCCAAATCCCGGTTTCGGCAAAATAGGGGTTGCATATAATCATATAGCGCATGCCCAGTCTCTGGCATGACGGCGTCGACAGGACCAAAGGCGAGGGTGGCGTTATAGGAAACGGCGCCAAGCACCATAGCCTCTGCCCAGCCTTTTAGCGCTTCCATATCATCATCAATGAAAAGAATATATCGACCAGATGCAACGGCTAAGGCTCCATTGCGAGCATTCGAGACGCCTGGCTCCGGGACGTGCGTATAGATAATCTTTGCCTGGCTTTTAGCTGCGAAGCTTTTGACAAAGTCTCCAGCGCTTCCTGCGGGGTCATTGTCAGCAATAACGATTTCAATATTGTATCCGGTGACGGTCTCGGCTTCCACGCTTTTTAAGACGCGCGAAATTCCTTCTGGGCGTTTATAAGTCGGGATCACAATAGAGACAGTATTTTCGAGCCAGCTCATGCAACCATCCTCCGGGTCGAGCAAATAAGGTCATAGGCATCGCAGACCGGCAATACCTGCACGGATGCCGCTTTTACGGCGTCGACAACACGTTTAAACTCATCCGGTGTGCAGCCAAAATCACTCGGATTGTCCCGGACATCATGCGTATAGAGATTTAGCCATAAGGGTTGATCTGAGAGCGTCTCAATTTTTTCAATCGCTGCTTCCATGTTTTTGCCAGAATAAAGTGGCATAGCCGGTAGGTAATTTGCGTCGAGATCGGGCGACGTTGGCGGTAAAACACCGCGTGCTGTTTTAAACTTGTTTTTTACGCGCGCTTTAATCGGCGTTGTAACATCGCCAAATGGATAGGCGAAATGCAAGCTTCGCTTTATGCCAAGCGCTTCTAAGGCTTGCTGGTTTTTCTCTATATCGACAAGATAGTCCGTTGTTGACGGCGTTCTTGCATTTATATGCGAGAAGGTATGATCGCCGATCTCATGGCCACGCTTATAGGTCGTAACAATATCATTTTCTGACATGTGCAGGCCTAGGTGGTTGGTCGTGTCACAAAGTCCAACACAGACATATATCGTTGCGCGCCAATCTTCAGCTTCCAAAATTGGCAAGGCAGTTTCAATGACTGATAGCGGGCAATCATCAAAACTAAATGTGACGATTGGGCGTTGCGTTCGCGCTAGAATGTTTCTTTCGCATTTATGCGATATTTGGCGTCTGATCCGGTGCAATAATGTATCGTCAAGCTGGTTCATGAGAGCACCTCTGCATAGTGCGAGGCACGCCAAAGTTTAAGGGCCATGAGGCGCAAACGCATAGGCAAGGCGACAGCTTTGACGACAAGTCTTAGAAATGGACGCATTATTTTTTGACCGGGCAAGCGACCCAGTTTCAAAGATATACGGTAAAGGCTAAGCTGCGGTGCAAGGTCTGGATGAAGCGTCACAAAACGCTGGTAATTTTCACCTGATGTCGCGAAACGTCTTAGCAGGGTATCGGTTGTCTCTAAGCCGAGATGGATAGCCGGGTTATCGGCATGCACAAGCTTATGACGTTTTGAGACCCGTGCCGCCCATTCACTATCTTCCCAACCCCATCCGGAGAATTGATTGTCAAAAGGTTCAGCCTCTAAGACGGATTTGCGAACACATAGGTTAGAGGAGGCGACATATTGTGCGCCCGCAGCCTGTCTCTCGGCAAGACTAAGACAATCCGACACCTGTGATAAAGCGCGGTGAAGGTCCCGGTCCTTATCTGATTTTTCGGTTTCAACTTCAAACCCACCAAAAATAATATCGGCAAAATTTTCCATAACTAGATTTAAATAGGCGCTCAGGAAATGCTCAGATGCGGGGCGCATATCGGCATCAAGAAACAGAACCCACGCGCTACGCGCGGATGTCTGTAGATCATTGCGCGTTGCAGACCGTCCTTGATTGACGGGCGAGGTATAAAGACGTGCGGCGATTGATGAGCTTTCAATTAAGCTCTCCATTTGGCTAGTCAATTGGCTATCGCCTGTGCCGTCATCTTGAAGAAGGACTTCAATCGGTAAATCTTTGGCTTGGGCTTCGAGATCTTGAAACAAGGTGCTCGCATCATCCCGGTAAAACGGAATGAGAACCGAAAGAAACGGTGTTGCGCTTTCCCAGCTTGAACTATGTGTGACGAGCTTTGTCATTCTGCCGGCTCCATAACTGGCGAAGAAGCAAACTTCTGTTTCATGGTACGGATCACATGTCGGCAATTCGCCGCATTAATGATCCAGCAAACAAGCAAATAAACCAATGCACCTGTTACTGCTTTAATCATAAGGGTGATAAAACCAGGTGTCATTTTATCGAGTGGCAATGCGAGCACGGCCGCACTCATAGCCGCGCACGCAATCAAAATTTCAAGACCTGCGCGAATAGGGAGTGGTAGGGGATAGTCTTGCCGGGCCAAAAATGTTGCGATGATAATGGCAATTCCATAACAAATAACCGTGGACCAGACCGCGCCCATGAGCCCAAATTTCGGGATGAGGATTATATTAAGGCCAATATTCAAGATCAAAGGCAAGACCAATGCCCAAACAAATTTATGGGTTTTGCCAGACAACATAAATCCGCGATGCACATAATAGGTCATCATTGCATTGATCAATCCGGCAAAGGCGATCCAAGGCATAACGGTAACGGCACCGTCTCGAACACCTTCGCCGAGAATAAAACCAGCATCTTTAGAGACGAGGGCTATTCCTGTTGCCGCTGGAAAAGCGAGCCACATTAATGTCGCCGCATAGTCCTTTAAGATTTCGCGGGATTTATTTAATCCTTCCTTTTCCATGGCTGTAATAGCCACGGGTGTTATGGCCATGGAAATCCAGACAAAGAGCGTCTCAAGGCTGCGATTAGCAAGGTTATAGCCGGCATTATATTCACCAGCGGAGGCTTCGCCCATAATCCCAGCGATCAGGTAAACATCAATTGAATTCAGAGCGTAAGACAAAAGGAGACCGATACAAAGGGGTAGGCCATAGGCTGCATAGGTTTTGGCTTTCTCCCGATTAAATTTCCCGCCTCGCATACGTCGACGCATAAATAGGAAATCCAAACCTCCCACAATGGTTAGACCGATGATTATGCCTAAATACGGTCCTTCTTCCCGAAGGGGTGTGAATAGAATAAACAATATGCCCAGTGTAAAACTGACAAAGGTCAGACTTGAAAAACTCAAGGAATAACGTTTTATCCGATGGGCGGCGCGGTGAGCTTCCATTCCCAGATTAAAAAAGACCTGTAGACATGTAGAAGAAAGCGCGAAGATCAGGACATAGGTCAGGCGATCATCCAACGGTAACAGCCAAAGCAATGTCATAATGAAGCCAAAGCCCAAAAGGCCAATCCCTGCGGCCAATCTATAAAGTGTCGTTAAGTGGCTCGAGACGTTATCTTCACGTTCTGCTCTAGCCTGATAACGGGCCATAGCAGCCTCTAGCCATGTAAATAGACCCATATGCGTAAATTGCATGGTGATCATCGCAATTGCATAAATGCCAAATTCAGCGGGCTCGAGAAGCCGCGTCAGAATGACAATCGTGCCGAAAGCCGTCAAAATATTTGCCAGATTAACAGGCAAATAGGCCAGCATGGACCGGCCCATCATGACGGAATCTCCGTGATATGAGGGTGACGACTAATCATTAGCGCGTATTTGTTGTATCGCCCAATAAAACAGGTAGCGTCTTTAACATGATATAAAGATCAAAGAAGAAGTTAGACCGTTCGATATATTCGACGTCTAGTCTGACGCGCTCGGCAACTTCGGCCCCGTTGTGTAGGGGGCCGCGTGAACCATTGATCTGCGCCCAACCCGTCATACCAGGTTTAACTTTGTGACGATGGGCGTATTCAGCGACGAGATCGATACTGGATTTGCCTTCTGTCTCCATACCTGTTGCATGTGGGCGCGGTCCAACCAATGACATTTCGCCGCGCAAGACATTTAAAAGTTGCGGAAGTTCGTCAATCGATGTCTTGCGAATGAAGCGCCCAATTTTCGTCACGCGCGGATCATCCTTAGTCGTTTGCTTAGCAGCTTTGAAATCAGACATTTCTGTACGCATGGAGCGGAATTTATAGACATGAAAGACTCGATTATTGAACCCATGTCTCTCCTGTTTGAATAGAATTGGTCCCTTACTATCCAGGCGAATTAAGGCGGCAATAAAGAGAAGGACAGGCGATCCCAAGACCAATGCAGTGGCACTGATCACGATATCGCTTAGACGTTTAACGGCTGTGTGGCGACCGGATTTAGGATTGCCGGTAACATCGCGCATGGAAACTTCGGCAATTTCGGAGACGCGTTGTTTGACGTGATTAAGGTTCTCAAATTCATCGACCACAAAGGCAATACGATTTGGAAGCAATTTGACACGTTCCTTGAATTCTTCGCGACGTTTATCGGCCTTTGAAGGCAAGGTCACCACGATTCGATTAACATAGGGCAGGGCATCCCATGCGAGCAGGTCATCGACTTTGCCGATGACTGGAACACCGTAAATATTATGCGGGGTTCGGGCCAAACGATCGTCAAAAATCGCAAGAATATTGAGTTCTTTGGATTTTGCATTTTCTTCAATAATACGGCGTGCGCTTTCAGTAGCACCTAACATAACAATGGTCGGGGCCAAGGCACCGCGAACATGTAAACGTCGCATTTGGATGTAATAAACCGAATGTAACACTAAAATCAGTGCAATCGCGCCCAGACCTGCCTTGGCAAGTGCGTCTGGCAAGAAGGTTTCGGGGCGCGTGATAAGGGCAATTGTCAACCAAATCCCAAGGGCCGCAAAACTTGCAAGCCCGACATTTTTCATATGTGATGTCCAGCTTTGAGCGGCATTAAAGCGGTACGCATTGGATATGAAAAGCGCTGAAATAAATATCACAGACCCTAATATTGAAGCGGCTACAGGTGCCACAATACCTCGATTATTCGTGCCAATATAGCCGTTCCAAATCCCCAAGGCGATCACGGCACAAACCATCAGAATGTCCAGACCACGTAAGCCAAATCGGACAGCATTCAAATTGAGTTGCTTGCGCGGCACAGCAATATCAGCCGTTGTGAGTCGCTCGCGACGCCGATCAATTTTAGGTTTATTGCCGTCATCTGGGCGGACGTTTTTAGCAAAATTATCTAGACGATCTGAGGTTGAACCACGTTTTTCATCCCCATGACGCATTGGCGAAGGCGATTGACGATGAGGCATAATATCCTCACGCGCCGCAGCCACCGCTACGTCGGTTTTCTTCTTTGTTGGCATTCCATTCACCTGTTTTTTTTTGGTCTCTTACAGGAATGTTGCAAATATTGCGTAAACGCACCGCTAACCATTCGCTAATTTACGCAGTATTATGGTTAATTAATTTCTAAAATATTTGATGTTTATAAAAAGTTCATTTGGGTAAACAAAATAGCATGAAATTCTTAAAATTGAAACAGGATTGGATAGCTTAAACAAAGTTTCGAGATCGAATGAAACCTAAGCTGTCATGGTTTTTGGGGAGGTCGGGAAAGAGTTGGTTTTCAATAAAGGCGTTTTCCAATCCAAAATGTTGGGATGCAATATGCGCAAAGAGAAGCCTGATGTCATGAACAGGCATGAGGTCACGCCCCTCAAATAAATCCTTTTCCGCAAGCCCCGGCCATGATCCTAAAGAGTGCCCGCCAGCCACGGCCCCGCCTAGGACGAAAGATAGACCACCTGTTCCGTGGTCCGTTCCCTTAGTCCCATTTGCGCCTATTGTTCGACCAAATTCTGAGGCAATGATGACAATGGTGTTGTCCCATACATGTTTCATAAGCGTTCGCAGAGTTGAAACCCCATTATCTAGGCCAGAGAATAATTTATCTAATCGTGTGGTCTGACTGTCATGCGTGTCCCAATTGCCAAACCGTATGACTCCAATATTTGGCCCGTCATGTCGCGACAGCATTTTCCCGATAATTTCAAACCGGTCTTCTCTTTTACCTCGTGCGCTAAAGCCGCCTAATAGATCTTCAATACGGGTGAGTTTTTGTGGAATGTCCTTAAGGGTGGGCGTGTCTTGATAGAGATCTTTAAATGCGCGGGTAAGATTATAGTCTTCTTGCAACACTGTTGGAGACGACCAATTAAAACAATGCTTAGTGCCTTTTAAAATAAGGGGCGCGCGATGACCGTAACATACAGCTTCTGATCCATCTGACATAGAATTTAGAATTTCGGCCAACCAACCCGATCGTGCGATTGGGGTTAGCTTTCCGGTTTCGAGCATATCTTGGGATTTAAAATGAGACCGATCTTGTATTGGTAGACCGCAGGCATTCAAAAAGGACAGTTCCCCATTTTCAAAGAGCTGATGTAAGGTCGATAATTTAGGATGAAAGGCAAAGCCCGATTGGGTTTTAAGGTAACCATCACCCAGAAGGCCCGGTCGTTTTGTTTTTAAGATCTCATGATTATCGGGTCGAAGCGCGGCAAGACCGTCCATGCCGCCACCAAGCTGTATGAATACGAATTTTTGTCTCATCTTAGCGTCTCAAAAATTCTGGACTTAGCAGCGCCAAGGTGAGTTGCTCGTTCCGAGGCAAAGATCTGGAAACAACACGACGTGTCGTGTCTGAGATATGACCACCCAAAGCCTCTTCAATGAAATAATCAGGATTAATCCAATTGGGAATAGACTTTAAAGCCTGTCGCAGCCAATTTAGGCGGACCAGCAAGCTCTCAGCGGTAATCCAGTCTTCGCCTGTTTGTGGCCAGCCATCTGGACCTGGGGCGTTCATATATTCTTGTCCCATCTGTTTCGTAAATTCAGCATCGAAATAATCCTTCCACTCGGGAAAGGCGCGCCCAACAGACACAAGATATTCATCGGGACGTTTGAATATCCACCCGTCCTGTTGCCAAACCTCATCAAGATCAATCAGCGTTAAGGCGAGTTGTTTAAGATCGCCTTGTGTCTCGAGAAAATTATCTCGCAGTTTCGCTATGGCTATTTCGGATATTGGTCCGGCAATAAAATGTTGAACCAAACTTTGCGCAATATGGGTGGCTGTCGCTTTGTGATCTGCCAAGAATCCTAGCATGTCGTTGATCCGGTATTTGCTGCGATCTGGAAAGGATTGACCTAAAAATGACACGGCGCCTGGCTGATGCGCGTTTTTACGAAAAATGGTTCTAAAACCCGTCTTGGCTGCCGTGACACTCCAGCCGGTTAGTCCCATAGCAAGGGCGGTTATATCATCAATTGAATAGCCGCTATCGACGCCCATTGTATGAAGCTCTAATATTTCTCTGGCGAGATTTTCATTGTGTTTGCCGCCGCGTCTCTGAGCGGTCTTTGAATTTGGACCGATTGAGTTTTCATTATCCAGATAAATTATCATTGTAGGATAAAGTGAAGACGCGTTTAGCATATCCTCAAACCGACCTAAAATATGTGGGCGAATGGCTTCGCGTTCAAAAGCGCCGACGGTCAAACGCAGGAGCTTGTTTCGACCCGATACGGTAAAGCGGTTAAACCAAAACCAAGCCCAGCGCTCTATAAAACCACTTGCACTCATAACGGCTTGTTTTTGGCGCAGGTCAATTTCATTATGATATTTGCTTTGAATATAGGCTCTTATGTCTCGACGGGCTGAGAATACATCTTCTCGAGACCCCATTCGGCGATTTTTGCCCAAATCTTCTCGTAAAGCCTGCCAGCCAGACACAAGCGTTTCGGCCGAGGCCTCGTTTAGGTAAGCTTTGCCCATAGGGGCAGGGTGCATGACCTGTTGTTTAACCCAGCCTTTCGGGTCTGATTTACAATTTTCAATCTCTCCGGGCCGTGCGCCCATGCCCAGCGTATTCGTCGCGATAAGGAAATGCGGTTTCATAACCCTATTCGGATGTCACACCTCATAGGCCTAAATCAAGATGTATAACTCGTGTGTGCAGATGACCCTGATAAAAGTTAGAAAATGACTTGCGGGCGCGGCTCCACATCGCTAGACGCGCCGACGGAGACGTGGCCGAGTGGTCGAAGGCGCTCCCCTGCTAAGGGAGTATGGGTCAT
>CAYTLJ010000006.1:0-7515 GCA_964438555.1 uncultured Algimonas sp.
GTTACGCCTGAAGGGCAGACCTACAATATAGAAACACTAAAATGTTCTTCAGATCAGCTGGAATCGGCCACGATAAAATCAGTAAAAACATGGAAATATTGTCCGAAAGTTGTTGATGGGAAAGCTGTGACACGAACGGGTATAGAATCAAAAATCAGTTTTGATCTCATCGACGAGAACGGCAAAAAACTCCCATTACCGGATGGATATTAGCGGGTGAACTCGCAGGGCGCTTTAACTCAATCCCACACAATCCAAGGCGAAGGCATATTCGAGCGCAGTTTCTTTCAAACTATCATAACGCCCGCTTTCACCTTGATGACCTGCATCCATATTTATCTTTAACAAGATTGGCTTGTCCGATTTTTGATGTTCTCTAAGTTTCGCCGCCCATTTGGCGGGCTCCCAATAGGTAACGCGGGGGTCTGTCAATCCGCCTGTAATCAACATAGCTGGATAGGCTTTGGCTTGGACCTGATCATAGGGGGAATATGATATGAGGCGATGAAAGGCTTCTGCGTCCTCGATAGGGTTACCCCATTCCGGCCATTCAGGTGGGGTGAGGGGAAGTTCCGTATCACTCATTGTATTGAGCACATCAACAAAGGGAACGGCCGCAATAACGCCCGCAAAAAGCTCTGGGGCTTGATTCACAGCCGCGCCCACAAGCAGACCGCCGGCGGAGCCACCATGGGCGACGATGCGGCCTTCTGATGTCCAGCCCTGTTTTGCCAAGGCACGTCCGGCATCGACAAAATCATTAAAGGTATTTGTCTTTTTCTCGAGCTTGCCATCTAGGTACCATTGATAGCCTTTGGCTTGCCCGCCGCGAATATGGGCAATGGCATAGACCATGCCCCGATCAACGAGAGAAAGAATATTCGTTCGGAAACCTGCCGTAATGGTAATCCCGTAAGAGCCATATCCGTAAAGTAAAAGCGGATTTGACCCATCCGTTTTAACGTCGTGCCTGGCAAGAATTGTCACGGGAATGCTCTCACCATCGCGCGCCGTGATTGAAATGCGTTCGACGCGGTAATCCTCAGATTTATGGCCAGAGGGAACGATTTGTACCCGAACGGTTTCGCGGTCCCGGCTGTTCATATCATATCGATAAACCGTTCCGGGTCGAGACGGAGAGGAATAGGAAAAATAGAGAATATCTGTATCATATTCATAGCCTGATTTAATACCCAACCCATAAGCCGCTTCTGGCATATCGATAATATGTTCCTCCGCTGTTGCCATATGTCGAATGACGAGTTGGGGAAGGGCGTTTTCGCGTTCCAGCCTCACCAGCCAATTTGAAAACGCTTCAACGCCTAATATAAAAGTTCCTGGTCTGTGTGGCAGTATATCTTTCCACGCGGACGGGTCTTGTCCGGGCGTGCCCGACTTAAGTGCAAAATCTACCGCGCCGCCTTGATTGGTCAAGATATAGGTGTGCCCGCCTTGATCATGAAGGCTATATTCAAGACCCGCTTGACGTTTAGAAAAACAAACGGGCTTTGCGCTGGGGTGATCAGCCGGGATACGGTGGATTTCACTCGTCGTATGGTTATGGGCGCTGATTTCAATATGATTTAAATCATCTGAGGTGCCAACGCTTACGAAAAAGCCCGGATCTTGCTCTTCATAGGCTGTCTGAATTTTAGATTTGGGATCAAATAGATCTCTATATCTGACCGCAAAAGGGCGTTGATTATCGTCACGTTCGACCCAGAAAAGCGTTTTATTATCAGATGACCAGACCAATGCTCCGGCAGATCGATCAATATCTGTTTCTTGCGTCTCACCCGTCTCAAGATTTCGGATAAAGACAACATAATTCTCGCTGCCTTTATCATCGATAGAATAGGCCAACCATTTATGGTTCGGACTATGTGCGACGTCTCCAATGTCAAAAAAGGACTTGCCTTTAGCAAGTATATCACAGTCCAAAATGATATCATCATCCGGCTGTTTTTGCCCGAGATCATGCCTTGCATAGGCGCCGTGTTGATCCCCTTCACGGTAAAAGTGGAAATAGGCGAAAGCCCCATCAGGCATAGGAACTTCGCGTGCTGTCGGCTCTAAGCGGTTTTTCATTTCTAAAAATAATGTGTCTTTAAGCGTAGCTAGGGGGGAAAGTGCTTTTTCTGTATAGGAATTTTCATTTTCTAAGTGGGCTCGAATATCCGCGTTCAAAGACGCCGGGTCACGCATGACTGTCTGCCAATTATCATCGCGTAACCAAGCGTAATCATCGACCCATTCCACGCCAAATCGAGATTGTGCGTGCGGAAGCTTAACTGTCACTGGGGCAGATGCGGGTGGTTTGGTTTTCAACGTAAATCTCCGAGCTTTGCTTGCAAATAGGAAAGTAAGGGGTGAATTAACAGGGTTAGTGCAATTTGCGAGAGCTTTATACTCAGAAATTGGGTCTCATTGGCCCAGTTTCTGAGGTATTTCCAGGTTTAGATTTTCGAAAAATGCCCTGAGCTGCCGACAGTCAAAATATAATTTAAGTCACTTCCCATTAACCCTATGGCTTTAAGTAACGTGTGATTTACTATATTTGGAATGGATAGACATGGCCGGACTTGCCATAAACCAGAAGAATGATGATGGCTCCAGCTCAGTGCCTGCGTCGCTGAATAAGAGCGCGATTGTTCAAGGTGATGATGCTACTCGGCGCCAATTAGCAAAGCGTTTGGCAGACGTTATTTGTATTCCAGCCAGCCAGTTGACGCCGCAAGAACGCCATATGGCGGGAGACGTGCTTGTTGAACTTTTGCGCGAAGCGGATGTCGACATAAGAGAATCTGTTGCCCGCCGTCTTGTCATGTTGAATGAAGCCCCTCGGACGATCCTCGTTATTTTGGCAAAAGACGAAATTAAGGTCGCGAAGCATGTTCTGGAAGAAAGTCGCTCATTGACCGACTCTGATATGATCCAAATTGCGCGTAAGGTATCTACGGAACATCGTGCCGTTATTGCGCGGCGTCGGAATATTTCTGATGCGGTCGTGGATGCCATGGTCGAATTCTTGGACGAAAATGTTGTCGAGGCCTTGCTCAAGAATAAAGGCGCTCATTTTTCAGAAACGGCGATCCAACGTATATTGACCGTGTCTCGGTCACATCAAAACTACGTTTCATTGCTGGTCAAACGCGATGAATTGCGCCCGTCACATGGTCTGACGATGTTTTGGTGGGCAAATGCCGCAAACCGTAAAAAAATTCTCCACCGCTTCGGGGTTACCAGAAGTGTCTTGCAAGAAACATGTGTTGACCTTTTTCCCAAGGCTGCTGCAGATGGATGGTCGGATGCCGGTGTTCGAAAAGCCTTGCAATTTATTGAACGACGCCAACGAAACCGGGCTGCCATTGCGCGGTCTGAGTTTGAAGGATTAGAGCAGGTGATCGAAGCTGCGGAGAGAGAAGGGCTAACACGACAATTAACAGAAGATATTTCTTATATGTCGGGAATTAAGCCAGCAACCGGTGCGCAAATCCTAACCGATCAGGGCGGAGAAGCGATTGCAATATTGTGTAAAGCGCCAGGTTTAGGTCGAGAATTTATTGAAAAGTTCTGGCGCGCGACGAAGAGACCTCTTCATCAACTTGATGGGACCATGCATCCGGATCTGAAACGCGTTATGGAAACCTATGACACAATTTCGACCGATAAGGCGCAGACTGTTTTGCGGTATTGGAACTGGTCACTTACATCATCTTTGAATGCAGAGGTCCTACGCTATATCAAAAATGGCGTGATTCCACGAGAAGAAGAATTTGGCGCGGCTGCGATTACAGCTGCACTGGTATTTTCCCACAAGGGATAACACTTAACACTTGGTTTAGACTTTAATCCACCCGATTCGCCCGCTATGACGTGCGGAACGACGAGAGGGAGTCTATTCTGCTGCGCTATACACTCATACTCATTCCGGCGCTTTTTGCGACGTGGTTGACTTTATCAGGTTATTTTAAACCCCTACTCCTGAGTTTGGGCGTAATCTCTATTGTCCTGACCGTTTGGATGGCACGGCGCATGCGGATCATTGATCATGAGACGGCACCTTATTTGAGTACACCGCTTACGCTGACCTATTTTGTTTGGCTTTTTGTTGAGATTATAAAAGCCAATATTGCCGTTATTAAAGCCGTGCTTTCACCTGGCTTGGAAATCTCACCAACGCTTACGAAAATCCCGACGCCGCAAAATAGTGATATTGGCAAAGTTATGTTCGCCAATTCGATTACGCTTACGCCAGGAACAGTAAGCGTCTCTATGGAAGACGACCATATTTTGGTTCATGCCCTATTATCAGAGATGTCGGCTCCTGATGATTTTGAAGAAATGTCGAGACGATCTGCTCAGGCAATCGGAGAGCATATCGAATGAGTCCGTTTATGGGATATTTCATGTTAGGAAGTGCCTTCCTAATTATTGTGTCTATGGCTCTGATGTTAGGCCGCCTTTTGGGAGGGCCTACACTTTATGATCGCCTATTGGCCGTAAATTCATTTGGGACCAAAACAGTCTTGTTCCTATGTGTTTTTTGCTTTTTAATTGATCGACCCGACGGCGTTGATATCGCGCTGCTTTATGCCTTGATGAATTTTATTGCGACCATCGCGGTTTTGAAGTTTTTCAACTACCGCGCTTTAAATGTAACATTGATGAAGTCCTATGACGGTGAGGGCGGATCATGATGATGATATTCGCCGCCGCGTCCGAAGCAAGTAGTGCAGCTACCCATATTGATTGGTGGGCCATCCTACGAAATCTGGGGACATTGATATCAATGTCGGCGGGATTGTTTTTTGTTTTAGCAGGAACGATTGGTGTTTTAAGGCTACCTGATTTTTATACGCGTCTACATGCTGCTGGAATGACGGATACTTTAGGCGCTGAGCTGATTTTGCTCGCTTTGATTTTTCAATGTGATGGTTGGCAAATGATATTGAAACTCTTACTGGTGGCCTTTTTCCTTTTGGTAACAAGCCCCACGGCGACCCATGCTGTTGCTCATGCCGCCTATAAAGCCGGGCTAAAGCCTCTATTGGGAAAATACCAAGCGCCCGAGATTGAGGAGGTCAAGAAATGAGCCTCTTTGCTGCAGCCGCTGATCCGGGGTTTACGGTTCCCATCATTTTGCTCGATATTTCTTTGATGGCGCTTTTGGTCGTTGTCGCTTTTGCGATTGTCAAAATGCGGTCTCTTTTTGCAATCGTCATGCTCCAAGGTGTTTATTCTTTGGTCTGCGCGGCCTGGTTTGTATCCTTAGATGCCGTTGATGTGGCCTTTACCGAAGCGGCTGTTGGCGCGGGCGTGTCTACCGTTCTGATGTTATCGGCTATGTTATTGGCCGACCGAAAATCAACGCCTGTTCCGATGAATAGACAATTGGGCGCGCTGATCGTTGTCTGTTTAGCAGGGGCGGCCATGCTTTGGGCAATTGGCGATATGCCGGCTTTGGGCGACGGAAATTCGCCGGCTAACGCCTATGTTGGCACAGATTATTTGGCAAAGACTGCCGAAGAAGTTCAAATTCCAAATGTGGTTACGGCCGTTCTGGCGAGTTACCGCGGATATGATACATTTGGCGAGGCTGTCGTTATTTTTGCGGCAGGCCTGGGCGTGTTGCTGCTGCTTGGCTTAAACGGGAATGCCGGACGGTGGGTGGCCAAGCCAAATGGTAGGACAATTATTGATCGTACAGCGCCGTCAGCAGCCCTCGCGGAAGATAACCGCTCGGATGAACAAAAAGAACACGCGATAGAAGATGCAATAGAGGACGCGGAGATTTCCTCATGAGTAAGCCGGATCAAAGCGGTGAAGCGGAATTTGAGGTAAAAGATCCGCATGTCTTACTGCGTGTTATCGCTAAATTTTTAATTCCGCTTATCGCGCTCTTTGGATTTTACGTTCAATTTCATGGTGAATATGGTCCGGGTGGTGGCTTTCAAGCCGGCGTTATTTTGGCGGCTTCCGTTATTCTCTATGCTCTGATTTTTGGCCTCGACGAAGCAAAGCGTGCGTTTCCGCCTTGGTTGATCAGGATAGGTATGTCTTTGGGTGTTTTGCTCTATGGCGGCACGGGGATTGTAACCTTTTTCATGGGTGGTGAATTTTTAAATTACTCCGTTTTAAATGAAAATAGCGTAGCAGGTCAGCATTACGGCATTATTGCCGTTGAGCTTGGCGTGCTGTGTGCGGTGACATCCGTCATGATCGCTATCTTCTATGCCTTTGGGTCTCGTCAGCCTGAAACTTCTGATGAGGATTGGTAGTCATGGGCGAATTATTCTCACAATATAATTATGTCGTCGTCATTATTTTAATGATGACAGGGCTTTATACGATTTTTGCGTCGCGAAATTTGATCAAGAAATTGGTCGGCCTATCAATTTTTCAAACCTCTGTTTTTCTGCTTTATATCACCATCGGGAAAGTAAAGGGCGGACAGCCTCCCATTCTATTGGAAGATAAAAAATACGGATATGATGATGAAGGTCATGCCTTGCTTGACGGACCAATCTCCGTTGCCGCTGGCGGTGACGCATCCTATATTTTACCCGGCCCAGGAAGCGACGTTCTTTATTCTAATCCACTTCCACATGTATTGATCCTGACGGCCATTGTTGTTGGGGTAGCCACCCTTGCAATTGGATTGGCGCTCGTGGTTCGTATTCGGGAAGTCTATCAAACGATTGAAGAAGACGAGATCGAAGCCAAGGACTTTGTTTATAATCTAGAAGGCACGGCAGACGAATGAGCGTTCTCGATTTATTTCCAGACTGGCTCCTAGCGCATGGGCCAGGGTTTTTAATGGCTATACCGCTTTTAATGGCGGCAATTACGGCTGTCTTGCCCAATAAAAGAATTGCGTGGGGCGCGACATTTGGCGTTACGATCATTCTGACGATCACGGCTTTTTCAATCGCTTTGTATAATCTAGAAGTCGGAACATTCGTCTATAAATTAGGGGGATGGGCACCGCCCCATGGGATTTCCCTTTACATAGATGCGTTAAATGCGCCGCTCATTTTACTGATTTCTGTTATGGCACTCATAACGGTGGTTTACGCAGCCCCTGCAACCGTCGCTGAGATCAAACCCAATAAGCGTGCGCCATTCTATGCGGCTCTTATTTTATGTATTGCGGGCCTATTGGGCATGGTCGTAACGGGTGATGCATTTAACGTTTTTGTCTTTCTCGAAGTGTCATCAATTTCGACCTATACGCTGGTCGCTATGGGGGCAGCGAGAGATCGCCGCGCACTATCCGCCGCCTATAATTACCTCATTCTTGGATCTATCGGGGCGACTTTCTTCGTCATTGGGATTGGTTTCCTCTATATGGAAACCGGAACGCTCAATATGGCCGATATGGCGCGAATTCTCGCAGATCTTGATGGTGGGTCTCGCGTGTCCAAAGTTGCCTTTGGCTTTATCGTTATTGGCTTAGGGCTTAAACTCGCTATGTTCCCCTTACATGTATGGTTGCCCGGGGCCTATGCCTAT
>CAYTLJ010000006.1:7615-10839 GCA_964438555.1 uncultured Algimonas sp.
TCAGTTGCGGCAGGCTATCTCCATCTTTTAAATCATGCGGTGATTAAGGCTGGTTTATTCCTAGCCGTCGGTGCGATGTGGTACCGTTTTGGCATAACGCGTATGGAAGATTTCCGCGGGCTTGGTAAAACAATGCCCTGGACAATGGGAGCTTTCACGATTTCAGGCCTGTCTTTGATTGGTGTGCCTTTTACGGCCGGGTTTGTATCCAAAGTAAACCTTGCAAGTGCGGCCGCAGATGAACGCTGGTGGTGGGCCGTCGGTGTTATCATGCTGACATCGATTTTAGCCCTTATCTATATTGGCCGGATTCTGTTACTCGCTTATTTTCAGTCGCCTTCCGAAAAAGGCGGCCACGTTGTGGCGCGACATGAGGCGCCGCTAGCCATGCTTGTTCCGATGTGGTTCTTGGCCATAACATCTATATGTATCGGTATAGAATCTGATGCCATTGTCGATGCGTCTTTGCGTGCAGCTGACCTCTTGCTTGGGACGGGGTAAGGACCATGGAACTTGTCATGACACCCCAGATCGCACTTGCGCTATTACTTATCATTCCTTTGGTGACCGCGGTCATCATTCCAGTCTTTGGGAAACAAAAAAATCTTCGCGAAGCCACGACATTTATTGGCGGCCTCGCCTTACTTGCTGTGGTTATTTATCTCTGCATCGAGGTTGCCTCGGGAGAGCGACCAGAGCTCCACCTCGGAAGTTTCGCGGGTAAGTTTGATTTTACCCTGCAACTTGAACCTCTAGGTGCAACATTTGCTGCCATTGCATCGTCACTTTGGATTGTGAACTCCATGTTCACCCTTGGCTATATGCGTGGCAATAATGAGAAAAACCAAACCCGGTTTTTTGCTTGCGTTGCTATAGCGATTGCGGCGGCGATGGGGATTGCGGCGTCCGCCAATCTTATTACGCTCTTCATATTTTACGAAGCGCTGACAATTTCGACATTCCCACTGGTTACCCATAAAGGTGATGCCAAGGCCAAACGCGGTGGGACGATCTACGCTTTGATCCTGATGGGCACGTCTTTGGCTCTCTTATTACCAGCAATTATTGGAACTTATGTAATAGCGGGTACGACCGATTTTGCCGTAGGCGGTATTTTTCCGACCGGAACATCGACGGCCGCAACATCGGTTCTTTTATGTCTCTTCGCATTCGGCATAGGCAAGGCGGCCCTCATGCCTACCCATCCTTGGCTGCCAAATGCGATGGTGGCCCCAACGCCCGTCTCGGCGCTTCTTCATGCTGTGGCGGTCGTGAAAGCCGGCGTGTTTTCAATGCTCAAAATTGTAACCCTTACATTTGGGCCAGAGCTAGCGGCGGCTACGCCTGCTTCGACATGGCTGGCTTGGATTGCAGCGATCTCAATTGTGCTCGCCTCTGTGATTGCTTTGCGACAAGATAATCTCAAAGCCCGCTTGGCCTATTCGACTGTCTCGCAGCTATCCTATGTGACTTTGGGGGCTATGTTGGCGGTCGGAATGGGAATTCTCGGTGGCGGCTTACAAATCGTCATGCATGCCTGGGGCAAGATTACGCTCTTTATGTGTGCAGGCGCTATTTATACGATTGCGCACCGGACACATATCTCTCAGCTCGATGGATTAGGGCGGACCATGCCTTGGGTTTTTGCAGCCTTCTTGGTCGGGTCTCTTTCTATTATTGGTATCCCGCCTATGGGCGGCAGCTGGCCGAAATTCTTCTTAATGGTTGGCGCTGTCGATAGTGGTCTAGCCATATTAATTGCGGCCCTGATCGCCTCGTCCATTCTCAATATTATTTATCTGGTTCCAATCGCAATTCGCGGCTTTATGAAACCGCCAGCAAACCCTGAGGACGACGCTCATATTGCAGAGGTTAGGCGCAAACATCGCTGGGTCATAATTCCGCCTGTTATCACGGCGATTGGCTCTCTGATCCTCTTTTTCTATGCCGGTATTATTGTTGACTTCCTACAACCCATATTACCCGGGGGAGGCCTGTCATGACGACCGAGACCGAAACGACTCTGGATGCAGATGTGGGTGAAACTGACGTGTCAGACATCCATCCGGCCGCACGTCCATTCCTGTTTCTAGGAAAAGAGAATGTGAAAAAGAACTTCATCTGGTTCCCATTAATCGGAATGATTATCTGTGTGATCATTGGGGTTTTTTACCCGCAGGCAAAAGCCCTACCAATAGAAAAATATATCCCTGGAAGTTGGGCGATATATGGGTTTGTCGCCTATTCTCTGATCGTATTATCCGCCAATAGCCTATTTAATTTCTTGGGCCGCGACGAAAATTATTACGGAGAAGGCGGCTTGCCTGACCCTGACTATAGTACCGAACATTTACACGGGGGGCATGATCATGATTGATGCACTCCCAATTCTAGCCGATATAAATCCAGGTCTTTGGGTTATTTTGGCTGGCCTGATCTGCGCGCTCTTGCCGGTTGGGCAAATTCGAAAAGCCTTTGTTGTGGCGGTTCCGGTCATTGCAGGCGTCCTTATTTATCAACTCCATAGTGTAGACCAAGCCTCTCATATTGGCGGCGTGTTCCAGTTCGGACCTGTTGAGTTGACGACCTTGCGTATTGATAGTCTCTCAGTGGTTTGGGGATATCTCTTTTGTTTGGCGGGCGTCATAAACGGCATTTACGGCCTGCATGAAAAATGCCGAATTACGGATAGTTCCGCGCTGGTTTATACCGGCGCAGCCATCGCAGGTGTGCTTTCAGGCGACATGATTACCTTATTTATCATGTGGGAACTTACGGCCATTTCTTCTGTCTTCCTTATCTGGAAAGGCGGCGATAGAGCTTATGCGGCAGGTATTCGTTATCTTGCGATCCATGTCTTGTCGGGCGTTATGTTGCTGGCAGGTGCTATCTTACATGCGCAAGCCAATGGCGGCGATTTCATGTTTAATCAAATCGGCCTTGATAGCCCTGGCGGATGGCTCATGCTCATTGCGATGGGTATTAAATGCGGTTTCCCAATGCTGCATATGTGGATGCAAGATGCTTATCCAAAGGCCTCCATCACGGGAACTGTAATCCTAGCGAGTTTCACAACTAAATTCGCGATTTATGCTTTGGCACGTGGGTTTCAAGGCGAAGAAATCCTTATCTGGATCGGTGCGATTATGACCTGTTTCCCAGTCTTCTTTGCCGTGGTTGAAAATGATCTCAGGAGGGTTCTGGCTTATTCTTTGAATAACCAG
>CAYTLJ010000006.1:10939-24715 GCA_964438555.1 uncultured Algimonas sp.
TGCCGTGGTTGAAAATGATCTCAGGAGGGTTCTGGCTTATTCTTTGAATAACCAGTTGGGGTTCATGGTCTGTGGGATCGGTATTGGATCGGCTCTCGCCATGAACGGCGTTGTTGGCCAAGTCTTTGTCCATGTGATCTTTAAGGGTCTTCTCTTTATGTCGATTGGTGCGGTCATGTACCGGACGGGCACAGCCAAAGCCTCAGAACTTGGAGGCTTGTTCAGATCGATGCCCTATACAACTATTTTCTGTTTGATCGGGGCTGCTTCAATTGCCGCCGTCCCACTCTTTGCGGCCTTCGTGACCAAGGCAATGATTTTGGCTGCTGCAGTTTATGAGCATCACACACTGGCCTTCCTAATGATGTTATTCGCCTCTGCGGGTGTGATGGAACATTCAGGCATTAAGGTGCCGCACTTTACGTTCTTTGCACATGATAGTGGACGCCGCGTCAAAGAAGCGCCTGTTAATATGCTGGTCGCAATGGGTATTGCGGGCTTCTTATGCATTTATCTTGCGTGGCCATTTGGTGGCTATCAGCAGCTTTATGCTTTGATGCCATTTGAGATGGGCAAACCCTATAAACCTTACACAGTCGATCATGTTGTCTTTCAGATGCAGCTATTATTTGCCGCGATTTTCGCATTTACCTTGTTAAAGCGGTTTAAGCTTTATCCGGCGGAAAGACGCGCAGAAATATTGGATGCAGATTGGAGCTATCGTCGATTGGGATTTGGTATCGTTAAATGGGGCCATATTATGTGTTCTCGTTTAACAGCCATTATAGATCGTCAAAAAGACAAGTTTTTGTCAAATGCTGGGCGCAGGCTCTATCAGGTCTTTTCACCTGCTGGTGCGGCGTCAGAGGCGACACCGTCTGGTTTGGCAGCCGTGCTCACGGCGGGCTTATTATTTGTTGTCATGTTGATTGCTTACATTGCCGGATGAGACGGCTGATATCCTTGCTTTGACGGCGCAGATTGTAAGTGCGCATGTCGGGGCACATAAGACGGAAGCTGACGAGATTTCGGCCTTGATCGCGACTGTCCATACGGCTTTGATCCGCGCGCAAAACGGAAAACTAGATGACAAAAAGCGCGTACCCGCAGTACCCATCGAAGAGAGCCTCAGAGATGATGCGCTTATCTGTTTGGAAGACGGGCTTGAGTTCCAAAGTCTTAAAAGACATTTGCGTGTAAAATATAATCTGACCCCTGACGCTTACCGCGAGAAATGGGGCCTGCCGCGTGATTATCCGATGGTTGCGCCAGATTATGCAAGGCGCAGATCGGCCTTGGCAAAGCGCTCCGGCTTAGGAAAATCTTGAACTATTCGTCAATTTGATTCGTGAAAAACAAGGTGATTTCAATGCGGGATTGCGAATTGAGATGATTTTATTGCGTTAGGATTGAGTCTGATTCGGAACCGAATCAGATTTTCTAGTCAAAGCACGTTTTAAGGTAAATTAAGTGTTAACAAAGTCTTGATAGGAAGGCTGGCACATAGTCAAACCATCTTACAGGGACGCGACCATCATATTCGTAAGGTTTCGCACTAACGCTTTTACTTAGGTCGATAGATCAGGGTTGGGGAAGGGATAAAATGTTAGCAGGGAATGCATTGAGGCATCAGATAATCCTGCCTCAACAACAAAAATTTTATGACTATTGGCGCAGCAAATGCCGTGCGGGAAAATTCCCCTCTCGCCATGATATATTACCCGAAGATATTCCAGCTCAACTTCCCATGACAAGCATTTTAGAGCGCGTTGATCCGCATAGTGACGGCGATCAAAACCGCTATCGGCACCGGCTTGCAGGCACAGGGTTTTGGAACCTTTATGGTGAAGAAATCCAAGGGCGTCATATTGACGAGCTCCCGATCGGGTGCAGAATTGACTATTGGCATAAGGTTTTGGATCAGGTGATTGATACGCGAAAACCATTGGTTGGTGTTACCAGACCCAATACGCCAAATGGCTCGCACCTAGCGCAATTCTGGGTGCGTCTTCCGCTCTCAGACAATGGCACTGATATAGATATGATTTTGGGCTTTGATCATCTTTTGAAGATGAGTGATGTTCCATTGCCAACGGCTGTACCAGAAAAAATATATGCCTAACTAATACATCAAATGCGAAAGCAATAAATTTGAACCCTATGGAAATTATTGTTTTCTTGGCTATTTTGGCAATCGCCTTTTTCCTTATTTTTAGGTCGCGAGGACGTGAATTCCAGCCCCCATCTGTTTCGCCAATTTCACAAGATAGTCTTTCGAATTTCGAAGCGGCACCCTCGCTCTGGGTCAATCAAGCCGAATCCGTATTTTACGATATTTTATTGCGACAGCTTTCACCGGGGTTCCGTCTTCATGGGAAAGTTAGATTGGAAGATATAATCCGCGTCAAAAGAGATGTGCATCCTAAATTACGCTGGAGCCTGCGCGGTCGCGTCAAGTCTCGTCATATTGATTACTTGATTACAGATAAGACCGGCCGACCCATCATCGCAATTGAACTTGATGGATCCAGTCACAATGCGTCAAATCCGTCAGAAGCAGATAAGATCAAGACTGCATTATTTGCCTCCGCAGGTTTAAATTTAAAACGAGTCAGAGTTGGACAAGATTTTGACAAAATTGTTGGAAAAATCGTCTCAGAGTTAAGTGCTTTTTAACTATAAACGCGTTCATTACGGCGTCGTTAAATGTGGGAGAAATTCGTGTTTGGAGCATTCAGGTTGCGAAAACCGAAGAAATTGGAGGATGAGTTGTCCAATACGGATGCTAAACTTGCATTGTTGAATGCCGAGCTTGCAGCCCAGATGGTCAAACTTGCCGGCCAAACGGAAGATCTTGGTCCCTTAGCGCAGGCAGAAGAAGCGCTCTCAGCCACAAGACGCTATTATGAGTACGAAAATACACCTATCGAGATTTGTTTAGTCCAATCTGCCTTGGGCGATATGTTTATGCGTTTGGGTAAATCGAAAAATGAAAAATCGGCCTTTCATAACGCTCACAAAGCTTATCGTACGGCGATGACCTTGGCGTCTATGCAAGGTGATGAGAATATGCGCGTAGAATTGCGCGACAAACTAAAAATAGTCGACAGTCTTTTGGGGAAGAACAATAAGACACCAACATTATTTAAAGTTGCGTAAGGCGCGGTTGTTTCCACTTTCAGGGCGTTTTTCAACTTATTAGACCGTTGAATCTTGTGAGATTCTTCTTATCTCTAAGCCACCATGGCAAAGAACCCATATACACTCCTTGGTGTACCCAAGACGGCCTCAGAAAAAGAGATCAAATCAGCTTATAGAAAGTTGGCGAAATCGCTTCATCCTGATGTCAATAAGGATAACCCTAAGGCCGAAGACCGGTTTAAAGAGGTGACCGCGGCGTATAATTTACTGTCAAATCCTGATCTCAAACGCCAATATGATACGGGGCAGGTGGATGCATCTGGCCAGCAACAAAATCCATTCGCGGGCGGGTTTCGACATGCCAATGCCCAAGGTGGAATGAATAGTGGGTTTGGCGGTTTTGGCGGAATGGGCGGTCAAGATGATATGGCTGACCTTTTTTCGTCCCTTTTCGGTATGAATATGGCCGGGGCAGGCGGCCAAAGGCGCGGACCAAGCGGTGGCTTCCAACGTCGACACGCACCGCCTCAGCAAGGTGAGGATATCCGCTATAGTTTAAAGATGACATTGATTGATGCCCTAACCGGGGGCGTAAAAGATCTCGGTAAGGGGCTTAGTGTTCGCTTTCCCAAAGGCATCAAAGATGGTCAAACCTTGCGTTTACGTGGCAAAGGAAAGCCAGGTGTAAATGGCGGGCCACCCGGCGACGCACGGGTTAAAATCAAGGTCTTACCACATCGGAATCTACGCCGGGATGGGCTCGACCTAAGTTTGGATGTACCAATTTCATTATATGAGGCCCTGAATGGGGTAGAGCTAAAATTGGAACTCCCAACAGGAAAAGTTTCACTCAAGATTCCGTCCGGTACAAATAGTGGCAAACGCTTTCGACTAAAAGGAAAAGGTGTCAGGGCAAAAGACGGGACAGGGGATCTCTATATTACACCCCAAATCAAGCTCACAGATGGAGAATTGGCAGGTGCTAATGTGCTGGCGTCTCAACTTCCAGATGGCGAACGTCATGATCTACGTTCGGGCTTGATTTAGGCTGAATATGGCATATTCTGTACATTCAGGACATGTTCAGGGGCAAACGGCTAAATGAGGCACATGTTGAATAGACGACATATCATTTCTGCGATTCTTGCAATCGGTCTCAGTTTTTCTGTGACATCCACCGCCTATGCGAAAAGCCACAAGGCCGATTCGCGGTTTAAGGCGTCGAAATCTGTTGCGGTTGACAGCTATCGCTCTAGTCGTGGTATTTCGTCTAGGATCCGCGGCGCGTCTGCCTATGACCGCGCTTATCCCGCTTATCAATTGCAAAGCCAGCGAGCGATTTCACCTGCAGAAGCCAAATCTATTGCACGTTCACGTGTAAAAGGTGGTGAAGTTGTTGATATTTCGCGTCGTGGCGATACATATCGTGTTCGAGTTATTGCTAAAAATGGCAAAGTGGTCGATGTTTTTATTGACGCGAATACCGGTCGGGTCAAAAAGTAACATAAATAATACAACTGTTGAGCCTAGCCGAAAGGTCCCCCATGCGCGTTCTGATTGTCGAAGATGATGCTGATTTGGCACGTCAATTAAAGTCTACGTTCAAAGATGCTGGATACGCTGTTGATGTGGCGAATGATGGTGAAGAAGGCCACTTCTTGGGTGACACGGAGCCCTATGATGCTGTTGTGCTCGATCTCGGATTACCGCTTATTGATGGTGTGAGCGTGTTACAAAAATGGCGCGCCGACGGTAAAAAGTTTCCTGTCTTGATTTTGACTGCACGTGATCAATGGTCTGAAAAGGTGGCTGGCTTTGACGCTGGTGCAGATGACTACCTGACAAAGCCATTTCATACGGAAGAGCTTATGGCGAGGCTTCGTGCGCTTTTGCGTCGGGCGTCTGGTCATACAACAGATACAATAGAAATCGGCGATCTTATGGTCGATAACCGTGCCGCGCGTGCGTTCTTAGATGGCATGGCGGTTAAACTGACGAGCCATGAATTCCGCCTCCTATCTTATATGGCTAGTCATAAAGGTCGGGTGATTTCGAGGACCGAACTCGTCGAGCATATTTACGATCAAGATTTTGATCGCGACTCAAATACGATAGAGGTATTTGTGGGTCGATTGCGTAAGAAAATTGGAACAGACCGTATCGAAACGGTTCGAGGATTAGGCTATCGCCTATTGGATCCAGATGGAGAAGATACGTAAAGCGCGTAAAATGAGCCAGCCGTCTTCGCTGGTTACCTCGCTCGTTCGGTCTGCCTTGCTATGGGCCGTGCCCGGACTTATCATCACGGCGCTTGCCTTAGCCTGGTTATCACGCAATTCAACCTATGCCGCTTTTGACGAGCCGCTCGAATCGACCGTCCTTGGATTGATTGCAAATGTTGATGTGTCTCCGGACGGGTCTATGCGCCTGTCTCGCGAATTGCCTGATGAGAGGTATCAACGCGCCTTGTCGGGACGTTATTGGGTCATTGGTAGCGTCGATGCCGATAATAATCTGATATCTAAACTCTCCTCGCGCTCACTATACGGGGCAAATTTACGTATCACGCCACCTATTCAACAGGATTTGTCGGATCAATCGCAAGATCCCACACGTTTTATTACCGATGGCCCTGATGTTGACGCGAATGAAACCTTGCGCGTCATCGCCAGACAAGTTGTGTTTACGGGGCAAGAAGACCCTGTCATTGTTTTAGCTGCAGCGGACCGGGCGCCAGTTGGACGATCCGTTCGAAACTTCACGATTGCGACCGTATTGCTGCTTGCAATACTTACATTGGGTTTGATCTTAGCGGTTTATACGCAAGTTCGTCTGGGCTTGCGGCCCTTATTTAATCTTGTAAATAGAATTGCTGATGTCCGGGAAGGCCGCGCCGTCGAAGTTGAAGGCGTTTATCCGACTGAAATTGCGCCGCTTGCGGGCGAGTTAAATTCTTTGATTTCGCACAATAAATCTGTTGTTGAGCGCGCTCAAACACATGTTGGAAATCTTGCCCATGCCATTAAAACACCTTTGGCGGTGCTAAGGAATGAAGCCGGCATGGATGACATAACCGATTCATCTGTCGTGGCTCGGCAAACGGAGCTTATGACACAGCAAGTCGATCACCATTTGCGCCGTGCACGAGCTGCCGCAAGAGGGCAGGCAATTGGCGTGCGGACAGAAATGGATCCTGTTATTGATGGGCTTGTTCGTACGTTACCGCGCATTTACCGAGAGAAAGACCTCCAGATTTCTAGAACAGGTGAGACGGGTTTAATTTTTCGGGGCGCACATCGTGATCTTGAAGACATGATCGGCAATCTTATGGATAATGCGGCCAAATGGACGCATGACAAGATTATGGTGTCTATTGACCTTACCGAGGATGGCTTTTGTCTGGTTTCTGTCGAAGATAACGGGCCAGGCCTAACGCCAGAGGAATATAAAACGGCTATACTCAGGGGGGCTCGACTTGATGAAGCGACACCAGGTAGTGGTCTTGGTCTCTCAATCGTAGATGATTTAGCACAGGCCTATAAAGGAAGTTTTTCTTTTGATAAATCAAGATGGGGTGGCTTAAAAGCTATTCTAAATCTTCCAATTGCGAAAGAAATTTAATGCGGCCGCCTATAGCTCTAGAAAATCGAGACACACAAGATGGCCGCCTCTTTTCGCCCTCTGCAGGACGAAACCAGGAGGTTATCGCCGAAGAGCTATCGAAGATTTTACCAGAAAACGCCGACGTTTTGGAAATCGCCTCAGGAACGGGTGAACATGGGATAGCCGTGTTAAAATGTCGGTCTGATGTCTCATGGCAATTTTCCGATCCTGATCCAGAATCGCGCAAGAGCCAGTCGGCTTGGATAAAATATGAGGGACTAAAACTCCCAAACCCTCTCAATATTGACATGACGACGGACTGGACAGCTAATCTATCTGCGGTGGACGCAATATTTTGCGCGAATATGATCCATATTGCACCGATTGAGGCGCTTAAGGGACTGGCTATGGCGGCGGCCGAAATTGTCAAACCCACGGGTGTCGTTTGGCTCTATGGGCCATTTCTTTTTGGCGATGCGTCAGCGCCGTCCAATATGGACTTTGATAGCTCTTTAAAATCAAGAAATATGGCTTGGGGTGTGCGCGAGTCAGATTTTGTTAAGCATATATTTGCACTCAACGGGTTTAATCGGAGCGAGTTACGCCCGATGCCCAAAAACAATCATTTATTCGGGTTTTCACGGCGTTAAGGCAGAATATCCATTATATGGATGTTTCGTAATGTTTTGGAAAGTATAGGGTCATACGGACCCATGCAGTCTAGCCAACATAGAAGGGAACACCCGTGTCCAAAATGAAATTGACATTACTAGGAAGTGTTATGGCCTTCGGCCTTGCGCCTCAAGTCGTGGCACAAGACTCGTCGATTATCTATGCGGATTCAGATTCATATGAGGTTATCATTGATGTGCCTCAGGACGGGCAATTCAGATCCCTAAGGGATTTGGGTGAGACAGTACCAGCAGAGCCGATAGAACAGGCTCCACTTAATCAGCAAGCCGGGTTACCCTTGCCTGTCGTCCCTCAGGATCAATTACCAACGGCTCGACCTATAACAACGCCGCAGTCAAGTTTTGGGACAGCGCCTGCTGTCGGAACAAATGTTCTCGACTTACCTATTAATGCGCTTCCGTCCATTGCAGATTTGGTAGATCAGGTTAGTCCTTCCGTCGTAAATATCGTCGTGACGACAGATACAGGTGAAACAACATCTGAAGGTCAAGGATCAGGCTTCATTATTTCCAAAGAATTAGAAGTCGTTACGAATTATCACGTGATTGAAGGTGGCACCCATATCACGATTGAATTTAATGATGGCCGCTCATATCCGGCAGAAATTATCGGAACTGATGAAGAAACCGATCTCGCTTTACTTCGAATTGATACCAATGAGAGGATACCCCACGTTAATTTTCATAGTGGGAGTGAGCTTCGTATCGGTGATTGGGTTGTCGCCATCGGTAACCCATTTGGTATTGGTCAGTCGACCTCGCTTGGCGTAATCTCAGCAATTGGCCGAGAGAAAGTCGATAGTGGATCATATGTTGATTATATCCAGACAGACGCCACAATTAACCGAGGAAATTCTGGTGGCCCTCTCTTTAATCTTGAAGGTGATGTTGTTGGGGTTAACTCTGCCATTTATTCACCAACAGGTGCGAGTGTTGGCATTGCCTTTGTTATTCCGCACCATACAGCAGAAGATATAATCGACTCGATACGCAAAGACGGATATGTCCGTCGCGGTTATCTTGGTGCGGGGTTAAGAACGGCGACATTTGAATTAGAAGGTCAGCCAGGGATTTATAAATCCGGCGCGACCGTGAATGATGTTTTGCCAGGTAGCCCAGCGCAAATTTATGGTCTTCAGATCGATGATATTATTCTCAATATTGATGGTAAAACGGTCCGAAATTCTGTTGAAGCCACGCGCGCTATTGCAGCCGTTCCACCTGGGAAAGTTGTCAAATTTATCTATGAGCGCGATGAAGAAACCTATTCGTTGGATGTACAGATTGGAGAGCGTCCAGAAAAATATGAAATCCGGCGGAAAAGTGCTGAGGCTCAAGGCCTTCCTGTCCCAGAACGCCCAGATCCATCTAAGCCAAAGGTCAATATTGATACAGGGCTGCATGTGCTCGATATTAGCGCGGAGTTCAGATCCGCAATTAATATGCGCTCGGACCAGGTCGGAATTTATGTAGAAAGTGTCGAACCCGGAAGCCTGGCTGAAAGCGCGGGGTTCACGCTCGGCATGGTCTTGATGGAAGCCGATACTATCCCAATCGCAGAAGTCGCTAAATGGAAATCAATTGTGCTTAATGCCAAGACAAATGGTCAAGAAAGCATGGTTGTAAATGTACGTAAAAAAGATGGACAGGAGACATTTATGGTTCTGCCATTGTAAACAATAAAAAATAATGTGGGCGCGAAGAATGACTGGGTGGGGACCTATGGAGACTAAACAAATGAGAATATTAGTTGTCGAAGATGACTCAGTAGCGGCAGAATATGTCCGCAAAGGCTTAATGGAGGCAGGTCATGTTGTTGATCTGGCCCCAGATGGTGACCTGGGTTTAGAAATGGCCAAAGCCGCAGATTATGACGCGCTTATTTTGGACCGTATGTTACCTAAAAGAGACGGTTTAGATGTCTTATCCGATCTTAGAGAGGATGGTGATGCAACCCCAGTTCTTATCCTCTCTGCATTAGGTGAAGTCGACCACAAGGTAGAAGGCTTACGTGCAGGTGGCGATGATTATCTTGCTAAACCATATAGTTTCACCGAATTATTGGCACGGGTAGAAGCCATTGGTCGTCGCTCAGATCCAACGGCTGCTGTCACAAAACTGAAAGTTGGCGGATTGGAAATGGATCTCTTGGCACGAACCGTACGCCGAGACGGACAAAAAATACTATTGCAACCTCGCGAATTTCGCCTCCTAGAATGTTTAATGCGAAATGCCGGACGTGTGGTGACACGGACCATGTTGCTCGAAAAAGTTTGGGATTATCATTTTGACCCCCAAACAAACGTCATTGATGTCCATATTTCTCGTTTGCGTGGAAAGATCGACAGAGAATTTGAAGAACCCTTGCTGCACACCGTTCGAGGTGCAGGCTATCGTTTACAGGTCTAGGCCTGTAAGAGGGGCCTATGTTCGGCTCTCTCCGAAAACTTTATCGTAACACGCTCTTCAGATTATCTCTGTTGGGCGCGTTGCTCTTTGTGCTCTCGCTTTTCGCGGCATTGGGTTATGTTTATTACGCCGTGGTCGAGTCTGAACTCCGACGCGTAGACCGCGCTATCGATGAAGAAATCAGTCAAATGAAACTTGCCTTTGATGAGGCCGGTAAGGCTGGCGCAGAGCAGGCAAAAGCCGCCGGCCTTTTATTGACGGATGCAACAGAAGGAAATTTAAACTACAATCAAATATACTTTCATGCCGGCGCATATTGGCTAGGCGAAGGCATCGTTTTACGGTCGATTTCCTATGAAAGATTATATTTTATTGAGAACTTATATCAGAAACAAAACAAAAAAGTTGGAAATGATATTGAACTCAAAAGTTTCGAAATAATCGGAAATTTAGGGTTTAACGCGTCAGACGAAGATCCGAAATATACGCAGAATGCGAATATGAACCGGAGGAAAATCGAAATTGAATTTTTGAATCCAAGACAAGGCGAGGAGGGAGAGTTAAATAGAGGTCGAGTTATTCAAGACTATATCTATCTTAATGATCAACCTGTTATAAAACTTGTCGTTGGCCGAAATGTCGAAGCCATTATGCGAACAGGCGAACGCGTCAGGACAGCAATTCTTACATCTTCAGCTATTGCTTTGCTCTTGGGTCTATTGTCATCCTTTTTTGTGTCTCGGCGATTTGCGCGTCGAGTTGAAGGATTTAACCGATTGGCGACAGATGTTCGTGCTGGAAATCTTGAACGCCGTGCGCCACGAAATTACTCCGAAGATGAAATGGACCTTCTCGCCGAGCATCTTAATGCGATGTTGGATCATATTAGCCGATTGATGCAGGCGATGCGTTATGCGGGTGATAGTGTGGCGCATGATCTTCGTACGCCGCTGACACGCCTAAGAACCCGTTTAGAAACGGCAGCTGTAGAGCTCGGTAATAAAGCTGAAGCGGATATATTATATGAGGCTGCCGGAGATGCGGATCAGCTCTTATCTACATTTGACTCGGTTTTACGTATTGCAAGGTTAGAAGCGGGTGAACGCCGTGAGCTTTTGACCCCACTCGATCCTAAACCACTATTGGACGACCTCGCTGAACTCTATGAGCCAGCTTGTGAAGATGCGGGTCTGAAGTTTTCATCAGATATTGCCTCTAAAACACTTATTTCCGCGGATCGTGGATTACTATCTCAAGCGGTTTCTAATCTCCTAGAAAATGCAATTAAATATACACCGACGGGCGGGTCTGTTGGCCTAATAAGTCGCAAACGCCGGGGTGGTGGTGTTGAAATCGCTATTATTGATGATGGACCTGGCATTCCGAGTTGGGATCGCGAGCGTGTCAAAGAACGGTTTGTCCGACTTGATAAATCTAGATCCCTACCTGGTAGTGGTCTGGGATTGTCTCTGGTTGAAGCCGTAGCGGACTTGCACCGAGCTGAATTTCGTATGAGCGATAATGAGGACCTTCCGGCAGTCGAAGACGGAGGTAATCCTGATCGACCGGGCTTACGCGCAGCTCTTATGTTTCCAAAGATTTAGTCAAAGTTGTTTTTGATAGCTGGGCGTCAGAGCTCTATAAAAAATCACACCCGGTTAAGCAGCCGTATTTTGATGCGGTGGCGCCATTGGGAGGGGTTGTGGTTTTGTAGGGGGTTGCGAAACGGCTTGTTGTTGCGGCGCTGCCGCACTGATTTGATTGTGACTAGCATCATCCAGAACATCAGCAATATCTTGTGCGAGACGAGAAATTTCATTTTTGACTTCATTGTCAGGCGCAGCGGCCTTTTTCTTGATAACGGTCATTGGCAATGTGAAGGTAACGGTTGTGCCTTCGCCAAGAACAGAACTTATATTGAAGTTTCCGCCGTGAAGTTCGACCAAGGATTTTGACAGAGCAAGTCCAAGACCCGTGCCTTCATGTTGACGAGAATGCTGGCTGTCAATTTGTTCAAATGGCTTGGCTAGCCTGTCTATGTCTGCTTGGCTAATACCGATACCGGTATCTGCAACGTGAATAATTAACCCGGTTTGCTTGGGTTCAACCGCTATAGAAACGACGCCTTCCTCAGGCGTAAATTTGATAGCATTGGTAATCAAATTCAATAAAATTTGTTTTACGGCGCGTGGGTCCGCTTCAATTTCTGGAGTTTCCACAGTTTCATAAATGAGTTTCAAGCGATTTTCTTCTGCCCGACCGCGAACAATTCGTATAACCTGAGAAATCATCTCAGACATGTCTAAATGTTCCGTATTAAGCGTCATTTTACCGGCTTCGATCTTAGACATATCAAGGATATCATTGATAAGTGAAAGAAGGTGTTGACCCGAGAAAAGAATATCATTCACATATTCTTTATAGCGTGTATCGCCCAAAGGACCGAACATCTCTTTTTTCATAATATCAGAAAATCCATTGATGGCATTGAGCGGGGTTCTTAGCTCATGAGACATATTCGCCAAAAATTCGGATTTTGATTGACTGGCCTCTTCGGCACGAATTTTCTCTTGCTCATAATTTTCAGCGAGTTCCACAATACGAACTTGTGACTTTCTCAAGACCGTAATTGTCTTTTCTAGAGCATCTTGATTTTCGTGTAATTGTTGCTCACGTGTCCGGATCGCAGTGACCTCAGTTCCAATTGAGACACGTCCACCATCCGCTGTATAGGTTTCAAGATGTCGGACCCAACGTCCATCTCTGAGTTGAATTTCGCTTCCTGTTCCATCACTTAATATCAAAATCTGTTCGATATTTCTATCAGACTCTAACTCGATCTGATCATATGACATGCCTTGTTGAAGCGTTCCTGGTGCGAAACCAAAAAAGTCTTCAAATTTACTATTCCATAAAACGAGGCGATCGAGTTGATCCCATATTACGAAACTATCATTCATTGAGCCCAAGGCATCAAAGAGCCTTGCTTCGGCAGCTTGTAATCTGGCTTGCGCACCCCGGTTTTCGGTAACGTCCATAGCCATGCCAACCACGACCCGACTTTGATCCTCGCGCATAATTGGGCGGCCTCTACAGGAAAAATAAACCGGCATGGTTGAGGCCCCGATTTCAATTTGAAACGGACCATTTAAATGAGCGCGCTTAATGTGGCTGTAAAACAAATCTCTTTGTCTGGTTTCAAAAAGGGCCATAAATTGTGAAAGAGAAACAGTCGTTTCTTCTTCTTTTAATCCGATGGCCCGCGACAGTGTCGGCGATATGAATGCCGTATTCTTTGTCAAATCGACTTCCCAAATGCCGCCATTTGAGCTTTCAATTGCGGCTCGGTAACGCTGCTTGGAAACATTGTCCGTTGCGTTTTGGTTTTTAATCGTTTCGACTTGGTGCATAAGTTGGTTCATGAGCATCCAAATTAACCAAGCTGATCCCAGGAAAAGCAAACCAAACAGCAAGAAATTCCAGGTCAAAATACTCCTTTCACCTCGTGGGGCGACATCAATCAAAAACATATTTGTATTGGATACGGGCGTAGATCCAATCCACACTTTTTCATCAATCTGAATATGGGAGGAAATCGTCGGATTTTTCTTTTGTGGGTTTTGCATCATCGCGGCTCTTTTATTGGCCGTTATTCCGTAAAAGGGTTGAAGGCCATGTGAGGCTATAGATTTGGGACCGTCTATGATGTGACCTGACACGAGCGCAAGTGATCGTGACCCTGGTTTTTTGCCGACCAAAGAATTTTCATGGAGTGCGGCCGCAAGGAAATGATTTCCAACGCGCCGTATCAGGACAGGTCTAATGACGCCTTGTCCATTTATAAGCGAGTCAATTTTATGGCCGTTAGCTGGGAAGTTACGTCTATCAATATTCGCAAGAGCCTCGCCACGACTATCCGTCTGGGCGAGTA
>CAYTLJ010000006.1:24815-33322 GCA_964438555.1 uncultured Algimonas sp.
TTACGTCTATCAATATTCGCAAGAGCCTCGCCACGACTATCCGTCTGGGCGAGTATGTTTCCATTCCCATCAATGAGTGCGGCTCCCTCTATTATGGGTGAACTCGCTGCGAAATTGACGATGTCTTGCGCGCCTCCGCGCAAGTTTATAGCAGAGTCCATCCATAAAAATACTGAATCGAGTTTTTGAGAAATCGAGGCGGCGTTATTTCCAAGACTGACTTCAAAATTTCCGATTTCTTCAGATAGAGATTGCTTCCGATCATTTATGAAGACGACCGTTGCGATAACCAGGAATAGTGTAAAGAAAAGTATGGCCGTGATTATAAGGCGTTTTAGCGCGCCGCTGCCGCCAACTCTGTCTGATATATTTGCAATATAATCTGAAGGGTTGCTCCCAGGATTTAGGTCCTGAAAAGCAGTTTGATTGCGGGTGTTTTGGCGGGTTTGTGGGTTTGGTTGTTGCCTCTGAGCTGAGGCTCCGTATTGTGTCTGAGAGTTTACCTGACGATTAGTGTGGGAATTTGCCTGAATGTTTGCCTGGGGTAGATAGGGCTGTGGTCCAGAATTTTGATGCAAAGACTGGCGCGCAGGCGGATTTCCTGCTGGATTATTTCCTTGCTGACCATGCCCATATTGCATGTACGACTATCCTCCGCCTGTGCGGCAATTTTGAATTGCACTGATCGTCAAATTCTTGTCAACGAATCAATACGTTATAAGCTAGCTGCTAGTTCTGACCTAGTCGAACACATGGTTATTAAAATATGATTGAAAATGGGCGCGACCCGCGTTTTTACACAGGAAATCAATACGTATGCGTTATGAAAAACTTTTCCCAATCCTCGGTTCTGCTTCGGGTCGCCCAATCGCGTAACCTTGCGCCGCATCGAACCCCAAATCGGTCACAAATTCGCGTATGTCTTCGGTTTCCACGCCTTCAGCAATAAACCTGACATCAAGCGCCTCCCTAAGTGTCAATAAAGCTTTCAAAATGGCGCGGTCTCTTGCCGTGTTATAGGCAGCGGCGACAAAACCTCCATCAATCTTCAACCAATTCGCAGGCAAAGCCCGCAAATACCGTATAGAGGCTGCGCCTGCGCCGACATCATCCAAACAAACAGGATGACCCCGAGATTTGAGCTCCGTTATCAAGGCTTCTGCGGGCCCTAATTCCGCCATATCCCAACTTTCAGTCAGCTCAATCACTAATTTAGTCGGCGATGCCTCTAAGGCGCTTAAACATGCCATCACTGAACTCTTAAAGGCCGGTTTGTCAACGGATGCGCCGGATAGATTTATCGCGATGCCGGCATCATGGGGATTCTCATTCAAGACGAGAATGGCTTGTGCCAACATTGAAAGGTCAAGATCACGGATAACACCGGAAAGTTCGGCTGGGCGTAAAACGCCCTCAAGATGATCATCTTGGTCAAATCTGACGAGCCATTCGTGATGGTGGATTTTCCCAGTGCTTAACGCCACAATAGGTTGGCGCAAAACAGAAAAACGCTGTTCAGAGACATGATCGCGAAATCCAGCGGCTGTACGAATAGAAGTCATAAAACACCTTATCATATAATTGATAAGGGAGCGTTACGACCCCAGTTTCAATTTTTAGAGCTAAATTTTCCTTTCATCGAATGTCTCTATGCGTCGTTTCTACCCCAATGTCTTTTTCGCAATTTCTAAAACATTCTTACTTGGATTTGACGCAACGACGCGTTCGAGCTCGCTTTGAATCAGTCCCTGTCTGTGCCCATCCAGCTTTCGCCAAATTTCAAAAGCGCCTAATAAGCGGGCGGCAATGGGTGGATTGCGGCTATCCATATCCAAAACCTGGTCTGTGAAAAAACGATATCCGCTACCATCAATTTTATGGAACAGCTCAGCATTCCCCATTGCAAATCCACCTATCAAGGCGCGCACGCGATTTGGATTTGTGCGCTCATATCGGGGTGAATCTGATAGCTCTTGGATGGCTTGAACGCCGCGCGCATGAACGCGCATGGCTTGTACAGAAAACCACTTATCGAGAACGAGCGGATTGGCGTCCCATTTGTCGTAGAAGGCTTCCATTGATGTTTCAACGCGCTGACCACCAAGCCTCGTCAAAGTTATCAAAGCAGATAATTCATCTGTCATATTTGTGGCTTCGCTCAATTGTCGTTGCGCGAGTGAGGCGGCAAGTGGATCATGGCGGGCCGCCAGCAAAGCAAGACAACGATTGCGCAATGCACGTCGCCCAGCCGACGCCGCATCAGGACTAAAGGCGCCATCATCTGCAAGCGCATGATAGGTCTCTAATAATGTGTCCCGAAGTGCGTCTCCGATTGCGCGTGATAGCCATTTTCCGGCTTGGTGCACGGCAAGCGGATCTGCTTGATCTAGGGTCTGTTGCACTTCCATTGACGTTGCAGGAGTTAACGCTAAGGCTTTGAAAGCATTGTTAAAATTAGTATCTCTAATTGTCTTTTTCAAAGCCGCGCAATAGCCTTTGAGGGCAAGATCTGCCTTAGGGGTTTCACCAGATTCAAGTGCCTGTGCCGTGGAAGACATTAATTGGCGCGCGAGTGTCTGGCCGGCCTCCCACCGGTTAAAGGCATTCGGATCAGCAGACATTAAACGTAGGTGATCTTCGGTTTTCGCGTCGCTTTCTAAAATAACTGGGGCCGAAAAATCTTGTAGGATTGATATAGAATGTGCCTGCTTGACATCCTCATAGGTGACGCTGGTGCCACTATAATTTAGAACTGACAAAACTTGCTCTGATACCGGGCCATCATCTCCGATCAATTGCCATTTAATTGGAATAGGGACGGCTTTTTTCGGCGCATGACCACGAGACGGGGCAATGGATTGTTTAAAGTGAATGCGGGTTAGGCCTTTTGGTAAGGCTTCACGCGAAACCTTTAGTTTCGGCGTGCCGGCTTGCTGATACCATATAAGGATTTGCGAGAGGTCTTGATTTGTCGCCTCTTCAAAACATTTTAAGAATTCTTCAATTGTGGTTGCTGTTCCGTCAAGTTTATCGAAATAGTGATCGCACCCTTTGCGGAATGTTTCGGGTCCAAATAAGGTTTTTAACATGCGGATGATTTCGGCCCCTTTTTCATAAATCGTGGCCGTATAAAAATTGTCGATCTTTATATAACTATTAGGCCTTACGGGATGGGCGAGAGGACCTGCATCTTCTGGAAATTGTCTGGCTCTTAAGGCGCGGACATCTTTTATACGTTGGACCGCTGCGCCGCGTTGGTCGGCCGAGAATTCTTGGTCTCTAAAAACAGTAAAGCCTTCTTTGAGGCAAAGTTGGAACCAATCTCTGCATGTAATCCGGTTGCCAGTCCAATTGTGGAAATATTCATGGGCGACAACGCTTTCAATACGTTCAAAATTCATATCCGTCGCGCTTTGTCCATCAGCCAGCAAAAGGGCCGAATTGAATATGTTTAGGCCTTTATTTTCCATGGCGCCGAAATTGAAATCCCGAACGGCGACAATCATGAAACGATCTAGGTCATATTCGCGACCATAGGCTTCTTCATCCCATTTCATGGACCGTTTGAGACTATCCATGGCATATTCAGCCTGAGCAGCGTTTCCAGGGTCGACAAAAATCTCAAGCGGAATATGTCGCCCGGATATTGTCGTGAAGCTATCCTCAAGCACGTCAAATTGACCTGCGACCAATGCAAATAGATAGGCGGGTTTACGAAATGGGTCATGCCAGACGGCGAAATGCCGCGTTTTTCCAATGTCGCCGCTTTCAATCTTGTTTCCATTTGAAAGGAGATAGGGATATTGATCGAGATTTGCTTCTATGCGAACCGTAAAGACACTCATAACATCAGGTCGGTCAAGGAAATAGGTGATACGTCGAAAGCCTTCGGCTTCACATTGTGTGCAAAAGCGCCCCCCAGACACATAGAGACCCATTAGCGTTGAATTTGCTTGTGGATTGCAGATCGTCTCGATCTCTAATGTGAAACTCTCAGCTGTGTCTGTGAGGGTCAGCGTATCTTGATTGAGTTGATACTCTGATCGTTTTAGCGATTTTCCATTCAGTTTTACCGCTTTAAGATCAATGTCTTCACCGTTCAAAATCAATGGCGCGTCACGAAGCCGTTTCACCTCTAATTTTGACTTAACACGAGTCGCCTCGGGATTCAGATCAAAGTCCAAATATACCGAGGTGAATTCATGGCTCGGAGATACATAATCTGCAAGTAAAGTGGGCGTTGGCCCAGTATCGGTACGCATAGACTCATTCCTTGAAAACGCGTTGTTTGTGGCGAATTGCGATGAACAGTTCAACATCCCATAATGTCACATTAGCAGAATGAGGTGAGGGCTTGCCTTCCGTCAATATTACGCTAAGTCGCGCGACAAAGTTCACATTTTTTGAAAAATTCCACAATGTCTGATTCAATTCAATATTTGCGCAATGTCGCTATCGTCGCTCACGTCGACCACGGCAAGACAACTCTGGTTGATAAGCTCTTGCGCCAATCTGGTACATTAGATGAACGCGGCGACCGCGAAGAACGCGTCATGGACTCAGGCGATATTGAGAAAGAACGCGGTATTACAATACTGGCCAAAAACACGGCGATTGGCTGGACCGATGAAGGTGGGCAAGAGTGGCGCATCAATATTGTCGATACACCAGGCCATGCGGATTTTGGCGGGGAAGTCGAGCGGGTTTTATCTATGGTCGATTCTGTTGTTTTATTGGTCGATGCCGTTGAGGGCCCCATGCCACAGACGACATTTGTGACGAAAAAGGCCTTGGCACAAGGTCTCAAGCCAATCGTTGTGATCAATAAGATTGACCGTGTCGGTGCGCGCCCAGATTGGGTGGTAGATCAGACATTTGATCTTTTTGACCGCCTCGGTGCAACGGATGAGCAGCTAGATTTTCCGGTCGTCTATGCGTCTGCTCTAAATGGCTGGGCCTCGCATGTAACAGAGGCTGAGGGCCAAGATATGACGCCGCTCTTTCAAACCATTGTGAAAAATGTACCTGTTCCCGATGTCGACCCGGACGCCCCGCTCCAATTACAAGTTTCTGCCTTAGATTATAATTCCTATACGGGCGTAATCGGAATAGGCCGTGTCGTCAGAGGCACGCTAAATCGCAATCAACAGGTCATTGTCGCCTCACCAGATGGCACAGAACGTAAAGCCAAAGTTTTAGATCTTTTCGGGTTTATGGGTCTTGATCGGGTGAAAATGGAGACAGTGTCTGCGGGTGACATTTGTTGTTTTACCGGAATTTCGGATCTTGAAATTTCAGATATGATTTGTGACCCAGATCATGTCGAGTTACTCCCCGCTCTTTCTGTAGATGAACCCACAATTTCGATGACCTTTCAGGTCAATGACTCTCCATTTGCAGGCCAAGAAGGGAAATTTGTTACCTCTAGGAATATAAAAGACCGACTAGATAAAGAACTTATCCATAATGTAGCCTTGCGCGTCGAACAATTAGATGACGCCGATAAGTTTCGGGTTTCGGGTCGCGGCGAATTGCACCTCTCTATTTTGATCGAAAATATGCGCAGAGAGGGCTATGAGCTCGCAATCTCACGCCCGCAGGTCATCAATAAAGAGATTGACGGTGTGTTATGCGAGCCATGGGAAACGCTCACTGTTGATGTCGAGGCGGATCATCAAGGCTCCGTCATGGAGAAATTGGGCGAACGCAAAGGTCAGCTTAAAGACATGGTGCCAGATGGTGCTGGTCGTGTGCGCTTGGATTACGAAATTCCGACACGCGGGCTGATTGGCTTTCGATCAGAATTTCTGACTATGACCTCGGGTTCAGGCTTACTTTATCATAATTTCGATCATTATGGCCCGCGCACGAAATCTGGAATTGGACGTCGTCAAAAAGGCGTTCTAATTTCAAATTCAAAGGGCAAGGCGCTCGCTTTTGCGCTATGGAATCTTCAAGAGCGCGGTAAGCTCTTTATCGGTCATGCCACGGAAGTCTATGAAGGTATGATTATCGGTCAAAATTCTCGGAATAACGACCTTACGGTCAACCCGCTTAAAGGTAAGCAACTGACCAATGTAAGGGCGTCTGGCACGGATGAAGCCGTTGTTCTTGTAACCCCTGTTCAAATTACGCTGGAATATGCTCTGGAATTCATCAATGATGATGAGTTGGTTGAAGTCACGCCAGACTCCATTCGGATCCGAAAGCGTTATCTTTTGGAACATGAACGTAAAAAAGAGCAGCGTCGCATGGAAGCGCTTGAGAAAGAAAATAACTAATCAATAAAATGACTTGATAAAGTCTCGCGGCCTAAGCCGTCATATGTTCCAGCATCTCTGATTGCGGGATTTCAATTCCCCAATTCTGGGAGGCGAGCTTTAGAAATTTACACTCCTCATCATGGAGTTCATAGTCAGACACTGAAATTGAATACAGGGAGGCGAGGACCATATTTTGAAGCGCTTCATCCGTGATATCGTTCAAAAGACTGGTTTTCCATTCTTCCGCGTTTTCAGACGCTAAGCTCTCGACAATATTTGGTTTTTCGGTTTCATACCAGTCTAAGATTGATTGACGTGGCATAATAATGTCGGGCCTGAGATGGTGATTGATCTTGGTTACGGCGTGAACAAATTCAACTAATTCTTGGTCTCTTTGGCGTTTGTCAGCCAGTACGGCTATTGCCAGGAGAAAACATATCGTCTGAACCGTATTATTAGGGTTGTTCATTTCTTATCTATCTTAATGGGTGGTCTTGAAAACCCCCAAATTGCCGCTGCCGATTTTATCAATTCCGATTCTTGCTTTACATATTCCTTGTCGCTGACCGAGATCGAGACCATCGCATCATAGACAGCTTCAACATCTCGTCCATCTGTGAATTTCGATAGGGCTCGCAGGACAAGTGTGTTGCGGCGAGGCGTGCTCAATTTTTTTTCCAACTCGTTTTTATGGGACCGAAACCACTTTCGAAGATCGTCAGCACTCAGAGGATCAAGGCCAAATAACTCGATAAGCCCCATGCCTTGCTGTGTAAAACTTCGAAGTTCAGGAGTACGCACTTTCTGGTCAATCACAACCGTAATGGCGAGCGGTAATAATATGTCGTCATAAGAAAAGCCCATAGGTGATTGTAGGACTTTAAGGCCTGCGGGACAAGCCTGTAGTCTAGATTTGCGCAAAATCTGCATCTATGTCTATAATGGAGCCTATATTGGGGCATCCAATGTAAGGGTTAGACTATGACAACGTCCATTTTAAAAAAGGCTTTTATAACCGTCTGTGCCGTCGGGTTGGTTGGCTGTGCCTCAGGTCCAACGGCCTATCAAAGTGCCGGATCCAGCAGTGAGCTAGGGTTTTCGGAGACCAAAATTCAAAATGATCGTTTCCGGGTGTCCTTTTTGGCCAATTCCGAAAAAGAGGCTTCTGACTTTGCGCTTTTACGGGCCGCAGAAATCGCAAAGGCTGAAGGTTATAGTCATTTTGAAATTCTAAAGGTCAATAATAGAGATTTGCGGCAGTCAGGTCCGAGGCCTTCGGTTGGACTCGGTCGTGTTGGCCTCGGGGGGGTTGGGCCTTCCATCGGGCTCGGTCGCGTGAATTTAGGGGGTAATAAGTCTAAAACCCGCCAAAACCTTGAGGTCAAATTATTGAATAATGTACAATCCAGCGCAGATATATATGCCGCGGATGAAGTCATAAAAAATATCACGCCCTGAACACCAGATTGAGGGCAGATGTCTGAATAAAAGGGTGACTAAATAAATCTCACGGTAATGCGTTGCAGCCCTTCCACGCCGCCTGAGAGTTCATCTCCGACGCGAACCGGGCCAACGCCTTCAGGCGTGCCCGTATAGATCAAGTCCCCAGGTCGAAGGTCCATATCGGTTTTGAGCCGATCAATGATTTCGTCAACACCCCAAATCATGTCTGATACGCACCCAAATTGGACGATATCGCCATTTTTGCGCAAAACAATATGCGCCTTGGTTAGGTTGACATTTTTGGCCTCTGTCAACATTGAACAAGGGGCAGACCGACTAAAATTCTTGGCACGCGACCAAGGATTGCCTTTTTCTTTGGCTTGAGATTGCAAGTCTCGTCGTGTCAGGTCAATACCAACACCATAGGCAAAGATCTCGAGATCGGGTCCAATGGCGACAACCAGTTCTACCTCATGGTGCAAATTGGACGTATTGGGCGGAAAGGGAATATCTTCGCCACTTTGGACAATGGTTTCGGGGGCCTTGGTAAAAAAGATGGGCTCTGAGCGCGACACATCTCCACCCATTTCTTTGACATGTTTGGCATAGTTTTTTCCGATGCAATATATCCGACGAACCGGGAAACGCTTATCTGTACCCGCAATTGGCAGGCTTACCGGGTCATGTGGTGGAAAAATAAAATTCGGCATAATATCTATATCTCGATTGCAATCTAGGTCTTGCTTTGCTTATCCATAGCACAGAATAACCGGAGTTCCATATGCGTATTGTCGATGTCCC
>CAYTLJ010000007.1:0-4464 GCA_964438555.1 uncultured Algimonas sp.
TATGAGCCAAATCATAGATTTTTCGACGACGAAAAAACGAAATGCGAAAGCGCCGTCTCAAACCGCCTTTGATCGAAAAGAGCTCTCCGCCATTTTAAACGTCTATGGTCAAATGGTTAGTAAAGGCGATTGGAAAGATTACGCCCTAGATTTTCTACCCGATAAGGCCGTGTTTTCGGTCTACCGTCGTGCCTCCGAACATGCGCTGTACCGGATCGAGAAAGTACCAGCCTTGCGCAAAAAACAGGGTCAATTTTCAGTCATTGCCCCAGGCGGACTTGTTCTAAAACGCGGCCATGATTTACAAACCGTTTTAAAAGTCTTTGATAAGGCACGGTTTAAAAGCGTCTAAGGCGGCCCAACATCTGGCTTTAATTTTTACATATTGCCTTTAGGTTTTTTGCGAGATGAACTTGCACTAAATCATCTGTTCAGCATAGGAAAAGAATGATTCTGCTATCAAAATTTTAAATTGATAATTGAGGGTCTTATGATGATCAAACAACTAGCATTACTCGGTACGGCTACAAGTTTTTTGTATTTATTGGCCGCTGGATCCGCGGCAGCGCAATCCAATACCTCCTCTGTGGCAGCGTGTCAGGCTTTCTCAAATTATGGAAATGTGTTTTCGGGCATTATTTTGCCCATGAGCGTGAAAGATTTTGCAGCAATGAATAGCGGGCAAAACCAAGCTATGGTTGATGGAGCTATTTCGAGGTTAAACCAACAAATGAGCGCAAGGGATAAAGGGGCTCTCAGCGCTTTAGGTGCGCAGAATATGGCTCTGTTTGAAGAAGCTGCAATAGATATGGCAATTGATATCGTTCTATCAGGCCAAACATCCTCTCCGGCACAGATAGGCAATATTATGCGTGAAGAATGTACATCATTCGGCGTTAATCAAATTATTGAGTATCAAAAATCACTCTATTCCAATTCATCCCAAGGACAGGGTGCCCCTGCTCAATAGCGTTTCGGACTTTTGATAAACTCGGTCCTTAAGATGATTGACGCCTAATGTGTTATTAAAGCAAAAACGCAGCCAAATCAGGCTGCGCTAAAAATTTGTATGACAGAGCGATAAGTTGGGCGTTCAAGCTGAACCCCTTAGCTCGGCAAAGGTGCCGCCGGGCCTGCAAGCTTGTCATTGTCTTCGCGTTTGGCACCAGCACCGCGTGCGCCGTCTGTATCTTTCGCTGGACAGAATGACAGCACTGCGGCGCCTTCTGCGCGGAACTCTTGACCCGGTTGAATGAACTCTAATGTTCCATCAGGCTTGCGCGCCATGATAAGATCAAGATCATCTCCGCGGTCCTTATAAAGGTCCTCAAGCGTATATTCCTCTGACAATGTGGTTGAACGGAAACGCCACCCGCCCCACCAATCGCGCGTGAGCGAGTCAAAGGCGCGACCTCGTGATGTCAAAGTACGGCCACGTGAGGTATAGGCAATGCCTTCATCATCATCATCATCTTCCGCTTCTCTGGCGCCAATCTGGAAAACACGGTGGCGTCCAAGCTCTGGTGCAAATTCTACGCAAACCAGCGCATTATAGGCTTCATTGGGCGTGGCGGCGATAAGTATATTAAAGGCCGAATGATCGAGTGAGTAGTCGGCATTCTCGGAAAGGACTTCGCCGTAAAATGTATTATGTCCTTCAAGGCGTGCGCCTCTCAGACGTCGCCAATTCGTATCCGCCACAGTAACTTTGATATGCATTTCTTTGAGCGCTTTTGCCAGTCCTAGAGTCCAAGGATTAGCGCCGACAATCAGGACACCATCGCCATCACCACTATCGAGTTTCAGCATATGGGCGAGCGGGCCAATAAAGAAGCCAGCAAAGAGGACAGTTGCGAAAACGAGGGCAAAGGCAAGTGGGACGAATATTGCACCATCTGCCCGACCCAAGGCTGTCATCTCGGCCGCAAAGAGACCCGCAACCGCAACGGCAACAATACCACGCGGCGCAATAAGCGAGACGAGCAAGCTTTCTTTCCAAGACAGGCCTGACCATAAAGTTGAGAGCATAACCGCGACGGGTCTGACGACGATCATCATAGCCAGAACAAAGAGGATAAATTTAGGGTCTGTGAAAATTTCTTTGAGGACTTGCGGCGTTAGCGTCGCAGTCAGAATAACAAAGACACCGGACACAAGGATGATCGCAATGTTCTCTTTAAAGCGACGCATTTCAACCATAGAGGCGAATTTTGTATTGGCCATTGTCATACCCAGAGCCGTTACAGCGAGCAGCCCTGTTTCATCTGCCATTGTGTTAGCGAGGACATAAATCACGAGGACCCATGCGAGTAGAACCGGGGCCTTGAGATATTCTGGGATAACGCCGCGGCGGAAGGCCCACGCCATACCAACCCCAGAGATGATCCCGACAACTGTTCCGAGTATAGCGGCAAATGCAATTCGGCCGAAAACCATAGCCATATTGGCTTCTAATTGGGTAATTCGAACAAATTCAAAAACGATGACCGCAAAAAGGGCACCAAGCGGGTCGTTTACAATACCTTCCCATTTCAAAACATTGGCAGGTTTTGATTGTAGATGGGCTTGACGTAGAAGCGGCATAATGACCGTTGGTCCTGTCACGATAAACAGACCCCCGACCATGGCTGCCATATCCCATTCTAACTTGGCCAGATAGCGCGCCGCTAATGTCCCTAATAGCCAGGCTATGGGGCCAGCCAGGACAACCATTCGGATCACAGCGGATCTGGCTTCACCCAAATCCTTGAATTTTAGATTTAACCCACCTTCAAAGAGGATAATGGCCACGGCCAATCCAATCATGGGTCGATAAAGGTCACCAAAATCAGTTTGTGGATCAAGTCTGAAAGGCTCTAGACACGTGTGTAAAAAGGCCGGGATATCTAGGGTCAATAAAAACCCGATTAGGGGACCAAATATCAATCCGGCAATGGCCATAAGGACGATAGCAGGGCGCTGAAGCTTCCACGCCAACCATTGCGCGCCTATGCCTAGGGCACCGATTAACGCAATCTTGAAGGGCAATGTAGAGCCTTCGTGATGAATTTCGGCACCACCGGCTGCAAATATCATATCAGCCATAAGGCCAATCATCTCAAAACCCATGATTTTGATCCCTTTTTACCGTGCCAGACACCTAGGTTTGCCTAGATTAATCGCAGCTGAATCTAACTGATTCAGCTGCGATGTCCAAGAGCTTGATGTTATTCTTCCACACGTAAAATATCGAAGCCGATTGCAGAGGTTCCATAGTCGCCCTCATCATACCGATCGATTGCATCTTGGAAGAAATGTAGAATATGTGAGTGAAGTTGTTCAAAAACGGGTTCAAGTCGGGTTTCATCAATTGGAAGCTCGAGAGAAATAGGGCTTTCCTCGCCAATTGAAATTTTCATAATCTCACCTTCTTTACGGCAATGTAGGACGAGGCGCATATAGTCTTTGTCCTGCGATATCCGGACGGCTAATCCAAAGGTCATGGGCTTTAAAGGCAGATATCCCGTCCCTGATACAGAATAGGCCCCAGATTGATAGTTTTCTGCTCTAAACGGGCCCTCAGGTGGAACAAGAAAGACGCAAGGGCCTTCCGAATTGTCCAGCCATTTGCAAAACGTATCTTTTATTGTTTCTGCAACGGATCTGATTTGCGCGTAATTATCAAAGCTCTTTATGCCGTGTTTATCGGCAACCGCCCAAATTTCGGCTAATTTTGAATCCGCTGAAGGCTTCGGGACTGGCTTGGGTGTAAAATCTGTATTTGTCATGATTTGTCTTGTGGCGGGAAAAACACCTGAGTCAATGAAAAGAGCTTGAATAAGTGATCTTAATACAAGCCGGCTGGCACGGAGTTTGAATGATCATCGTATGGTGTTTCATTTGGAGGAGCGTGTCGTGCAAAAAAATATCTTAATAAGTGTGTTTGCGGTGTCCGCAATTGGTTTGAGCGGCTGTTCACAAATTTCTTCTATTTTTAAGGGTAAATCAAAGACGAATACACATGTCGAAAATACAGTAACAACAGGTCAGGGGGTCTATACCGTTCCTGATACAGTGGTGACACCGACAGATAGCTACACTCAGTCCAGCACCTATGGATCTGTTTCATCTTATGCGGGTTATGATGTCGAACTTTATAATACGTCAATCTATCACAACCCGCAGACTTTTTATTACGGGTCAGACGCTGAAAGCCGTCCTTCACTACGAGTGGCTAATAAAATTGATCCACGTGAAGCCGCTTTTGTAAAACTTAATGGTGACTCTGAATCGACAGATTGGCGATATTGCGAGATTACAAGTCGAGGCTATCTCTTTCTTTCAGACTATGATCTTCGCCTACATCCAAATTTTGAAGTCTGTATGCGTAATAAAGGCTATGTCATGACCTCAGAACTTGGGTCATATTCAACAGATGCTTTGACGGCACAAAATTCTGGCCTGCGCGGCTATGCGCAAGCGCAG
>CAYTLJ010000007.1:4564-9324 GCA_964438555.1 uncultured Algimonas sp.
TAATCTGGATAAATTGGGCTCCAGTCTAGTTCAGTCTTGGCGCGGTCGATATTAATGCGTTTGGTTTCCAAATAAAAACTTCGCGCCATCTCCGATAGACCCTGAGCATTTATATCAATACGTTTGGCTTTGGCCTGTCCGATCAACTCTGCTGCATAATCGAGCACGTCTTGGGGCGGGGCGGGGTTGCCATCCGATAGGTTATAAATAGCCAGAGGGTTTGGCTTATCAATGCTCAAAGCGAGCGCACGAATTATATCATCAACATGAATACGATTGACCACGTGATCTGCTTTTATGACGGCACGCGCTTCAGATTTCCGGAGTTTCTTGAAGGGAGACCGATTGGGTCCGTAAATTCCGGAAAGACGAAAAATATGAACCGGCCATAAGGTTTCGATCCAAGCGATTTCTGCCTCTGCCCTTAAACGACCGCGTTTTAATGATGGTGTCGGCGGTTCACCTTCAAAGGCCCATTGACCGTTCCGATTTCCATAAACGGACGTTGCCGATAAATATCCAATCCAATTTGCGGATGGGGTGAGATGTCTAAAGGCGCGGATAACAGGATCATGTCCAGAGTTTTTATTGGGCGGAACTGAAGACAGAATAAGGTCTGCCGAGAGGAAAGAATTTTTTAATTCAGGCGACGCCTTGCCATCAAATTTTAAACAATGAACGTCTTTGATTTCGGTTTGACCGTTTCGGCTTGTAACCATGACATCATACCCAGATTGAATAAGGTGTGGAGCCAAATAAGACGCGACATATCCTCCACCCAAGAGTAGCGCAGATTGAGACTTATTAATGTGTCTCTTCATTGTCGGCCCAACTCTCACGCGTTAATGACAATTTATGACAAGACTTATTTTCATCGCGATTAGTGTGTTCCTTATCTCTGGGTCAGCGCTTGCAGAAGACCTAACGGTGGAATTTGATCAACGCCATGCAGAATGTCTGGAATCTATCGCAAAAGATGCAGAAAATGCCTATGAGGATGCCTTATTTTGGGATGATGAGGGGGGTGGTCGTCGAGCCAAACATTGTGTCGCTATGGCTTTATTTGCTTTGGGTCAGGAAAAACAAGCGGCATTCAAATTGGACCAACTCGCCAAAGCGTCTGATGGGGGTAGCCCCGCAATGCGTGCAAATTTTTATTCAGAAGCCGCAAACTTTTGGTTGGCGGCCAATGAATCTGAAAAGGCCTATGCCTCAGCATCGGCGGGCTTGGAAATCGCCTATGAGCATATTGATCTTCGGATCGCACGCGCACGCGCTTACGCTTTATATGACCGCTATGACTATGCGGAAACGGACCTCACATCTGTTCTCGTGCTGGATCCAAACCACTCAGATGCCTATCGCTACCGCGCCGATGCGCGTTTTAAACTTGATAAGCTGGATGAGGCAAAAATTGATATTGAAAAAGCGCTCGATTTAGATCCGACTTCTGTCGAAACCGCTGTATTGCGGGGTCAAATCAATGAAGCGATAAGATTAGCAGGCAATAAAGTTTCAGAGCCCGACTTGGAATCAGAAGAATAAGTCCTCGAAAATAATCCGGTTGTAAAGCTTGCGCTGACCCAATTTATTTTTCGCCACCACCCAATGTCTCGCTAAAGAACTCAAGGATTTGACGATCACGATGCGTTCGGTTTTCTGCCTGACGAAAGCCATGTTTTTCACCCGGATATGTCATCACGCGCAAATTATGTTGTCCGTTTTTTTGCATGGCATCTATAAGTTTGATGGAATGACGAAAGACCACATTATCATCAGCCATGCCGTGGATTAGTAGAACGGGTTCAGTTAATCCGTCCAAATATTTAAACACGCTCCCATCTTCATAACTGCCTGACGTATAATTTGGGTCGCTTGGGTCAGGGTGACCGAGGAAACGTTCCGTATAGGCGGTATCATAAAGGGTCCAATCGGTGACCGGGGCACCCGACACACCGGATTTATAATAATTGGTCTGACCCAACATATGTAGGCTCATATAGCCGCCATATGACCAACCATAGACACCCATATTATCTGCATCGACAAAGGGTTGGGCGGCGAGCCATTCCGCGCCCACAGATTGGTCAATGATTTCACTTTGGCCCATTTTCCGGTAGAGATGATCCTCAAACGCTTTTCCGCGATTTGTGGCACCGCGATTATCCATCATAAAGACAACAAAGCCGTGATGTGCGAGCATATTGGCAAATGATTTGCCTGGAAATCCGCGGCGAACCCTTTGCACGCCTGGGCCACCATAGACGAGTGTAATGGCGGGCCTTTTCTCACCCGCTTTCAGATCTTTTGGCTTAAAAAGCATATAATCCATGGCTGTGCCGTCAGATGCGTCGAGTTGGCCATATTCGGGCGTGATAAAGGCATTCAAATAGGGAGATAGTGGATGGTCCTCATCTAAAGCATTTTCATTTAACCAGGCGAGTGGCGACCCATCTGAAGAAAAAGCGCGAAGGCTCGAAGGTCGCGCATCGCCGGAGTAATTATCGAGATAGCGCGCGCAGCCATCATCAAAGGAGGTATTATGTTGACCTTCTCCAGATGTGATCTGGATGACAGGGTTTTCAGATTTGGATAGATTAACTTTATAAAGATGTGTTGAGAGCGGATTATCCTTCCAACCCGTGACATAGAGATCATCTCCATTTTGACAGGCCAGACCCCGCACATTCATAGTTTCAGGCGTCAAAGCCGTGATTGTGCCGTCCGCATCTATTTCAAATATTTGCCTGAAATTATTCCGTTCTGCGGTCCATAAAATGCCACCCGTTTCGGTGGGGCGCATTTGGGATCTAATATTGAGCCAAGTCGGGGAGGTTTCTTCATAATAAAGCGTTTTATTGCCGGTTTGAGAATCAACTTTATAGATGCGGTGCGTTTTCTGGTCCCGAGCGAGAACCCCGACAAATGCCGTCTTATTATCGACTGACCAGGCCACACGCGTGAGATATATATCTGAACCCAGCGCCTCATCATCGTCAAGTGCGATCCATTTTGTGGCCCCACCATGTGTAGAGACGAACCCCAATTTTACCGTCGCATTCTCCGTTCCGGCAAAAGGATAACGCTGTGCAATATTGGTAACGCCGTTTGGTCCGAAATCAATTCGGTTTTCAATATCGATCGGGCTTTCGTCTATTTGTGTATAGGCAATCATTTCCCCATCACCTGACATCCAATAGCCCGACGAGCGTGAGAGTTCCTCTTGAACGACGAAACTCGCCGTGGCGTTCCGGATCGTTTCCGTTGCACCTTCTGAGAGTTGCCGTTCTAATCCCGTTTCCAGATTTTGAATAAAGAGCTCATTATCGCGCACATAGGCGATTTTTGATCCATCTGCGCTGATTTTAGGATCAGTTTCAAATCCCTTTGTCGCGGTAACCTGTCGACTTTCGCCAGAGCTTAAATCATGGAGATAAATATCGCCGCCGAGCGGAAAGAGTAAAAGCTCGGGATTTATCCAGCTATAGGAAATAATACCGCTCCCATATTCCCTTGCGCGTTCTCGACGGTTCTTCTCTTCCTCTGATAGAATTTCAGGGCCTTTTAAGAGATCGGTCGAGCTGACAAGAAGACGGCCTTTGCCAGTTTCCAGATCATAAGCCCAAAGATCTTGTTGCGCTGCATTGTCTTTTCGACCTTGCAAAACTGTTGCAAATTCACCTGACGGCGCAATTTGAACGGATGATAGTCGGGTCCCAGACAAAGACGGGCTATCATTGATCCGTTCAGGCGTGAGGCCGCCTTGTATAGGTTTATCGCTAATATAGCTCTGAGCCGCGACGTCGGATTGCGTTTGGCCATTGGGGGTGTTTTCTGACGCGGTCGAAGACTCTGGATTCTGACATGATATCAGTGCCGAGCTTATGAGGAGTAAAGAAAGTTTGCGTATCATGGATCGGGTTTGCGCCTGATTTAAACGAAGTTCAAGAGCTAGGAAATGTCTTGAAGAGCTTTTCTTCCGTCTCGCATCAGGTTAGGCCTCATTTATGTTTGAGTGTTTCGCACATGCCTGACTTACGCCCCGTCTTTTTTGTCATTGGGCTTATGAGCGCAGGATTAGGCGCGCTTATGTTTATTCCTATGGTCGTGGATTATTTTGACGAAGCGCGCGCGTGGCGAGCCTTTGGTATTTCCGGCGGATTGGTAACGCTTTTCGGCGCTTTACTTGCGACCCTAACCTATGACCCAGACCCCGTATTACGGGCTCGGGGGGCTTTTGTTCTTACGGTTTTTGCCTGGCTTATCTTATCCATCCTGTCAGCGATTCCCTTTTTGTTTGAGCCGATAAAGCTATCTGTTACGGATGCCATGTTCGAAGCGACATCCGGGATTACGACGACGGGTGCGACGATCCTGACAGGTCTCGATGATATGCCACGAGGTGTCCTTATGTGGCGTGCGATTTTACAATGGATTGGCGGCGTCGGGATTGTCGTTACCGCTATGGCGGTTTTGCCCATGCTAAAAGTTGGAGGCATGCAGCTTTTCCGTTTGGAAAGCTCTGATATGGGCGAAAAAATCCTGCCACGTGCCGCCAGTCTCGCCTTGGGAATTTCGCTGATTTACATTGGCCTGACCTTCTTTTGTTTTTTGGGATATTTGTTTACGGGTATGAATTGGTTCGATGCCACGGCCCATGCCATGACGACCTTAGCAACAGGTGGGTATTCCACATCGGATGCCTCAATGGGCGGATTTATGGATGATGGGGCGGATATTGTCGGCACCGTTTTTATGAT
>CAYTLJ010000007.1:9424-13798 GCA_964438555.1 uncultured Algimonas sp.
ATGCCCAGGGAGCATGCCGTTGTGCCCATGCGCTATGGCGGCAAACCCTTGCCACCCGCCGTGGTTTATTCTGTCATGAGTTATTTCTTCGTCTTTTTTATGACCTTCACCTTAACCGCCATAATTTTATCAATCATCGGCCTGGATCCAATAACGGCTTGGTCAGGGGCAGGGAGCGCCGTTGCCAATGTCGGACCCGGTTTGGGCGACATGATTGGCCCAGCTGGAACCTATCAAGATCTACCGGGAAGTGCGAAATGGGTCTTGCTAACGGCCATGATCGTCGGGCGATTGGAAATTATTACGGCGCTCGTCTTATTAACGCCAGCTTTTTGGAGAAGTTAAAGGTTTAGGTGATTAGCTCGTCTAGTTTGAAAACGTAATCTGTTGCGCAAAATTCACAAGCTGCCGTAATCGTCTTGTCTTCCGCCATGTCTTCCAAGGCTGATCGGTCAAAACTTTTTAACGTGTCGCGCAGCCGGTCTTTGGAACAACGACACTTGGCCAAGACGGGGTGTGTGTCGACAACTCGGATCCCATCTTCATGAAAGAGACGAAACAAAAGACGATTTGTTGTGAGCGCGGGATCAATGAGTTCCGCATCTGTCAGGGTGGAAAATAAAGTTTGAGCCGTTTCCCAAGGCGAGCTTGTATCGGGCCTGGCTTCGTCATCGGCGATTTTTTGGATCATCATGCCGCCTCCCGTCCAGCGAGGTCCAGTTTCGTCTATTGTCTGGCCACAAGCTAATTTTATACGCGTTGGAATTTGTTCAGACTGATTAAAATAATGTTCCGCGCAATCTGATAGGTTTTCGCCTTCAATCGCGGCTATGCCTTGATATTGATCCATATCTGGACCCTGATCAATGGTCATTGAGAATGTGCCTTTACCCAATAAAATATCCGCGCCTGGGCGGCGTGAGTCGAGTTCGATTTCTTTTAGTGCATCTGCATTCCATCTTGCATAGCCTCTTATATGTCCATCCGTCGTGCAATCGGCCATTAGGAGGCTAATGGCCCCTTCATTCGTGCCGTGGCATTGGACGACGAGCCGGCCAGAAAATTTAAGAGATTGCGCGATAAGTGCGCCGGTCATCATAGCTTCGCCCAAAAGTCTTGCGACATGGTCGGGATAGCGTGATTTGCCATTGGGACGTAATGCGCCGTCCAAAGCTGCATCTAATTTTATAGCGCGCCCTCGGATAGGTTGACTGTCGAGCTGAAACACGGTGACATGGTCCGGACTATCAAATTCGATGTCTGATATATTAGATTTGGGGTTTTCGATCATTCGCGCCATTTGGGGGATGGAAGGCTCAGGTGCAAGTCCAAGACTGCAAAGGATCAATTAAGCCATAAAAAAAACCCGCTTCAAAGAAGCGGGTCATTTGTTCAGCTAGATTTAAAGCTCTAGTTTTTCGCTAAGAGATCGCGAATTTCAGCCAGTAGAACTTCATTTACAGGAGGTTCTGCAGGTGCTTCTTCTTCTTTTTTCATGGCTTTGTTCATACCTTTAATAACCATGAACATAACCGCTGCGACGATGATGAAAGAGATCACCGCATTGATGAAAGCGCCGTAACGCACAGCGACTTCTGCTGCTGCCTCGGTTCCATCTGCATTAAGTGCAGCCTCTTGAATAACGTATTTCATTTGTCCGAAGTCAACACCACCCATGACTTTGCCGAGTGGCGGCATAAAGACGTCATTGATAAAAGAGGTGACGACGGTCGCAAATGCACCGCCCATGACAAAGCCGACGGCCATGTCTACAAGATTGCCTTTCATGGCAAAGTCTTTAAATTCAGAAATCATTCCCATTGGATTTCCCCCAAAAGTTAATTAACGGCCCGAATTTGGATCCATTGAAAGACTCGCATGGAGTTGGGGGTTAGGTCAATAGCTTTCCGCAAGATGACAAAACCGTTCATATTTGCGTAATTTCGGTGATTAAAGCTACCTAAGATATCGAAAACTTGAATTCAATTTTAGGGTTAGATGTTTTGAGTTTAAACGATCGGCAAAAAGCTATTTTTTGGCGTAGTCGTCTATGCGTTTACGAAGTTCTTTACCTGTTCGAAAAAAAGGGACGTGTTTTTCGGGGACTTTTACACTCTCACCTGTTCGCGGGTTTCGACCAGACCTCGCTTGCCGATGACGAACTGAAAAGGCGCCAAAGCCGCGCAATTCTACCCGTGCACCCGCTTCGAGGGTTTGAGTGATGGATTCTAAAACGACTGCGACCAATCTCTCCATATCACGACGTGTGAGATGCGGATTTTCGGCATGTAATGTATCAATAAGTTCTGATCTGAGCATAGAGGCCTTTAACCAGTCGTGCCCTTGAGAGGTCAATAAAAAATCGACAAATTCATAAAAAAAGTCCCTAAAACAGGGACTTTTATGGTTAATATTTTGATAATTCTGATTTCACAGGGATGAAGTGTCGTTTTAGGAGACGTCATGTCCTGTGAAATGCGTTTTGGGCTTAATTGTCACCCTTAAGAGCCGCACCCAGAATGTCACCAAGAGAGGCACCAGAATCAGTCGATCCATATTGTTCGACAGCTTCTTTTTCTTCTGCGATTTCAAGCGCTTTGATAGAGAGCTGATAGTCATTTTTAGCACGATTTGCGCGTGTGATCATCGCATCAACCTTATCGCCGACAGCAAAGCGTTCTGGACGTTGTTCTGAACGCTCGCGAGATAGATCACCTTTGCGGACAAAGCCCTGAATGGCATTATCTTCACCAAAGCTGACATCCAGCCCGGCCGGTTGAACATTTGTAACCGTACATGTGACTGTTGCGCCGCGGTTCAGACCAGATGCACCTGCAGGTGACGTGTCTTTGACCAATTGCTTGATCCCAAGTGAGATACGTTCCTTCTCAATATCAACTTCAAGGATCTTGGCTTCGACCATATCACCCTTTTTGTAGTCTTTGAGGGCTTCTTCGCCTGATTTATCCCAAGATAGGTCTGACAGATGTGCCATGCCGTCAATTTCACCGTCGAGACCAATAAAGAGACCAAATTCAGTGATTGAGCGGACTTCGCCTGAGACAGTCGATCCAATTGGGAAGCGATCTGTAAAGTTGTCCCATGGATTGGCTTGGACTTGCTTGATACCCAATGAAATTCGACGCTTTTCTTGATCGACTTCAAGAACTTCAACTTCGATTTGCTGACTCGTCGAAACAATTTTACCAGGATGAACATTTTTCTTGGTCCAAGACATTTCAGATACATGGACAAGACCTTCAACGCCTTCTTCCAACTCGATAAAGGCGCCGTAATCCGCAATATTGGTAACTGTACCTGTGTGACGTGTACCAACAACATATTTGTTAGAGGCTGCGTTCCAAGGGTCTTCCTGCAACTGCTTCATACCAAGGCTGATACGTTGTGTATCTGGATTAATACGAATGATTTTGACTTGAATTGTGTCGCCAACATTAAGAACCTGTGAAGGGTGAGACACACGACGCCAAGACATGTCAGTGACATGGAGAAGACCATCAATTCCGCCTAAGTCAACAAATGCACCGTAATCCGTGATGTTTTTAACAACACCTTCACGCGATTCGCCTTCGGCCAATTGTCCGACTAGCTCTGCACGTTGCTCGGCACGGCTCTCTTCAAGAATAGCGCGACGTGAAACGACAATATTTCCGCGAGACCGATCCATTTTCAAAATCATAAATGGCTGGGTTTGCCCCATAAGGGGGCCGATATCGCGAACGGGACGAATATCGACTTGTGATCCTGGGAGGAAAGCATTGATGCCGCCAAGGTCGACCGTGAAGCCACCTTTAACCCGGCCAACGATTTCACCATTAACAGGCTCTTCTTTGTCGAAAAATGTGTGCATTTTAATCCAGGCTTCTTCGCGGCGCGCTTTGTCGCGTGATAGAACGGCCTGACCCAGAGCATTTTCAATGCGCTCTAGGTAGATATCGACCTCATCGCCGATTTTAGGCATTGTGTCTTCGCCTGGGGTAAAGAATTCACGGGCGTCAATCCGGCCTTCAGTCTTAAGGCCAACATCGACAATAACTGTATCTTTTTCGATACCTGTCACGAGGCCTTTGATAACTTGGCCTTCTTTCATAGGGGAGGCCTCTATTGAGGCTTCGAACATGGATGCGAAATCATCCGTTGAGGGGTTCATACTATCGGACATGTAAGGGAGTGCTCCAGAATTTAAGTCCTGCCGATCAATCTTGTGCCTAGCACAATGAAATTGATGGACTAGCCCAGACCATCCGGGCGTAACATGGGGTGACCTAGAATTTGGGTGGAGTGCCCAAAGGCCAAGTCGCGCGTCCCATAGGGGAGGGATGTTTGTCTGACAAGGGTAAAACTGCGAGAATA
>CAYTLJ010000007.1:13898-18621 GCA_964438555.1 uncultured Algimonas sp.
CACAAAACGGCTACAACGCTGACTCGCTATTCTCTTAAAAACGGCTTAGACCGTTCACATGCGTTTTGGTGAGCATTTTCTAGATGAGCTTAAGGCCCGTATCAGGCCGTCTGATGTTATTGGACGACATGTAAAACTCAAGCGTCAGGGACGCGAATTTGCGGGTCTGTCACCTTTTACAAATGAAAAGAGCCCGAGCTTTTTCGTCAATGATGAAAAAGGATTTTATCACTGCTTTTCATCCGGCAAACATGGAGATGCAATTTCCTTTTTAATGGAAGTTGAAGGTCTCTCATTTCCAGAAGCCGTTGAGCGATTAGCCGTGATGGCAGGGATGGAACTCCCCAAAGCAGACCCACAAGCCGAAGCGCGCGCGGCCCGCAATAAAGAAACTGTGTCCTGGATGGAACGGGCGCAGGAATTTTTTGAAAAATCACTTTACCGCGATGCGGGCGATGCGGCGCGGGACTACCTTAAAGGCCGTAGCCTGAGCAAAACAGCAGCGAAAGCCTTTGGTATGGGCTTTGCGCCCAATAGTTTTTCAGCCCTCAAAGATGAATTACTGGCCCAAGGGGCAAAGCCTGCGCAATTGATCGAAGCCGGCCTTTTGATTGAGCCCGAAGACCGCAATAAGGCGCCTTGGGACAGGTTTCGCGACCGGATCATGTTTCCGATCCACGATACACGCGGACGGCTCGTCGCCTTTGGCGGACGGGCCATGGCCAAGGATGCCAAGGCGAAATATCTAAACAGTCCCGAGACACCAATTTTCCAAAAAGGCCGATTGCTTTATAATTACCACCGCGCCCGAAAGGCAATCTCAGATCCTAAAAATTCAGCGCGCGGTATGATTGTTGCCGAAGGCTATATGGATGTGATTGCGCTGGCGCGCGCTGGTTTTGCGCACGCCGTCGCGCCCATGGGAACGGCGCTGACCGAGGATCAGTTGGATTTGTTATGGCGAGCAGGACCTGAACCCATTTTGTGTTTTGATGGCGATAAAGCAGGCCTTCGGGCGGCTTACCGCTCAATCGAGCGCGCTCTGCCTTTATTGCGTCCCGGTCAGTCCTTGCGCTTTGCGATATTGCCAGAAGGCCAAGACCCGGACGACCTTATTCGCGCCTCTGGTCCGCCCGCTATGTCAGACGTTTTAAACACGGCCTTGCCCCTTGTTGATATGTTGTGGCGCCGAGAGGTGGAAGCGCAAACGCTGACGACACCCGAGGATAAAGCAGGCTTGAAATCACGCCTCTTTAAGGCCGTCAATGAAATCGAAAATAATGACGTCAAAGCCTTATATAAAACTGAGCTTTTATCGCGTTTTGACGCGCAATTTGGCTGGCAATCCCAAAGAAAGCGGCCGGGTAAACAAGAGAGCAAAGCCAATAAGACGACACAAATTGCCACAGCCAAGCGACTCGCCTCCCATGCAAGGGTTGAAATGACCCTGCTTGGCGCGATTTTAGAGTTTCCTGAGCTCCTTGAATCCGTTGATGAGCGGTTTTTTGAGCTGAATTTCTCCGATCCGGACTGTGCGGCCCTACAAAAGACTGTATTAGAGTGGTGGAGACAGACGAAAGCTATTGAAAAGACTCATCTCTTTGCACATATACAGGCTTCCGGAATGGAACAGGCTTATCGTACCTTGTCTCGTCAACGGCTCTTGATCAGAGCTGGGATGGGCGGTGCGGACGCGACACTGGATACACGATCGGCTCTTTGGAACGCCCAAGCCGACACCCTTATTGGGACACACCAGTCGGACGCGGAGAGCGAAGATAACCGGTCTCGAATGGTAGATGCCATATCGGGAGATAATGCGGATGGTCTTCATCGTGCTATGCGCGCGTCGAAGGAAATACGCGATTAAGGAATTCATGGCTCTTCTTGTCATGTGCGGATCACGCATGACAGGCGGGGCTAACGTTATTTTAAACAGTCCTTTACCATAAGGGCTCTTTAGACTGATCAAGACCGTCAATTTATAGTCAATTGGCGGCTCTTGATGTGGGAATATAAAGGTGGCCATCACAATGGGCAAAACTGCCGCGGTTAAAACCGCCAAACCTACCAAGGACGCGACCGGTAAAGTCAAGCGTCTCGACTTTGATAATATCGAAGTTAAACGCATGATTGTGGAAGCCAAAAAATCTGGGCTTCTCCATGTTGATGTTCTGAATAAGCATCTCGTTATTGACGGCATTTCCGCCGAAGAGATCGAAATTCTCTATGCTCAACTCTCTGAGATGGGCATTTCTGTCCATGACCAGAGAGATGAAGAGACGCTGGGTCCTAAAACCCTAGCGCGGACGACGACCACAGCGGTTAAAGGCGGGAACTCCAAAGAGGAGCTAGACCGCACAGATGACCCGGTTCGCATGTATCTGCGCGAAATGGGCGTTGTTGAGCTGTTATCGCGTGAAGGCGAGATTGCGATTGCGAAACGGATCGAAGCTGGTCGTGACACCATGATCAAGGGTTTGTGTGAAAGTGCGCTGACCTTTGAAGCGATCATGATCTGGCGCGAAGAACTTGAAGAGGGAGAAATCCTACTTCGCGACATTATTGATCTCGATACAATGTATAACCGCTCGATCGGTAATATTCAGGAAGACCGCTCAGCTCTAGCTGTTCGTCGTGAGAAGATCGAAAAAGGTGAATTGGAAGCTCAAGAGGGCGATCTTGAGCCACTTTCTGAAGAGCGCAAAACCAAATTGCCTGTTCGGAACTATGCGCCGGGTGAAAAACAGATCGATGATGATGAAGAGGATGAGGATGACAAGACCAACCTCTCCATGGCCGGCATGGAAGCCGCCCTTCGTGAAGACATTATGGAGCGCCTTGACCGGATTTCGCAAGATTTTGGTCGGTTCCAGAAACTTCAGCAAATGCTTATTCGTTCTCGCCTATCTGGCAAGAAAATGCGCAAGCCTCAGGCTGAAGAATATGACGCGATTCAAGAACAGATCATTACAGAGATCAAAGACCTGCAGCTAAATAATGCGCGGATCGATGCACTGATTGATCAACTCTATACAATTAACCGCCGCTTTATCTCACTCGAAGGCAAGCTTATGCGCTTGGCGGATGGGAATGGCGTGCCACGTGAGGACTTCCTCACGGCTTATCTCGGCTCAGAGCTCAATCCAAATTGGGTTGAAGAAATGACTAGCCGCTCAGAGGCTTGGGACCGTTTCTTGAAACGCGAAGCGCGGTCTATTGAGAAAATCCGAAATGAAATTGGTGGGCTTGCCCAAGAAACTGGCGTGCCTGTCGATGAATTCCGCCGCATTGTACAAAAAGTGCAAAAAGGTGAGCGCGAAGCGCGCCAAGCCAAGAAAGAAATGGTCGAAGCGAACTTACGCCTCGTCATCTCAATTGCCAAAAAATATACCAATCGCGGCCTGCAATTCCTTGACCTTATTCAAGAGGGTAATATCGGCCTCATGAAAGCGGTTGATAAATTTGAATATCGTCGCGGTTATAAATTCTCGACCTATGCGACCTGGTGGATCCGTCAGGCCATTACGCGCTCCATTGCGGACCAAGCCCGCACGATCCGGATTCCGGTTCATATGATTGAGACGATCAATAAGATTGTACGTACAAGTCGCCAAATCTTACATGAGATAGGTCGTGAACCGACACCTGAGGAATTGGCAGCTAAATTATCTATGCCGCTTGAAAAAGTGCGCAAGGTCATGAAAATTGCCAAAGAGCCAATCTCGCTTGAGACGCCAATTGGCGATGAGGAAGATAGCCAACTTGGTGACTTCATTGAGGACAATAATGCAATCCTCCCGATCGAAGCGGCGATCCAATCCAACCTTCGCGAAACGACGACACGCGTTCTTGCGTCTCTAACCCCGCGTGAAGAACGCGTGCTGCGTATGCGTTTCGGAATCGGGATGAATACAGACCACACGCTCGAAGAAGTGGGTCAGCAATTCTCGGTCACGCGCGAACGGATTCGCCAGATCGAAGCCAAAGCCTTGCGCAAATTAAAACATCCAAGCCGAAGCCGGAAACTCCGAAGCTTCCTGGATCAGTAAAGTTCAACCCCGGCGATGCCGGGGTTTTTTATTGCGAGGGTAGTCGTCACAAATAATGTGGACCTTTGAAATATTGCGTGCGGCCAGCGATTACTATTGAGACACTGCAAAACCCTAAATTGGCCTGACAATAGCGTAATTATATATGTTTATCTGAACGTAAGGGCGTGATATTTTTTAAACGATGTAAACCGCATTTTGAGGCCTGAAATGGACATAAATATTGGAATAAATAGCGATGACCGTAAAAAGTCAGCGGATGCCGTCAGTAAATTACTAGCCGACACTTATACCTTATACCTCAAAACACATGGATATCATTGGAATGTTGAAGGTCCACATTTTCAACAACTTCATATTCAATTTATGGAACAATATACAGAAATGTGGACCGCTGTTGACGAGTTAGCTGAACGTGTACGCTCGCTTGGCTATCGTGCCCCCGCCTCATATGCAGAGATGGCGAAACTGTCCTCTGTAAAGGAAGAAACCGGAACGCCGAATTGGCAAGATATGGTCAAGACCCTTGCGCAAGGACATGAACAAGTCGCCAAATCTGCGAGGGATGTTTTGAGAATTGCAGAAACAATTGGAGATGATGCCACAGCTGATGTTGTCGGACCTCGTGTCACATTACATGAAAAAACAGCTTGGATGTTGCGCGCAACCGC
>CAYTLJ010000007.1:18721-20526 GCA_964438555.1 uncultured Algimonas sp.
GGTCTCCCACCAAAATTTTTGAATGCCTATCCGCGACAATAGCTTATCCAGAAAACGCCAAAGCCCAATCATTTCTAATATTGGATTTATGTGATCTGTTAGCAAACAATAGTGACTATCAGAATTACCGCCGTGATGGATCGTGTGATGCTGCGTTGATTGGAATAATCCTAACCGTTGTAAAAACCTGACGATAGGCACATTGTCTTCGGGTCGTTTGTGTGACCAGCCATGGATAATATTTGTAAGAAAGCCAAAAAAACAAGCGGATATAATTACCAATGACATCAAACCCACGGCCCAGAAAAACAGACCAACACATATTACGGCCGTCCATATATATAAATGTGTGATCCAGGTTGAAAGCTCAAACTCATACATAGCTTCATCATGGTGGAGATGGGCTGGCTCAATATAATGAGGGCCAACGATCGGCCATTTGGGATTAAAGTAATTGTCAACAACCCAATGAAAACATCCGGTCGCAAAGTCTGCAAGCCATAGCCCTATAACCGCAGACAGGCTTACTTGTATTATGTCGATGACGGATTCCATCTCAATACCCCCAAATTCTAAGAGGGTAATGCCATAAAGTTACTGAGAATGGGTTACCGGAATTGAGAATAATCGGAAAAGAGATTTATGTTTGCAGTAATGCAAAGCCAAGACAATAAAGCTGAACTTCAACCCAAGACTGAATTCAAACTATTCAAGTCAGAGCTTTGAGATCCGCAAAAAATGCTCTAACAATGTTATATGACGGGCTTTTTATTTGTTCTATTACTCATAGCTTATGTTCTTGGTTTTATCGTCTGGAACAATGTCAACGACACGATCCAAAAATTAAAGGCTCAAAATATAAACCTCAATGAACGATTAAAAAGACTTGAGGGCGGTCAATATCAACTAAGCGTCTCTGAGAAAAAAGAGGTGCCGGAAACTGTACCAGACAATGCCTTAGAGCCTATAAAATCCGCGGCGATGATCCAAAGCGAGACTGCATTAAAGGCGCCAATCCCGAATTCCATAGATGAGCCCGCAGATATTCCAGAGCTGATCTCGTCTGGTACGACAGAGCGTAAAGCAGACTGGTCACCGGTAATTGAGACGGTCTCTCCAGCCAAATCATCGCTTGAAGATAAGATTGGCGGGCAATGGACCGTTTGGGTGGGGGGTATTGCTCTGCTTTTAGGCGCGGTCTTGCTGATACGTTATTCAATCGAAGCTGGGTTTTTTGGTCCGGGCGCCCGCATTATCATGTCCTATATTATGGGCGCTATTCTTTTGGGCTGTGGCGAGTGGTTACGCCGGAGCGATGCAAAGCTGCCTGACAAAGTGGTCGAGGCGAGTAAAGCGATTTCTGCCCATATCCCAATCCCGACCCTTTTATCAGCCATTGGCATTTTCACATGGTTGGGCGCGACTTATGCAGCGCATGAACTTCATGGGTTTATCTCGGCGACTGTGGCGTCATTGGGTCTGGGCGCGATTTCTTTAGGCGCATTGGCTTTATCTCTGCGTCAAGGACAATGGCTCGCCTTGATTGGACTGCTGGCCTCATTTGCAACACCCCTCCTTATTGAAAATGAAGCACCGAGCCTGACGGGGCTTTATGGATATCTCTTGATCATAGGCGCGGCTGCACTGGTCCTGTCGCGCTGGAAAGATTGGGGCTGGCTCGGTCTGGGTGTTGTTGCGGGGTGGCTCGGCTGGTCAGCCTTTTCCTTTCGACCCGAATTTTCCGCAACCCATCAAATGATCTGGCTTGGCTTCCTCGCCATTGGTTTTATTACCACCGTTTATTT
>CAYTLJ010000007.1:20626-31636 GCA_964438555.1 uncultured Algimonas sp.
GGCCTATATGTTATACTCTTTGGCGGCGTCGCGGTCTATTTCAGACAGTTTGAAAACCGTGTCTTGATCCGCATTTATACATGCGCGGCCATGGCAGCCTATTTTTTTGCGACAGCCTATTTGACCGACACTGCACTTGAATTCACTTTGATGTCCTTATTTGGAGCCGTGCTTTTGGCAGGGGCTACGCTTTATCTTCGACTGCCTGGTGCTCGAATGTCGGCTTTTGCATTAGTTGCTCTCGCGGTTTTCCCCGTCCTCAACGGATCCAATATCTCAGAGCGACTTATCTTAAATTCCTTATGGGCCTATCTGGCGGTACCAGCGCTTATTCTCGGTGGGCTCTCATATTTGCTCCGTCGGCAAGATAGAAATGATAAAGTGACGGATTTCCTCGAAGCGGCTGCTCTGGCTCTATTTGCCTTATTTATCGTCTTTCAAATTCGACACCTCTCTAATGGTGGGGAGGTTTATGCGGATAAATTTGGCTTTGGTGAATTGGGACTCCAAATCGCAACGGGACTATGCCTCACCTTGGCGGGTCTTTCCCCGCGCTTTAAAGGCAATGAGATTTTTGCAGGCTTTGCGCAGATCGTTTCCATTGCAATGCTTGCTATGTATTTAATCCTTGGATTAATTTTGCTTTCACCGCTTTTCAATGGCGGTCAGAGCGTTTCGGGTAATTTTATTTTCAACACACTGACGATCGGTTTTTTGGTTCCAACGCTTCTTTTGGCACTTTGCGCCTGGCTTTCAAAAGGACAACGTGAACCGGGATATGTTTATGCACTTTCTGTTCTAAGTCTGCTGGGTGGTCTGTCCTGGATCACAGCGCAAATTCGATTTGGGTTTCAGGGCGCAAAGATTGCCATGGGGGAGGTTCGGTTTGGCAATGTAGAACTTTATACGATTAGCGCTGCCTGGCTAATTATCGGCATTGTCTTATTGGCCGCGGGCATTAAATGGCGTGCCTTGAGCCTGCGCATCGCCTCGGCCGTGATCATTGTGTTGACGGTTCTGAAAACATTCCTTGTCGATATGGCGGGACTTGAAGGTATTTTGCGGCCACTCTCTTTTGTTGGCCTGGGGATTGTCCTGATTGTTATCGGGCGCGCCTATCAAAAATATTGGCTGACCGGAAACCTCCGATCAGCCGCACATTCTGATCAATCCGACGAGGCTTAAGCCTTTTTTCGGCGCCGCCAAAACCTCCGGATTAGGAAGAAGCTTGGGAGGAAAATAAAGATAAACCAAGGTAGCATAAATGCGACAAACACGATCACGCTGCCAAGCCCATTCATTGTAGTTTCCAGGAAATTCCTAAACGCATATGAGACCGAATAAAAAGTACCGCTATTCACGGCGACATCTTCACTATGGTAGCGAATTTCTACGCGAGACATGGAAACGCGGGACCTTAGAGCTTTGAGTACCGCCGTTGCACTTTCAATCTCACCTTGGACGCGCGCAAGTTCGCTTTCTACGGCGAGTAAGTCAGCGAGGTCGCCGTCTTGCGTTTCCAATAAGGATTTAAATCGATCGCGTAAGGTCAATTGCGCTTTTAACCTCGCATCGCTGTCTAAAATAGCTGTGGTCAGATCTTCGACTGAGACAGTATTAGACACGATCTTACCATTTGCATCTTCAACATCTTCCTGCATTTGCGTGAAAAAGTCTTCGAGCCATTTTGGGTCGGCGCGTAAGGCGAAACTTCCGCTTACATTTGTTTTCGATCTTTCCGAGAGATTAGATAGTACGACTTCACATTTGGCGCGTCCCGCATTTTGACAGTCCTCAATATGTTTGCCCATGACCGACTTAATTGACCCATGTGGTAAGCGGGTCGCATAGTCATATCTATAAGCAAGATATCCCTCCGAATTTGCTTTCTCAGATGGTAGTGATTGCTTTGAATTTTGGTTCCGTGCACCATCTGCAAGTTGCCAATTTGGATCCGCTATTTCAATGTTTGTATTTCCTGCGGACCTAAACCCCTCCGCGAATATGGGTTCATACATGTTTAGGCGTTCATATTGGCTGCCTGACGGCTGGCAGGCCATGAGGCCTAAGAGCGCTAATGCAAAAATAAACTTACGCATTAGTCTAACCTTTCAATCGGTAGTCCTAACGCTTCAAGGGCCTCTAATTGCGTTTCGGCATCCCCGATGACGAGATAAGTCATCTCGTCTGGACGAATATGATCAGAGGCTATGCGTTTAAAATCTGCGAGGGTCATGGCTTGGATCGCCTTGGCTTGTTTGGCGCGGTAATCGGTAGGATATCCATAACTATCGATCTCACCCAGAATGCGTAATTTATCGTCAAGGGATTCTGCTTGTAGGGCTTGTCCACGCAATAATGCATCTTTGAGTTCCGCCAGATCTTCGTCTGTTGTCTCGGGGCCATGATTGGCGAGTATGTCTCGAATAAGGGCGATCGACTCTGTTGTTACATTGGACCTAACAGAAGACCCCACGGTAAACCGTCCCCCATCTTTATCCGCCGGAAAGAAAGAGCCAATACCATATGTATAGCCTTTTTCGACCCGTAGTGATGTATTTAATTTTGACGTATAAATGCCCCCTAAAGGAAAATTAATAGCTTCTGCTAAGGGGTAATCTGGATCTGTTACTGACAGGGCGGGGCGACTAAGTGTCAGAATGGATTGCTTGGCACCAGCAACATCATAAAAATAAATTTTGGCCTCAGAAACTGGTGATAAGGTTTGAACAGCTCTGGCTGTCGCCTTGTCATTATCAGTCGTCGTAACATCACCCCAAATAGAGGTCACAGATTTGGGATCATAATCCCCTGCTAATCTAAATGTTGCGCCTTTAAGGCTGTAATAATTTGCATGGAAAGCTTTGAGGTCGTCCAGCGACACAGCTTCTAAGGCCTCTGATGATCCATATCCGTTTACGCCCACATGATGGAGCGGGCTAGAGGTTGGATAGGTCAGTTTAGCAGATTCGCGTTGAGCAATAGAATTCGGATTGCCTTCGCCCGATGTAATGCCTTGTAGGACCTGGTTTTTTAGCGTCGCAAACTCCTCTTCGTCCCACCGGGGTTCTAGGATCATTTCTTGTAGCAGGCGCATTGTCGGTTCGAAATTGCGCGATAATGTGTTCCCGGTTACAAACACATTACTATTTGTCGCAAAAATATTGATTGAAGATCCCAATTCGCCAATCGCATTTTCCAATTCAGCCGTGGTTTTATTGGCCGTGCCTTTGGATAGAATATTTGCTGTCATGCCTGCGATCGCTGGCGCGTCAATGGAATTTCGGACTCTGCCACCATCAAGCCGCAATGAGAAATTAATCACGGGTATTTCATCACTGGGGAGGCCTAAAACACCTAATCCGTTATCGAGCTCTGTCTGCCAGATCGTCGGCGAAGGCAGCGTATAGCTATCCCCAAATCCAGGCTCAATCGTCCGGTCAAAACTCGAGGGTGTAGGGGTTTTAATGACCCGCGCTGAAGGATCGAAATCCACGGCTGCGCCTTCACCCGCGACGATATTTTCTTCTACGACATGTGCAATAGCTGACCCTTCAATGGCGAGTTCCTCACTGCCTTTGGGAACAAAACTCGTTGCGATGAATGGCTTGTCTTTGAGATAGGTTTCATAGACACGCATCACATCCTCGGGTGTGACATTGCGGAAAGCGGCCAGGTCTTTTTTGTAAAACCCCGGATCATCGGTAAATAGATTATATTCTGAGAGCGCGATGGCCTTGCTAAGGGCACTATTGAAATTGCCGTAAAATTCGACTTCAGTTCCAGCTTTTATGCGGTCGAGATCGTCTTGCGGAATGCCATTTTCTTCAAATCGCGCAAAGGCTTGCTCAATTGCAGGCGTAAGCGCATCGAGATCTGTTCCACTATTCGCCCGTGCAATCAGATAAAATTCACCTGCGATTTCTGATGTATTCGCAAAAGCGGATGGCCCGGGTGACACTTTGGCTTCATCGACCAAGACCTCATTGAAAGGCGCTTTTTTTCCATCGGTGAGATAGCTCGCTAGATAGTCGAGCGCATAACTATCTGGGTGGTATTGTTCAACTGTTGGCCAGACATAGGTCAGACGGGGAACTGTCGCGAAATTATCTTCATGGAACAGTTTGATAGTTTCAGAGACTTCGCCAGGCCTTGCCCCGTATGGTTCGATATCTTCGCCGCGCGGGATTTCACCGAAATATTTTCTGACATGGCGTTTGGCTTCATCAAGGTCGAAATCACCCGTAATCGTTATCGTTACATTATTGGGGACATACCAACGCGCATAGAAATCTTGCGTGTCTTTGAGTGTCGCAGCTTCAAGGTCTTCAAGACTGCCAATGACTTGCCAATTATAAGGATGATCTGAGGGATAAAGCGTCTTACCGATAACATCCCAATTATGTCCATAAGGTGCATTATCAACCCGTTGACGCTTTTCGTTTTTGACGACTTGTTTTTCATTATCGATAACATTTTGCGTCACAGTCTGAATGAACCAGCCTAATTTATCAGCTTCGGCCCAAATAACTTTTTCTAGCGCGTCCTTGGGTACGGCTTGAAAATACTGCGTCATATCATTGGTCGTAAACCCGTTTGTACCTTCGCCGCCAATTCGCGTATTCATTTCATCCAAGCCGCCATAGCCCAGATTTTCAGAATCGAGGAAAAGAAGATGTTCAAAAAGATGAGCAAAGCCTGTTCGGCCTTTGACTTCGCGTGCACTGCCAACATGAGCGGCGAGATTAATCGCAACGACTGGATCAGAGCGGTCAATATGAAAGACGACGTCTAGTCCATTTTCGAGCGTAATTTTTTCATATTTTAGATCAAGCGATTGGACTTGCGCATGCGTTGTATTATTATTTGTCTCAGAGTCTAAAGCGCCGTCTGAACATGCTGAGAGCGTAAGTGGGACAGCGAATATAAGGGTTGCTGCGTGTTTGAAATTCATGACAGTCTCCTTTGTCATTTCAAATCATAACTAGGGTTGAAAGCGAGGCCATGCAAGCCGAGGGCTCGATTTAAAACCTAACTTCAGAAATAAATCTAATTTGAAGGGCGGAAAATATATCTCTTGCGAACACCGACCGCTGCCACGGCTTTGCCGTTAACGGTTTTTGGATTAAATCGCGTCCGTTTGGCGGCTCTTTCAGCCGCCTTGGCAAAATCGCGCGCATATCGTTGCGCATCGACAGATACAATGTCCGTGAAAGCAACGCGGCCGTCATCATCAATATTCATCTCAACAACGACCACGGCACCAATTTTCCGGCGTTGCGCGCTTCTTGGATAGCGCGGCGATACATTGCGCCTCACTGTTGGTTGAACAACCCTATCTTGGATGACAGGGCGCGCCACAGGTGGCGGGGCGACGGGTGGCGGCCGATAAATAGTAACAGGTGGTTGATAAATTGGAGGTGCGCCTGCAAGTCTATCTGACGGTAAATTATCTGGGATAGGGCTTTCCAAGTCTTCTAACTTCCGATCGGGCAGGGGCTGCGCATTTGCCGTTTCGTCAATCTCGGCGACAAGTGCGTCTAACTCTTCGCCTCTTCCGCCCATAAGATTGCGGTTCCAGCGCGTTTCATATTCAGACAAAGCCGCGCGCTTGGCTTCTGCATCGGCCCGCACATCATAGACTTTAGCTGTTAGAATTTCCCATTCTTCAAGCTCAGCGCGTTGGATAATATCGATTTGGTTTGTGATCGCGTCTATTCGGTCTGAGTCTGGATAAGCTGTTTTGAAATCCAAGAGCCGCGCCCGACGCAAGGCAGGCGTTGGCTCCGATAAAGCTTTGAGATAGGTTGCGCGTGAGGCAGGCGTTTCAACGGTCTGACCAGCTTGGCTCGGTTTGCCTGGACTAAAAAGCCAAACAAAGAAAAATACGATAGCTGCCAATATAGCCCCAATAAGAAAGGGCCAAATTGAAAAGCCATCAGGTTTACGTGGCTCGTCATTCGGATCGTCAATGACCTGATACATAAGGTATTTATAACCTTAAATTTCTATGGTGCTATTGAAATTGCGATGCTGACTGCGCAGAAACTGCATATGACCGCAACTGCACCGATAACAAAAGATTCGCATATCGTCCTGGTAGACGGATCTGCCTATATATTTAGAGCCTTTCATGCGCTCCCCCCACTGACCAATAAAAATGACGGCACCCCTATTGGAGCCGTCGCCGGTTTTAGCAATATGTTGTTCAAATTATTGCAAAATCAGAAGGATGAAAATCGTCCGACCCATTTTGCCGTTATCTTTGATGCATCCGGCGGTACCTTTCGTAATGATATTTATGACCTTTATAAGGCAAATCGTGGCGATCCGCCCGAAGACCTTGTCCCGCAATTTCCGTTAACGCGTGAGGCAACCATCGCTTTTGGCGCGCCGTCTATTGAAATGAAGGGCTTTGAAGCCGATGATTTGATCGCAACCTATGCCCGACAAGCCGATGAGGCGGGCGCGCGCTGCACAATCATCAGTTCTGACAAAGACCTTATGCAACTCGTGACCGAAAACGTCATTATGCGTGATCCCATGAAAAACCGGGATATCGGCATTAAAGAGGTCGAAGAAAAATTTGGTGTGAAACCAGACCGGGTCATTGATGTCCAAGCTTTGGCTGGCGATAGTGTCGATAATATTCCGGGCGTTCCGGGCATTGGCGTTAAAACTGCTGTATTACTGCTAAACGAATATGGACCTTTGGAAGAATTACTCGAGCGGTCCCATGAGATCCCGCAAAAAGGGCGTCGTGAGAAAATGATGGCGAATAAGGAAATGGCGCTTCTTTCCAAACGACTTGTCACACTAAAAACAGATGTTCCAGTTGAGGTGCCATTAGAAGACTTGGCCGTCACAGACCCTGATATTGATGTCTTGTTTGATTTTCTCGAACGTATGACATTCCGGACATTGACGTCTCGGGTTCGCGCGGCGCTAGGTGAAGGGGAAACTGACGGTCTGCGCAAAGATGATACCAAGCCAAGCTCGGAGCGATCAGGACCAACCCCACCGGGAGAGCACACAACCCCCGAAAATGTAAAGTTTGATGCCGAAAAATATATCTGCGTCCAAGACAAAGAGACGCTTGAGGATTGGGTGGCGCGGGCCATGCGTTGTGAGGTTGTCGCGATTGATCTCGAAACCGATAGTCTGGATTCTGCTGCGGCTAATCTTGTCGGGGTCTGTCTTGCGATTGGAGATAATGAAGCCTGTTACATCCCGCTTGCCCATGTCGGAGAAGCTGGGGACGGGGATATGTTTGGGGGGGACGCTCCAAAACAAATTCCGTTTCAAAAGGCCTTAGATATATTGGAACCCCTTTTATCTGCCCCGCATGTTTTAAAAGTGGGTCAGAACTTCAAATATGATTTGGGTGTCTTTCAACGCTACGGCCTCTATCCCGCGCCTTATGACGATACGATGTTGATTTCTTACGGGCTAGAAGCCGGCCTACATGGGCATGGTATGGATACGCTCTCTGAGATGTATTTTGGACACAAACCCATTGCGTTTAAAGAGATTGCGGGCACGGGTAAAAATCAAAAAACCTTTGATCAAATCGAATTAGATGTTGCGACAAAATACGCGGCCGAAGATGCCGATGTCACCTTGCGGTTGTGGAAATTCCTAAAACCCAAACTCGCCTTAGCGCAGGTCGCGACAGTTTATGAGGCACTGGACCGTCCGCTTCCGGCTGTGGTCGCGAAAATGGAAAATGAAGGGATCAAGGTCGACCGCGCAGAGCTTAATCGTCTGTCTGCTGATTTTGCCCAGAAAATGGCTCAGCTCGAAGATGAAGCCTATGCGCTGGCGGGGGATAAATTTAATATCGGCTCACCAAAGCAAATAGGCGAAATTCTATTTGATAGGATGGGGCTTGAGGGAGGTAAGAAAACCAAGACCGGGGCTTGGCAGACAGGCGTCGATATATTGGAAAAACTCGCGGAAGACGGCGAGATTTTACCACGCATCATTTTAGATTGGCGTCAATTTTCTAAATTGAAATCGACTTATACGGATGCGCTTGTATCACAAATTAACCCGGTTACAGGTCGTGTCCATACAAGCTTTTCTTTGGCGGCGACAACGACTGGCCGATTATCATCTTCTGATCCGAACCTTCAAAATATTCCGATCCGCACAGAAATGGGCCGTAAAATCAGAGATGCCTTTGTCGCAGAACCCGGACATGTTTTGGTCGCGGCCGATTACTCCCAGATTGAGCTGAGATTACTCGCCCATATTGCCGAGCTTGAGACGATGAAACAGGCCTTTGCGGACGGCGTTGATATTCATGCGCTTACTGCCAGCGAGATGTTTAATGTCCCGTTAGGTGAGATGACACCGGAAGTACGCCGCAATGCGAAAGCAATTAATTTTGGGATTATTTACGGTATTTCAGCCTTTGGACTGGCGAAAAATATCGGGATTAGTCGGACAGAGGCGAGCGATTATATCAAAACCTATTTCATGAAATTCCCGGGCATTCAGGACTATATGGAAGCCGCCAAAGAAGAAGCGCGTGAAAATGGTTATGTCACGACCCTTTTTGGTCGCAAATGTCATATTCGCGGGATTAAGGATCGTAATCAAGCGGCGCGTGGATTTGCTGAAAGACAGGCGATTAACGCGCCTATTCAAGGGGCGGCTGCTGATATTATGCGCCGCGCCATGAACCGTATGCATAGCGCGATTTCAGAGGTTGAAGGGGCCAGACTTCTCTTACAAGTTCATGATGAATTGGTATTTGAGGTTCCAGAAACCAATGCCGATGCGCTGATAGATATTGTAAAACCAACCATGCAAAAAGCCCATGAGCCATCTGTCTATATCAGCGTGCCGTTATTGGTTGAGGCCCATGCGGCGAAGAATTGGAATGACGCGCATTAAGGTCATTAGCCGCCTCGCATGTTTGTGTTTTGTGATCGTGATATCCGCATGTTCAAAAGAGAGTGATATGACAGTTTGGAATAGTCTTTCAGGGCAAGCCCCACTTGTGATTGCCCACCGCGGGGCCTCTGGCGTTTTACCTGAACACAGTTTGGCCGCCTATGAGCGTGCCATTGAGATGGGTGCCGATTTCATAGAACCTGACCTTGTTATTACAAAAGATGGTGTCCTTGTGGCCCGACATGATCGCTATTTGTCTGGATCAACGGATGTCTCAGATCGTCCTGAATTTGCAGACCGCAAAACTGTCAAAGCAGGTCATGATGATCCGGATTGGTTTGTCGAGGATTTTACGCTTGAAGAGATCAAAACTCTGAAAGCGCGCCAACCCAGAGAGGGACGGTCCAAGGATTTTGATGATCAATATGATATTCCCACTTTTGATGAGGTTCTTGAGCTAATCCAAAACAGCTCAAATGAATTGGGCCGCCCAATTGGCGTATATCCAGAGACCAAACATCCGGCAGCTTTGGCGGCTCTAGGTCTTAGCCATGACGCGCCATTACTTGCGAGCTTAAAAAAATACGGTTTTCACGATGCATCCGACCCTGTCTTTATTCAGTCATTTGAATTGGAAAATTTGGAACGATTAAAAGACCTCACATCGATAAGATTGATCTTTTTGACCGATAAAGTACCAAATTTTGAACAGATTGCGAAAACGGCACATGGCATAGGTCCTTATAAAATCTTGCTGATTGACGAAGCGGGCAATCCGACATCTTTTATCCAGGACGCCCATAAGGCCGGATTAGAGGTTCATCCTTGGACATTTCGCGATGATGACAAAAATCCTGCATTTGAAGATATAGACGCGGAACTAAAAGCCTATTATGCGCTCGGCGTGGATGGTGTTTTTTCCGACTTTCCCGATACGGCACTTCGCGTGCGAGACAGCTTTAAGGATATAAAATGACGAAGCTAATTCTTGTCCGTCACGGACAATCACAATGGAACCTCGAAAACCGGTTTACGGGCTTTCACGATATTGGTCTGACCGAGCGTGGTGTTGAAGAAGCCCATAAAGCGGCTGAGCTGATGCAGGCCGAAAATATTAGCCTCGATATGGGTTTTACGTCTTTTCAACAACGCGCCATCAAGACGCTGTGGTTGACGCTCGAAGGCATTGGCCAAATGCATATCCCTGTCACCAAAGACTGGCGTCTAAATGAAAGACATTATGGGGCTTTGACGGGTTTGAATAAGCAAGAAACACGCGAAAAACACGGGAATGAACAAGTTCATATTTGGCGTCGAAGCTTTGACGTGCCGCCGCCCCAAATTGATGAAACCTCTAAATATCACCCGTCAAAGGATCCTAAATATAAAGATATTGATCCGTCGCTCCTGCCAACAGGCGAAAGTTTGAAAATGACGACGGCGCGTGTGCTACCTTATTTCACGGATGAAATTGTCCCGCATGTAAAGGCTGGGTCTAATGTCATGATTTCGGCTCATGGAAATAGTTTGCGCGCTATTTTAAAATCTCTCTTTGATATTGCCGATGATAAAATTCCGGGCTTTGAATTTCCGACAGGCAATCCGCTTCTGATCGACTTGGATGTGGGAACACTTAATATTACTGGCGCGCGCTATCTTGATCAGAGTCGTGCTAAGGAACTCCCATCTGTCTAACCATATAGACTATATGCGCCGCGCCCTCAGATTGGGGGCGCAACAATCAGGCCGAACGTCTGAAAACCCATCCGTCGGATGTGTGCTTGTAAAAGATGATGATATTATAGGTGAGGGCGCCACCCAAGATGGCGGCCGTCCGCATGCCGAAACGGTCGCGCTCCAGATTGCGGGTCGTCAAGCACGAGGCGCCACAGCCTATGTGACCTTGGAGCCCTGTAGCCATTATGGTCAAACGGCGCCTTGCGCAAATGCTCTGATTGAGGCTGGTATCGTGCGGTGCTTTATTGCCTGTATAGATCCAGACCCGCGCGTCCATTGGCGCGGGGCAGCACTTCTTCAAGAGGCTGGAATAGATGTTAGGGTTGGCCTATGCGAGGCCGAGGCACTTACCGCTCATAAAGAGTTTTTCGA
>CAYTLJ010000008.1:0-20792 GCA_964438555.1 uncultured Algimonas sp.
TTCACACTAAAGCAGATACAGACTGAGTTAGCATAAAATAAACAAGAACCGAGCGGCTTAAAATCGCTCCATATAAGCCACTGAGATCAGAGGTCGTTGTCGCCCAAAATAGGACTCTCGTTAATTGCAATAAATCTCTAAAATGAACGTTAGATAACATTCACAAAATAGAAACCCAACTTGAATATCTAGAGGTAATGGCAAACAAACAAATCACTCTCGATGAATTTATTGAGCGTTTAAATTTTCTAATTGGACTATCCGTCTCCCGCGCATGGCTGGGGTATGGTTCTCCTATTTTTTTGGAATTAGGGAATTTAACGGCAGAATCACCAAGGAATTATGAAAGAGGAGAGTTTTTAATTAATATTAATTGGGACTGGAGAATTGAATGTGAAACAAAAATTCTATTCGGAAGCTCAAACGATAGAAAAGAAATTCAAAACGGGTTAGATGATATAAAGAATGTAAAGGTAAAATCAGTTGACGTATCTGGGGCTATTCCTGAAATTTCAGTAACATTCGAAAATGGGTATGTTCTAAGGTCAATGTCAATGCATTCAGGAAACCCTCAATGGAATATTGGCTTTAATGATAGTGATTTCATGTTTTGGGAAAATGGCTATTTCTTTTTTGGTGCTGGGGAAGAAGAGTTGTTGAGTGCAGATATAGAAAGAATGAACCGTGCGGAAGCAACCGTCAAACGCTGGAATTTGCCCTCTATTGATAAAAGTGAAAACAACTGCCGTCGCTGTGAACACTACTATGGGATTGAGGGAAATTATGAGCTTCTAGATTACGGTGTATGCACATCGGACTTAAGCGAGTTTGATGGACGTGTGATTAAGTCGGGTTTCGGTTGTATGTTCTTTACACCTATAAAACAGTAATATTGGGCTGGCTAATCTCTGCTTTTCGAGCGACTTAAACTCACTTCTTAAAGATCGATGAGTAGAACGGCTTAAAATCGCCTCAAATAAACCGCAGGGCTAACGTCCGGTTTGCGGACAATTCACACTTCCAAGGTCACAAACCCCAAACTCCCTACCCCGCCGACTTCTTCTTCTCCGACCTCAGGGCCACATACAGCCCCGACGCAATAATAATCGGTGCGCCGATCCAGATTGAGAGACCGGGCCAGAAGTTCCAGATGAGAAAGCCGAATAAGGTCGACCAGATGAGATGGCTATAATCAATCGGCGCAGTCAGGGATATGGGCGCATATTTGATGGACTCTGACAAAGCAATCTGACCCAATGCGCCGCAAAGGGCGATGGCCATCATAATGGGCCAGATTATGGGTGCGTGCGCCTGTCCGACGAAAATCATCGCAACCGCCAATATGGGTATAGCAAGTAAGGTGAACCAGAAGACAATCCGGGTTGAACTCTCCGTTGTGCTGAGATGTTTGATCAAAATAAAGGCGTAAGAGGCCGTGAAAACGGCGCCGAGCGCCATGAGTGCGCCGTTGAGTGGAATGATATTTTGTCCGGGCTGTACAACGATTAAGACACCCAGAAAGCCGATGATCATTGCCGTCCATCGACGCACTCCGACTTGTTCCTTGAGAAAGATGATCGACATGATCGTGACCATTATGGGGAAGGTAAATTGAAAGGTCGCAAATTCCGGGAGTTGCAAAATCAACGTCGCGCTAAAGGTCAGACCCATAGCGATTACGCCGGCAATTGTTCTAAAAAAATGCAATGGCAATCTTTTGGTTTTCATCTCTCTGAGCTGTCCCCGACTAGACACCCAGATAAAAATAAAGATAAACCCAAAGAGGAAGCGGTAAAACAGGCTTTCAAGCGCATGCACGCCCATATCTCCGGCGACTTTGACGAACATCACCATGGTGGCGAGGAGGAAAACCGCTAGGAGACGCAGGGCCATCCCATAGGCAGGACGCATGGCAAAATCAGGGTTATAATCTGCCTTCATCTAAAAGGTTTTATAATCGCTGAGACGATCCCCACTTTGAGCCAATTTCACAAGCAGTGGCGAGGGGATGAAACTCCCATCCTTGTAACGCGCTTCAAACGCATTCAAACGCTCAACAATATAGGGCAAGCCAATAGTGTCCGCCCAGAACATCGGGCCGCCCGTATAGACAGGCCAGTTATAGCCTTTCAAACAGGCGATATCGATATCAGAGGCTCTGAGGGCGATGCCCTCATCTAGGCATTTCGCGCCCTCATTGATGATGGCAAAGAGTTGACGCTCGAGAATTTCCTGATCATCGGCTTGGTATATATCCACCCCGTAATGGGCCGCGACATAGGCCAGAACATCAATCGCTTCGTCAGATAGGGAACGGTTTCTTTGATCATCATAATCATAGACACCTTTTTTATTTTTCTGGCCCAGACGCCCTCTTTTGACGAGTTCGCCCCAAAAGGTCACCTCATCTGATCCGCGCCCCAGAACGTCAAGGCCAACAAGGTCGAGCACCTGAAACGGTCCCATGGCAAAACCATAATCATAAATGACTTTATCAATTTTTTCCGGTGAATTGCCTTCAAGCGCTAATTGCGTTGAATGGGTTCTGCGCACGGACATGACGCGATTGGCAATAAAACCATATCCGACCTTGGAGAGAACGGGCGCCTTGCCAATCTTTCCAGCCAGCGCCATTGAGGTTGCGATAATATCGGCGCTCGTCTTTTCGCCGCGCACAACTTCTAATAATTTCATGACATTGGCGGGCGAGAAGAAATGTAAGCCGACCACATCTTCGGGTCGTTTGGTTGCACGCGCGATCTCATCAATATCCAGATAGGATGTGTTACTGGCCAGGATGGCGCCTTTTTTGGCAATTTTGTCAATCTTGCCAAAGACATCTTTCTTGATGGGCATGGTCTCAAAAACGGCTTCGATAATGAGGTCACACTCGGCCAGGTCTTGGTAATTCACAGAGGGCGAAATTAAACCCATACGCGTTTCAACATCATCTTGGCTGATCCGGCCGCGCTTGGCTGAGCGTTCATAGTTCTTCCGAATAACACCCAAGCCGCGATCCAGCGCCTCTTGCGTTTGTTCGACCAAAGTCACAGGCAGGCCGATATTTAAGAAATTCATGGCGATGCCGCCGCCCATTGTGCCCGCCCCAATCACGCCAACAGATTTGATCTCACGCATAGGCGTTGTCTTATCGATATCGGGTATTTTCTTGGCCGCACGTTCCGCGAAAAATGTATATTGTTGCGCCTTGGCTTTGACCGAGGATGCGAGTTCCGTGAATAATTCGCGCTCCCGTTTTTTGCCCTCTGCATAGGGCAATTCGACCGCAGCTTGGATCGCCTTGATAATGTTTTCGGGTGCTGGAAAGCCCCGAAATTTGCGCGCATTTTTAGCGCGGAAATCATCATAGATTTTCGTCTCACCGCGATGGGGGGCGAGTTTTTCGTCGCGGTCTCTGACGCGGACCACCTCAACACCGGAGGTGATAATATGTTTGGCAAAGGCAATGGCGTCCGCTTCTAATGAGCCTTCGGCGGCGAGACGATCAATCACCCCGTATTCTAGGGCCTGTTCCGCCATAAAGGGATCACCTTTGGTGATCAGGTCTAGCGCGGCAGGTACACCGACAAGGCGCGGCAATCTTTGCGTGCCGCCAGCGCCGGGCAATATGCCCAGCTTGACTTCGGGCAGGCCCATCTTGCCGGACGGGACGGCTATGCGGAAATGACAATGGAGCGCAATTTCCAGACCCCCACCCAAAGCGGTGCCGTGCATGGCGGCAATAATCGGCTTGGGGCCATTTTCTAATGTTTCGCACACGGTCGACAAATCCGGCGCGACAGGTGGTTTGCCAAATTCTTTTATATCGGCACCCGCGAAAAAAGTTCGACCCGCACAGATAACGACAATGGCGTCAATCGAGGCATCATCCCAAGCCTTTTGCGCGCCTTCGATAAGGCCACGCCTGACATTTATCCCCAATGCATTGACGGGCGGTGAATTGATCTCAATGACCGCAATATTATTGTCTGTCTTGTAATTTAAAACGCTCATAGCTGTCTCATCCGTTTGAATTAGCGTGGGCCCATGCGAATAGCGCCGTCTAGGCGAATAGATTGACCATTAAAATAGGTATTGCGGATCAAAGTCTCAGCCAGATCAGCATATTCATCCGGATGGCCCATACGTTTTGGGAAGGGCACAGATGCATTCAGGCTGTCGCGCACCTTATCAGAAATTCTGGCGAGTGGCGGCGTCGCAAATATGCCTGGCAAGATCGTATTTACGCGAACCCCCTCACGCGCCAGATCGCGTGCAATGGTAAGTGTCATGCCGACAATACCGCCTTTGGCGGCAGAGTAAGCGACTTGGCCGACCTGCCCCTCCACCGCTGCCACAGAGCCCGTATTGACGATAACGCCGCGCTCGCCGTCTTCGAGTGGGTCTAGAGTGAGCATACCCGCTGCCGAATGGGTGATCATGCGAAAGGTCGAAATCAAATTGACCTTTAGGAACCATTCAAAATCTTCAACGGAATGACGTTTAATTTCGCCCGTCTTGCGGTCGCGTGATACGGTTTTAATGGCAGAGCCTTTGCCCGCGCAATTGACCAATATACGTTCTTGGCCATTGGCTTTGCGGGCTGTTTCAAATCCCGCAATAACTTGCTCTTCTGATGTGACGTCAACTTGGCAAAATACTGCGCCAATCTCTTTGGCAACTTTTTCGCCAGCTTCGGCATTCAGATCAAAAATCGTAACTTTCACGCCTGCTGCCGCGAGGCGTTTGGCCGTGGCATGCCCAAGCCCGGATGCACCGCCCGTAATGATCGCGGATTGATTGTGATAGTTTTTCATTTAGCTCACGCTCCCATTGGCTTTGAGATCAGCAATTTCGGATGAATTAAATCCAAGCCCCGCCAAAATACTATCCGTGTCTTGTCCAACGTCTGGCGCAATTTGCGGCGCAACCTGACCGGAGACAGAGAAGCGCGGTGACGGCGCGGGCTGTATCTTGCCCTCAACCTCAATAAAGGTCTCTCTGGCTTTGTTGTGCGGATGATGCGGGGCTTCGCCCATGGATAGAACCGGCGCAAAACAAAGATCAGTGCCTTCCATAATATCGCACCACTGCTCGCGCGTCTTGGTTTTGAAAATCTCTGTAAGGCGGGCTGAAAGCTCCGGCCATTTCGTTATGTCACGCTGGGCCTTAAACTCTGGATCCTCTGTCAGGCCCGTTTTCTCTAATAAGAGATTGTAGAATTTTGGCTCAATCGATCCAATCGACACATATTTTCCGTCTTGGGTTTCATAGGTGTCATAGAAATGCGCGCCTCCATCCAAAATATTTACGCCGCGTTCGTCGCGCCATAGACCGTCAGCATAAAGCCCCCAGATTGCGGCCATTAACGTGGCTGAGCCGTCTGTCATGGCGCAATCAATAACCTGCCCTGGCGCGCCGTTTTTCACGGCTAAAAGCGCGCTGACCATACCAAAGGCGAGCATCATGCCGCCGCCGCCAAAATCGCCCAGATAATTTACCGGTGGGACCGGCTTTTCACCCTTTTGTCCGACTGTATGTAAAATCCCAGACAGGGCGACATAATTGATATCGTGACCCGCAACAGGGGCATATGGACCCGTCTGGCCCCAGCCTGTCATCCGGCCATAAATCAGCTTGGGATTGATCGCCAAGAGATCATCTGGCCCCAGACCCAATTTCTCCATAACACCGGGCCGCAAACCTTCGATAATGCCATCAGCCGAGGCGACAAGTTTTTTGGCGATCTCAACGGATTTCGGATCTTTCAGATTAAGCGCAATGGATTTGCGCGATCTAAGGGTCGGGTCATTGCGGCGTGTCTGTCCCCCTGCCCGGTCAATCCGGATAATTTCCGCGCCGTGATCGGCCAGCATCATCGCACAGAACGGCCCAGGTCCAAGACCGGCAAATTCTACAATTTTTATGCCTTTTAATGCACCGCTCATTTTAACCTACCAATCGTGAGAGTTTAGAGGCGATGATGTCATTGGCCTCAGCCATAATATCATCAATCAGCGCTTGTACGGTTGGAATGTCGTGGATCAAGCCCTGGATCATACCGGCCCAGAACATACCGCCCTCTAGGTCACCTGTCCTCAAGACTTCTTTGCCAGCCGCCCCGCTGACAAGTTTCGCAACATCCTCAAATTTGGCATCGGGTTTCGCCAGACGCCTGACGACTTCATCTGAAACGTCACTTTTTCCGACACGGGCGGTGTTTTTGAAATTGCGGAAGACCAGATTTGTCCCGCGCTCATCATTTTCGACATATTTGGCTTTGACATTATCATGGATTGGCGCCTCTTGGGTCGCGCAAAACCGCGTCCCCATATTGATACCGTCTGCGCCCAATGCGAGGGCAGCCACAAGGCCGCGACCATCGCCAAACCCGCCAGACGCGATCATGGGGATCTTAATTTTATCTGCAGCCGCCGGAATAAGGATCAAGCCGGGAATATCGTCTTCGCCGGGATGTCCGGCACATTCAAAACCGTCAATAGAAATCACATCCACCCCGCGCTTCTCGGCCGATATAGAATGGCGAACAGAGGTGCATTTATGGATGATCTTGATATCTGCTGTTTTCAGGATTTCCCAGATCGGTATAACGGCAGATGATCCGGCCGTTTCGACAATTTTAATGCCGCTATTGATGATCGCTTGGGCATAGGCTTTGTGATCCAAGGGGCGCATAGTGGGAAAGACGGTGAGGTTCACGCCAAAGGGTTTGTCCGTCATAGAGCGGCAGCGCTCAATCTCTTTTTCCAGAGCATCGGGCGATGGCTGTGTCAGCGCTGTTAGCATGCCAAAACCGCCTGCATTTGAAACGGCTGAAGCCAGTTCAGCGACGCCTACATTTTGCAAGCCGCCTTGAACAATAGGATACTCAATCCCTAATAATTCCGTGATACGTGTTTTCATGATACTTACCTGAGAGGTGGAAGGGCTTTGGGATCAGAGACCCAAATTTTATTCGTCTTTTCGAGATGAAGGCGCCAATGATTTTCAGCCCCTTCAACATCGCCTTGCTCGATATATTCAATCAAGCGGTAAAAGGATTTGATCCCGATTTGAGAGCGTTTTTTCTGTTGCGCCGAGGTAAAGGGACGCAAGGAAATATGTTCGAGTTGATGCACACGCATAATATCGTTGAGCAATTCAACCAATAAATTCAATGTCTTATTGCCGCCAACTTCAACAAGGACGCGGTGGAATTCGGTCAAGCCAATTGTGACGTCTTCATGTTGTTCGGCGTCATTGAGAGCCTCAAGACGTCTGGCCTCTTGACGGAGCCGTTCGACAATTTCTTTGGGTTGTTTTTCGGCGAGGCGCCTAACGGCAAAGGGCTCAATCGCGAGGCGCGCTTCGTAAATATCATCAATCGATATTTCATTATTGCGCAAGACATAGGTCATATAGCGCCCGACCACATCGATCTTAGGTGTATGAACAATGGCCCCGTTTCGAGACCCACGCGATACAGAAATTAATTTCTCGGTTTCCAGAACCCGCAAGGCCTCGCGCAAGGTTGGCCTAGAGATTCCGAAACGCTCCAACATAAGCGCCTCAGATGGCAGCCTGTCCCCTTCTTTAAGCTCGCCATTAATGATCCGGCTGCGGATTTGATCCGCGACGATATCGGCCATTTTGGGCACACGGACTTTGTCCTGTCCATTGGGGGAGACGCTGTCGAAAAATTGCGCCGCGGAAATTTGCCTATCGCTCTCAGCCACGATTACCCCCCGCATGTGCCGTCATAATTTTGCGACCATCTGTGCCGAAAATGGCGAGGTCTAAGCCCGTCTCATCCGGCTTGGCCGCAAGGATCAATTTTTCATTGCAAAAGGCTGGCGCTAATCCCCGAAACTTAAATCCGGAAATCGCATCACCCTTAAAAATTTGCGTTGCAAAGCGCAGCAATAATGACGCCATTAAAGGCCCGTGGACCACAAGCTCTGGATAACCCTCTTCTTCATAAGCATAGGGTTTATCATAATGGATGCGGTGGGTGTTAAAGGTCAGGGCCGAAAAACGGAAAAGCAAGGCGTTATTGGGTGTGATCACTTCGGTCTGCGTCCAGCCGTCAAGCTCAAACGGGGTTGGAACGGGTAAGGTCCCTTTTGCGCTTGAGGCCTCACGGTAGACAATTGTCTGGGTCTCTTGAATAGACTTAACGTCATTAGACATGACCACATGTTCCACATTGACGAATAAAAGCGATCCAGAACGTCCAGACTTGGGCGTAACGGATTTAATCGTCGATACTCGCTCAATCATTGCGCCAGCGTCTAGCGGAGCGAGGAAGTCGACCTCACTTGAGGCCCACATACGGCGCGGTAGGTCGCTTGCAGGTAAAAACCCACCCGTTTCCGGATGACCATCTTGGCCAAGCTCGCCCATCGGGGCTTTTGGCAGGTTCACACACCAATGTAGACCATAAGGCAGGGCGCGCCCTCGCCCTTCATCGCCGATTACGGCGCGGTAGCGCTCAATCATGGCAGGGGTGATAAAATCACGCTGGCGGGACTGACGGCCTATATATTCGGCGTATTCGCTCATGATAGCGACCTGATCAGTTTACCCTTGGCGACGACTTGGGCCTGAATTTCGCCAGCGCCTTCAAAGATATTTAAAATCCGCGCGTCACATAAGACACGGCTGATTTCATATTCTAGCGCGTAACCATTGCCGCCGTGAATTTGCAGGCTGGCATCAGCATTTGACCAGGCTGTGCGGGCGGCAAATAATTTCGCCATGCCGGCTTCGATATCGCAGCGTAGGCCTTTATCTTTTTCGCGCGCCGAGAAATAGGTGATCTCACGCGACATTAAAACATCCACCGCCATCATGGCGATCTTATCTGAGACACGCGGAAAATTGAGAATAGACTGGCCAAATTGTTGGCGCTCTATTGCGTATTTCAGACCTAATTCTAAAGCTCTAACGGCAACGCCCACAGCGCGGGCTGCGGTTTGAATGCGCGCGCCTTCAAAGGTCGCCATAAGCTGTTTAAAGCCGCGCCCTTCTTCACCGCCTAAAAGCGCATCATCGGGGGCTTGGAAATCATCAAAACCCAACTCATATTCGCGCATACCGCGATAACCCAGAACTTCGATCTCTGTGCCTGTTAGACCCTCCACGGGGAAAGGATCATTTTCCGTGCCGCGCGGCTTGGGCACTAACAACATGGAAAGCCCGGCATAGCCGTCTATTTCTGGGCGGGTACGCGCGAGTAAGGTCATAACATCAGAGCGCGCCGCATGGGTGATCCAGGTCTTGGCCCCAGTCAGTGTCCAACTCCCGTCCGCATTCTGTGTCGCCCGCGTTTTAAGCGAGCCCAGATCAGAACCTGTATCGGGTTCAGTAAAGACGGCTGTTGGTAATATATCGCCTCTGGCAATTGCGGGAAGCCATTTCTCTTTTTGCGCCTCAGTTCCACCGAGCAAAATCAACTCACCAGCAATTTCAGAGCGTGTCCCCAATGATCCCGCCCCGATCCAGCCACGGCTAAGTTCTTCGGTCACAATACACATGACTAATTTGCCGAGGCCCAATCCGTCATGGGCTTCGGGAATACAGACACCAAATGTGCCGAGATCAGCCATTTCTTTGACAATTTCATCGGGGATAAGCGCATTATCCAAATGCCATTGATGGGCGTGCGGAATGATCCGGTCTTGGGTAAAGCGGCGATATTGGTCTTTGACGGCGTCCAGCGTCTCGTCATTGAAATCATCTGAAATGCCCTGCCCCTCAGCCATTAATTTTGCCAGACGCGCGCGCTTTTCTGGTGTGTTGCCCGTCTCAATAAGAGAGCGGATAGCGGGCTGGTCTAGGAACGATCTGGCCGTTTCTGAGAGACCTAGATCGGCTGGGCGAATAAATTCATTTTGCCCCATCGGAATACCAGTTCCGATTTGGACTAGATATTCTCCAAAGGCGATATCAAGGGCGAGTTGATCCGCCTCACTCAGCGCAGATCGCGCTGCTCGGGATTTGGCCCAGTCTAGCACAGATTGAAGCGCCATATAGGTCGTTTCGATCCAAGCATAGCCATGGACCGCGCGTTGTTCGAGATTGACTTTGGCGGATTTGACGCGTCCCTCAGACACGACGCGGGTCTGCACCACATTTTGGACCTGTTCGACATAGGTCTTTACATGGTCCAGCGCAGTTCCGGCCAAAGTTAATTGGTCGGTGCGCTCTGCATTTTGCAATTTTGCAAGGGCCATTTTAATCTCTTTCCAAAATCGTTCCGGTTTTGACGAGCGCGTCAATATCAGACGGTGACATCCCTAAATCTGATGTCAAAATATCAAGCGTATCCGCTCCAAGTTCAGGCGCCGTTCTGGGCGACAAGCGGTTTTCCGTTGGAATGGTGGCCGCCGCGCCCGCCGTTGGATAGCTAAAGCCGCTTGGGTTTTTCATGACTTCAAAAATTGGGTTTTCTGTGACTAAAGCCGGATCACTGACGGCATGTTTCATCGTTTTATATTCACCCCAACAACCGCCAACCTCGTCTAAGGCTTTACCGAGCTCGTCCGCCGTCCACGCCGCAATTTTGGCATCAACCAACGGATATAAAATATCAGCATGTTGATAGCGAACACCTTCATCATAATCGAAACTTACACCGCGCTCGGTTTCAATTGCCGCGACTTCGGCCGCGATATCCAAGGTTTTGACCAAGCCTTTCCACTGACGCGGCGTAATCGCCATAACGATAAGCCGCTTATTGTCTTTGGTCTGGAAATCTTTGCCAAAGGCCCCGTAAAGTTCATTGCCGTGCCTCGGCCGGTTTGCATCGCTATAAAGGACCTCAGCAATATTGCCGAGATTAGCCATGGTCGAAATGCCAATATCTGAGAGCGGAATACGGTAATCCCCGCCACGACCCGTTTCCTTGCGGTGTCGCTCTGCCGCCAGAATTGTAAAGGCTGCATAGGCGCCGGCCAAAAGATCCCAGGCCGGGAGGACGTGATTGACGGGCTCATCTGCTGGGATAGATTTTGGCCCTGTCATAGCGGGTAAGCCGAGCGCACAATTGACCGTATAATCAACCGCCGGCCCACCATTGGCCTGCCCCATAATCCGCGCCACAATAACGTCTTCACGTAACACTTTGAGATTTTCGTAAGAGAGAAAACTCCCCACGGGAAAATTAGTGAGTAATATACCGCCCGCTTCGCCGCCAGAGACGGCGAGTTTCTGTAATAGCTCTCGGCCTTCTGTGGTCCTGAGGTTTAGGGATACGGATTTCTTGGCTTTGTTCAAACCTTCCCAGTAAAAGCTTGAACCATTATCTGCCTTTGGCCAGCGGTTGTAATCAGGACCGCCTTTGACGTGGTCGACCCGAATAACTTCGGCGCCAAATTGCGCGAGATACATGCCGGCAGAAGGTGAAGCGACAAAGGATGTCGCTTCGATAATCCTAAGGCCTTTGAGAATATCATACATGTTAAGATCCGGCCTGATGTTCTCTTAGGATACGTTTCGCGATAGCGAGTTGCAGGATTTGCGACGTGCCTTCATAGATGCGGTAAATCCGGCAATCGCGGTAAAAACGCTCGGCGAGATATTCTTGTAGGTAGCCTGCCCCGCCGAAAATCTGAACGACGCGATCTGCGACGCGCCCGCACATTTCAGAGGCAAATAATTTTGCGCTTGCGGCATCGACAATAATATTTTCACCCAGATCAGCGCGCCTTGAAGCATCTTTTAACATAGCTTCGGCGGCATAAATTTCAGTCTGCGAGTCTGCGAGCATCGCTTGAATAAGCTGAAAATTTGAGATCGTCGTGCCAAAAGCTTTGCGTTCAGATGCATAGGTCAGCGCGTAATCTAACATGCGTTTGGCATAGCCAACAGAGGCCGCCGCAACAGATAAGCGTCCCGTATTGATTGATCCCATAGCGGCGTTAAAGCCCTGCCCTTCGACGCCGCCTAAAAGCGCGCTCTTAGGCACGCGTACATTTTCAAGGATAACATCGGCGATTTGTGAGCCGGATTGGCCCATTTTCTTATCGGGCTTTCCGACCGTGAGGCCCGGTGTGTCAAAGGGAATTAAAAATGCACTGACATGCGCATTCTTCGGCAGGTTTTCCTTAGAGGTTCGCGCCATAATCATGCCCATATGCGCAATGGGCGCATTGGAAATATAGCGCTTCGTGCCGTTCAAAATATAGCTATCCCCATCAAGGACCGCTTGTGTTGTCAGGGCTGCCGCGTCTGACCCAGAATCTGGTTCCGAGAGTGCAAAACAGGCCACCATTTCGCCGCTGGCAAGTTTGGGTAACCAATAGTTTTTTTGGGCTTGGGTCCCGGAGCCAGCAATTGCGGAAGAGGTCATGCCGACATTCATGGAAATCAAAGACCGGAAAGCCGGTAAAGCCCAGCTTAGCTCTTGGATGAAATGCGTATATTGCGCGATATTAAATCCAGATCCGCCAAACGCTTCTGGGATAGTCACTCCGAATAATCCCATATCGCGCATCTCTGCAGCAATATCATCTGGCACACGGTCTAGCGCGACAGTCGCATCTTCTGCGGGCACGAGACGTTCGCGCACATAGCGTTTTATTTGCGTGATGAATTGCTCAAACGCGTCATTATCAACACCTGGGTTGGCCACTATTTCAGCCCTACAATCGCGATAGAACTCACATTCTGGAAGGGCATGCCGCCCAAATTATGCGACAGGCAGAGGCTTGGCGCGTCTTTGCGCTGACGCTCCTGCGCGCGTCCTAAGAGTTGGAGATAATTCTCGTAAATCATCCGAAGACCAGAGGCGCCAATGGGATGGCCGAAACATTTTAGCCCGCCATCGATCTGGCACGGGATTTGACCATCTGCGTCAAATTTTCCGTCGAGCACATCTTTCCAGGCTTCACCATCTTTGGAGATAAATAGATCTTCCATCGTCACCAATTCGGTAATTGAGAAACAGTCATGGACTTCGGTCAAAGAAATCTCTTTTTCCGGATCTTCAATACCGGCCTCAGCATAGGCTTTTTTGGCCGCGAGACGTGTCGTATGCATATAGCTCCCGTCCCAGCCTTTGCCTTGCATTTCCCATCCATTTGAGGTCGCAAGTTGTAAGGCTTTGACGGTCACAATACCCTCTTTGCCCAAGGCTTTTGCGATTTCAGGCGTGGTGACAATGGCGCAAGCCGCACCGTCTGAGACACCGCAGCAATCAAATAGGCCGAGCGGTTCCGCGATTAAGGGCGCATTCAGCACAGTGTCGATATCGATTTTCTTGCGCAAATGCGCCTTGGGGTTTTTGGCGCCATTATCATGGCTTTTGACCGAGACATGCGCCATGGCGCGCTTGAGATCGTCGGGACTGACATTGTGTTTTGCGCGGTAAGCCGAGGCAAGTTGCGCGAAATTACCTGGAGCCGAGCCCGTTACGCCCATCGCATCCCATTTCGTGCCGCGTGTGCGCACAGGTAGTCCGCCATAGCCCGTATCTTTGAGTTTCTCGACACCCATGGCGAGCGCAATATCGGCTGCGCCTGAGGCCACCGCATAGACAGCCCCGCGAAAGCTCTCTGTCCCTGAGGCACAATAGTTTTCAACCTTGGTCACGCCCACATTGGGAAGTCTTAACGCAATTGAGGCCGGAATACCGGATGGGCCAATATTTTGACCGTCAAAGCCGACACCGAGCCACGCGGCATCAATTTGCGAGACATCAATATTGGCATCTGCCATTGCCTCTTCAAAGGCTTCGACCATAAGGCCATCTGCGTCCTTGTCCCAGCGCTCGCCGAAACGCGCACAGCCCATACCAAGAATTGCGACTTTATCTTTAATTCCACGTGCCATGTTAAATCCTCAATGTCTTCGACCAGTCCTATCGGACGGGTGTCGCCTTCCAAAAATATTTCACAAATTTGCGTTGATCATCCCGCGCCTTGACCCGAAAGACCATGCGCATATCGCGGCCCACTTCGACATCCGCTTCTGAAACATCAGAAAATTCGGCGACCATGCGTCCCCCACCCTCAAAATCAATCATGCCGTAAAAGGTGGGCGGATCGAGCGAAAATGTAAGGCGGTCAGCCGTAAAGGTTGTGACTTTGGCGGTCTTATTGGCAAGCGGATAGTCTTCTTGCGTATGGACGGCGCGGTCATTCTGATTGACCGAAATATCGGTTTTGGGAAATTGTATCGTGCCCGTTTTCGAGCAGCGCCCGCCAATCAAGCCGAGCACGGCTTTGCGGTTGCGTGATAAGACAGTGCCGGGTTGTTTATCGTCATATTCGGCCCGCATGCCTTTTTCCATATTCAACAGACCTCTATGGAAGAGATAGCGCATATAGTTTTGATCTTCAGATCGATTATCCAATTGCGCTTGGAAAAAAGCTGTCTGGCGATAGGCTTTAATCTCGTCTGTGACCTCGAGTAATAAGACATCTGCCCCCTGCCCAAATCCAACAATGAGAATTGTCTCGCCCGGCTTGGCTTTATCTAAAACAGACGCCAGCAATAAAATCGGATGGGCGGCCCCCGTATGACCGATGGTTTCATGACAAATATTGGCCACAGCCTCAGGCTTAAACCCAATCATATTCACCAGTTTTGGCGGTAGACTTTTTCCGGGCAAAGGCAGAACCACATGATCGACCGCATCAGGCGCCACGCCGAAACCGTCCAATCCTCTATTAATCGCGTCTTTTAGGACGCCCTGAAACCCTTCATCGCGTACCCAGCGTTTTTCCCAATGATAATCAAAATCCTCACCATTGGCTCTAAAGTGATCAAGAAAATCAATCGTCTCGGAATATAGACCTCTTACTGTGGCAATCGGCTTACGACTGCCGATTAATAGCGCCGCCGCGCCGTCGCCTTGGATCATTTCATCTTCAGACCCCGGACGCCCTTTGCGCTTATCCGCACTTAGCGCGAGCTGCGTCGTCGTGCCTTGCAAAGCTTGGATCAATTGCGATGTGGCGCAGCGCAATGTGCCCGTGACATCTAGGGCTTGAATATTATCAGATAGGTTCATCGCCTCTTTGACAATGCCGGAATTAGACCGGTCCGCAAAAGGCAAAGTCGTGGATGCCAATGACACAGATTCAATATCTGCAGAGATCGTATCCAGACAGTGACGCCCCGCATCGACAGCCATGGTAATGGCGTCTTCATCCCAGTTTGACACCGCCTTTTCGCCTTTGGACAGGCCGCGCAAATTCGGTGCAAACCAACTATTTGCGGCATGGATGACGTGTCGTTGCAAACGACGGCGCGGTATATAAACGCCATAAGCCAGAATTCCATTTGTCATGCGATATCCATAAAAACGAGGTCAATGTGTTGTTGAACCTAGTTATATAAGTCAGACAGGTCGAATTACACCACTCATTTTTGATAGGCGGAGGCCGGTTTTGGGTGGAAATGCAGGTGTGGGGATGGCGGTGAATGGGTGTTGGGGATTTTGATTCCCGGTCGATTAGGCTTTATTAGGTTGGACCGACTTCAATCGCTCGCGACAGCGAACAATAGCCGAACGGCCCAATTTGGGCGCACTAACGACGTTCATCGTTAAAGGTGAGCGTCGCCAAACACTCATAACTTATCAGGCTGCAGTCTTTAGCCTAACGTCAGATTCTTCGTCACGCCATATTATGAAACGCTTCAGTAAACCGCCAAGCCGTTTGCGGTCCCTTGGAGGGCGTGGACCTAATGCCCCGAAATAGAGAACTACAAATAAGAACCAGTTTAAGAACAAGTATCTCCCCCCTGATAACATTGCCATTTCAATTCTGGGTCTCAGTGATATACTTAATTCACCTTCAGACCCGGCATTTTGCCACGCAGCAATTTCAGCCAGTATTTGATGGCCAGGGTTGTTGATGTCAAAAAACTGTATCAAGTCACCAAACTGTATCAAGCCACCACTTAGATAAAGCTTATATGATAGAAGGAGTGTGACGAAAAACCCAAAAATACAAAGACCGGTAAACGTCCGCGTTTTGCCAATATATCTGAGGCGTAGCCATAGTAAAACGCCGAAACCCAATGGGACAGCCGCAATAAGAAATAGCGGCAGATGAGTGTTTGTAATTGAATCCATCTGGATGATTTGGCTCAGAGTCAGAAAACACAGCAAACCCATATAAAGCGGCACGAGGGCAATTAGGAACAATCCTGTTAGAATAAACGTTTTTCTGGTCATAATATTACTCACATCGATCTATGCGTGCGAGTTTAGAATTATAATATTTCGAAGTTGTTAAGAGCTAGGTAAGTTTTACCGGAGGCTTATTTTGGGCGATTTTAAGATAGCTGTATTTCATCAGCGCCCGGCATCCGAGCGTAAATTATTCCTATAAACATTTATTTCTCCAGATAAGGAACTGGACTGACAAGCTCAAACCCATGCGCGTCACCAAAGAAATCCTGCAAAATATCTCTATGCCCAGCTCCAATAACGATCAGGATTTTGTCCCCTGGCTCTGCATATTGCGCGGTTCGCGCAAATATCACCATATTACGCTCCCACCAAGTCATAACCTGCAAAGCCCCCTGCGGGTCTTCGGGAGAACCCATTTGTGCAACTGTTAAAAACGCTTTGCGTTGGAGCCACCGCTCATCGGAATTCATCAAGATTAAACGCTCTATTAAAGGCAGGTTCTCTTGGACATTATCTCTTGCTATGAATTGATCAATCCAGCCTTGATATTCTTTTATCAAGTGCTCTTGGCCAAGCTCTTCGGCAGCGGCCTGCGCGCCGCGATGATCCAGAAAACTATCGAAATCCACCGCATAAAGCCGTTCATGACCAAGCCGATTGGCCAGACGCATTCCAATCTGCTCACGTTCATTTACACCAAGTTGATGGCCACCCTCGAGATAGGCTCGGTAACTCTGATTAAACTTGTCTTCATATTGTGGCTCTAATTCAAGCATGATTTTGTCGGGTGCATAGGTCTCAAGCTTATCAAGCAATTGTCTAATCTCTTCTTGACCTTTGGGGGCGAGATAATCCTTAACCTTCGGGTTAACGACATCCGATCCACCACCCGTTAGGTGGAGTGTCCCAAGGATCATCACCTCGACTTTCGTCTCAGACGGACCCTCTGACTGTGCCTCTGAGCATGAACTTATTAAGACCGCGCTTAAAACAATGCAAAACCTTGCGAATATGAATTTTCTAAGGTTCATAATATTTACCCCATTATTGGTTATTTATAGACATCACACTTATCGTTGATGGGCAATAGAAATATAACTCTGAATATTAGAGCGTTTCTGCTCGCTCCATCTTGATCAAAGGAAGAACCTTATTTCGACCCGCGCAATGCATCCGGCCTTCACCGGTCTTTCTATACCCTAATTTTTCTAGGACACGCCCCGAGGCGCGATTATCGGAAAAATAGCTTCCGAGTGTTTTTTGAGCGCCCTGTCTCGTCTCTAGATTTAATAAGAGCGCCTCGCCTGCTTCAGTCGCATAGCCATTCCCCCACGCTTGCGGTGCGATCCAAAAACCCAATTCAAATAAGTCTGATGTTGTTTCTCTGTGGAACCCCATCAAACCAATAAATTTCTTTTGTGAGTTTATTGCATAAACGAAGTCTGTATTAGATTTTCGTCCGTCATCATGCGTAAATATCCAGTCTAAAGTTGCTTTTCGAGATTGATTAGCCGGTATACGCGCGACCATTTCATATATTCGCGGATCATGAATGCAGGCCTGTATTACATCCACATCTTCAGCCGTGACATGGCGTAAATTTAGTCGTTTTGATTTAAGCCTAGCATCCATGATCTAAATGTAGTCAAAAATTGGATAATGCGTAAAGCAATCTTTATCGAAACCCGGAACCTTACAGAAACTTGTCTTATACTCAGAACAATCACACCGAGGACCCTAATAGCGCCTATCCATGAGCTCTATTTAATTTCTGGTGAGCGGTCTAAAGTTTCGATATCTATAATACTGACTGTTCCGGGCGTAATCCGACCTTCGCCTTTGACCTCTAAAACGCCTCGTTTTTTAGCAATTGCATCGATGTAGTTTCCGCGCGTCGTGTTGCTTTTAAACGATTGCGCAAGGCCGCCAGCCGTGCAAGCGGGACAGATATTTGGTAAAAACCCCATACCTCGATTTACAGAGGCACTCCCTGACAATAAACGATTGCCAACCCCGCCAGTTGTATCCGCAATATCCGTTTCATAACCATCAGGCTTAATGGCAGAATAATTGGCGAATAAGGGTTTAACATTGTCACGCAAATGTGGGCTTAGATGCGCTTTCAAATCCGTCTCGAAATTTGGGAAGTAATAAGGTGCGGTGTCATAATAAAGTTTAGAGACAGAGAGCACATTTTTGCGACGATTTACACCGCGCAGAGAATTGGAAAATTCATCCGCAATGAAATCTAAAGTCTTACTGAGGTTGCGTCCTGTAAAAGCGTAGTTTTGCAATGATGGAGACCCGATATCACCATGCCAAAATCCGTATATTACATTGGGGTCTTTCCAATTCGAAAAAACAATTTTCTCTCGAATATCACGCAGGCTTAAGGGCACCCCCTGTAGTGTGATTAGCTTTGCGTCGTGCAATCGGGTTTTCCCTGGCCGAATACGAATAGAGCTTGGACGCCGCACTGGGTATTTCTGCGCGACAATATCCATAACCGTTACATTATGCAGATTAAACCAATAAGCGAGTTGTTGATTGCGAGGCAGCGTTGAAATATCGATTTCATTGCCGAGTCGTTCTAGCTCGTCCTGATAGTCAGAAAGCTCCGCTTTATGTGCTTTATTGAAAGTTGAAAAAAGAACTTTATTTCCCTCATTTTGATAAGGGGATGTATGTCCTACACTGGTTTTAATACGGGAGCCAAGATTCGATCGTTTGCGCGGGGCATGGATGCGTGTTGATGGGCCCGTATAAAGAACACCCGTTCGTAATATGGTGTCTAAGGTCGAGAAATCTATCCGAGTTTTAGCTTTATCTGGACTGGGGCGCGGAACAAATTTATCGAGTGAAGACTTCGAAGTCGAAGCTGTTTTTTGCACTGTTGCTTCTGAAAACTCACGGATATCATCCTGGGCGCTGGCCATCGGAGCGGCGAATAATAGAGCGGCATTTAAGGAAATCACGATGGATTTTGCTGTAAGCTTCATATTGCACACCCGTAAAATAGATTGAAACAATAAGCTGAAGTATAGATAAATAAACATCAGCGTCAATTAAAACCTAAACGTGCTAAGGAGAGACCGTATTAAATAGCTGTATGAATTTGGAAACATAAATTTTGATAGAACGCGTTATTGGATTAGCTTACAATCGTCCCTGCAAATCGGTGATGTTTTTAAGCGCGGCGATTAGCTGAAACACCCAACCAATCGAGCTCATTTTTTGAAAAATAATCGTCAGGATTACTTTGGGTCTTTGTCGACAGTCAATTTAAACACATCTGGACGGCTATAATGGCCCGACACATCCAGATCAAATTTCCCGCCTTTGATCATGTCCAAATCAATATGAGCGGTCAGGATTGTCTCTTCATTATAAACAGGCGCGGCAAGCACGTCGCCCATTGGAGATATAATGCAGCTCCCGCCGCGAATAAGCACTGTGTCGGGTTCTTTCCCTTGAACGGGATCAAACCAGTCTGCCGCGACATCACCGACCGTCATATATTGACAGGCGCTTAAGACGAAACAGCGGCCTTCTAGCGCGATGGCCTGTAAGGTCGGCGTCCAGACATCCCGGTCATCAACTGTTGGGACGCAGTGAAGTTGCGTGCCTTGATCATAAAGATGCTGGCGATAAAGCGGCATGTAGTTTTCCCAGCAAATCGCCATTGACACCGTGCCGATATCCGTCTTGGCCACAGACATGGTGGAGCCATCACCCTGCCCCCAAATGACGCGTTCCATGGCGGTTGGCATAAGCTTTCTATGCCATGAGAGAATTTGTCCGTCCTTGCCGATACAGGCACTCGAACAATAAAGCGTGCCACCGGACTTTTCGATCAGTCCCAGTACAACCGTTAACCCAACACGCTTTACCGCTTTGCAAATCCTATCCATCTCTGGGGATTGGCGCGAAATGGCCCCGTCCATATAGGCCGCAAATTGAGACCGCCCCTCATCTGAACGCATCCCGACCCGAACACCAAAATCAACGCCCTTGGGATATCCCCCAATAAAGGCTTCAGGGAAAACAACGAGTTCAGCCCCAAGCCCTTTGGCATCCTTCAGCTTTGTTTCGAAAACATCCAATGTGGCGGGCGTATCAAAGAGTTTGGAACTCGCTTGGACGACGGCGGCTGTAAAACTATCCATAATATTTGATCCAGAAATTGGCCTAGCACTGGGCCTGAGCTGCTTCGTCTATGGTCAAACTATGGTTGGATTTCCACTATTTTTCCATAATTCTTGTACGCAATATCACATTACTCAACTTAAAAAAATTGTTCTTTGATAAAGGTTTAGATACCGCTTCGGTTGTTTTTAAGCCACCCCTTGGCGCGATAAAGATGAACTGAAAATAACCCGTAACAAAGCAATAACCATAATGTGTTCAACCTATAAGCGAAAATCTGCTATAGTTTTAAGGCATATAAATTTCCCGAAAGGATCAATGATGTTTAAGGTGATGAAAATAGCAGCTGCTGGTTTATTGTTATTAGCTGGTCTCAGCCAAACAGCAGAAGCCCAGAGCAGACGTAACTTCCAAGGCAATTTTGTCTCGCAAAGCTCGCAAGGTTTTGTTGGAAATCGCGGTTTTCGCGGAACTCGAGGTTTCGTCGGCAATAGAAGCTTTG